>NZ_JAGYGU010000041.1:0-16480 GCF_018991255.1 Lactiplantibacillus sp. 30.2.29 | reverse complement strand
TGAAAATCTCATTTACTAGTTACTTTGTTTATTTAACGTTTTGGTAGTTTCTGTTAGCTTCATCGACGTCGTCTTCAGCTTACCGTCATGATAATACTTGACCGTTACCGTATCGTTGACGGAATGTGCGTATAAAGCACTCCGTAATGTGGCGAGGTTCGTGACCTTCTTACCACCGAGTTCCGTAATCACGTCGTACTTGGTCAAACCAGCCGTCTTAGCCGGTGAGCCTGAGTACGTCTTCATGATAACGACACCCTTCTTCACGCTTGATGGCAACTTCAATACTGATGAGCGGTCGCTAGCGGAGATATTAGCCACGTTGTAGGTCGCAACCCCTAAGGCTGGCCGAACAACTTCACCATTCTTCACTAACTCGTTGATGATTTTAACGACTTCGTTACTTGGAATAGCAAAGCCCATCCCTTCAACGCTCGTGCCGGAATTATCCGAAGCCAGCTTCATCGAGTTGATCCCGATGACTTGGCCCGCAATGTTGAACAGCGGCCCACCTGAGTTCCCAGAATTGATGGCAGCATCCGTTTGAATAACCGTTGCGTAACCAGTCGTCTGTCCAGACGTGTTCGTCGTCGCCACGGTCCGTTTCTTCGCGGAAATAATCCCTTCCGTCAAGGTCGTGGCGTAATTAGATCCCATCGGTGACCCGATTGCCAAGGCCGTTTCACCAACCTTGATATTGTCGGAGTTACCGAAGCTAGCCGTCTTCGTGACCTTTGAAGAATTAATCTTCAGCACCGCTAAGTCGGTTACAGAGTCGGTTCCGACGATTTTAGCCGTCAGCTTGGTTCCGTTACTCAAAATAACCCGAATCGCGTTTGAGCCGCTAACAACGTGGTTATTCGTGACGATGTAGGCTGCGCTACCGCTCTTCTTGTAAATCAGACCAGAGCCTTCACTGTATTCTTCCAGTTTGCTAGAACTCGAATCTGAACTCGAAGAACTGTCGCTGCCTGATGAATCATCGCCACCAAGAATGCCGCTCCAGCCACTCGTTGAACTTTGCTTTTGCAAGTTGATCACTGAGACCACGGCTGCCTTGTTGTTCTGGAACACCTTGGTTGCCTGTGAGCTGACGTTGACCTTCACGTTCGTGGTTGAAGTTGACCCTGATTTGTTCGAGCCAGTTGGTACGCTAGTTGATGAGGTCGCAATATTGTTGTTTTGGAAATAAGTGATACCTCCATATGCAACACCACCACCGATGAGTCCAGCAACTAGTGCCGTTACTGCGACTTTAATTAATGATTTGTTAGCCATAATTGCGCGTCGAAACGCGATCCCTCCCTACTAATGCTGATTTTAAGTCTATTTTAGCGAAAAAGTGTGATTTTTTTATGATCGAAGCGTTGCGAAACATTAAAGCTAGCCTATAGCGTGATTAACTTCGTCGCTTTTTCTGGGTCAGTATCGTATAACTGAAAATCATGTTCCACGCCAAAATCGTGCTCAGTCATCATTGAAGCCACTGTCAAATGAGCCAATGATTTCAGGTTGTTATCCTGACTCCGATGTCCTAAGTAAATTCGTTTGGTCCGATGACCGATCACATCCATCAAAGCGTTAGCGCCATCTTCGTTGGACAAATGGCCCTCATCACCGATGATGCGCTGCTTCAACGGCCATGGGTAGCGGCCCATCCGCAACATCTCCAAGTCATGGTTGCATTCGAATAAGTAGCCGTCCGCGTCACGAATGACCCCTTCGACATGCTCTGAAACGTAGCCGGTATCGGTAATAATGACAAACGACTTCCCAGCATGGTGCAGTTCATAAAACTGTGGTTCGGCCGCATCATGCGAGACACTAAAGGATTCCACGTCGAGGTCCCCGAGGTCCAAAGTCGTATCGGGGTCAAAAACGTGGCATAGCTCAGCAGGGACCTTGCCAATTTTGTGAGCCATGGCATCCCACGTCCCCTGGTTGGCATAAATATCTAACCCGTACTTCCGGGCGAGGATTCCCGCTGAGTGACAGTGGTCAGTATGCTCATGACTAATGAAGAGACTATCGACTTCATTAATATCGCGGCCAATCGACGCCATCAAATTCGCGATTTTTTTGCCGCTTAGCCCCGCATCGACCAACACTTTATGTTCTGGCGTTTCAATGTAAGTCACATTGCCGGTACTGCCCGACGCCAGAATACTTACTTTCATATCATCCGTTGCTAATTTTAATACCATTATTTAGGCTCTTCCTATCTCTGAAATCCATTACTATCTTTACATGATACACGCTTTTAGCAGGCTTGAAAAGTGAACGACCTGTTGCGACGCTGGCTACCGGGTCAAACGCGCGCGTCAAGGCTCCGGACTAGCATTGGATCGGCTGGCCCGCTGATTGCATTAAAACGCCCGTCTCCGAATAGTCGCGGTCTGCTCAAAACAAATAGCTAGCCGCTTCTAAACAAAAAAGCCCCACCAACCTGAGATTCGCCACCAGCCGCAACACCTCAGTAACCAGCTATATCTGATTACCGTTTGTCCGGCGCAACGAATCCCATAGATTGCGGGACCCCTTCTTTATGACACAATCACGCGTAAGACCTGCTTGACTGTGCGTTTATTCTACGATATTCCAGACCATCCCAGCGGTCGTATCCAGACTGCTGGTCGTGGCGGAATTACTATTTTTCATCGACGAACCCGTAAAGGCATTGATGCGGTGCAAGCTCACATTGGAGCTGTTCTTACTACGAACGGCAAAAATCCACGTCGGCACGTAGACACTGCTGTCTTTTAGCTTCAGCAGGCGTGAATACCCAAGCTTGGCCCACACGATCCGTGAACTACTGGAGACTTGGTTATACTGATACAGCGCCACCAGCGCCTTTTTCTCACTAATGGTGACCGCTTTTTCACGCAACGTTTTGACATTCGCCACGTAGGTCTGCGTATAGCCGGTCAGCTGTTTTTCTTTGTTGACAAACAGGTGCACTTGCCCGGCGGCCGTTAAGATCTCACCATCCGCAACCTTTTGGACAAACACATAGTCACCATTGGACGATAAGTCCGCATCATACACGTATTCCGACCCATGAATCACGTTGGTACGTTGCTTCATGAAAGTCGTCAAATCTGATTTGGGTTTACTCGTATCGATGGTGGTCGTTGCCCGCAGCGTGCTGGTTAGTTTGCCACTACTTTGAACCCGCGCAGACTGTTCAGTTAACTGACTCAACGATTGCTTGAGGCCACTCTCATTACTGCCCGCAATGTAGTAGCCGGTGCCTTCGTGTGTGTCTGGATCTTTGAAACTAATATTATCAGAGCGCATCTCACGAATCACCGTGGTCGCGGTATCACCGGTCGTTTTCGTTGACTTGGAACTCGTCTGAACGAACATGTAACCTAGAAAGATATCGAGGACGACGAATGCGAGTAAGAAGATCCACTCAATTCTCCGAAAATTCATGCGGCCACCTCCTAAGATCCACTCAACATCGACGTATAAGTCCGCCAACTGCCGTTATAGTAGACATAATACGTCGGCGTCAAATCGATCACGAGTTTGGATGACTTGTTTTGCGTCCATTCATACCCCAATTCGATGCTGCCGATTTTACTATCTTTGTAGCCCGCGGCCTTCAACTGTTTCAAGACGCTCGTCGAACTTGGTAAGGTTACCGCCTGCTTCTTGCCCGTCGTTGGGACTGGCACTTGTAAACTGTACAAGGAGAAGTAGTAACGGTCCAAACCGTTAGACGTCAGCTGAATCCGCACGTCACCATTCTCGGTCTGATTAAAGATTGGGAACCCTTCAACGTAACTTCGATAGATGACGCTATTACTCGTGGCGTCAAATCCATAATAGCGGATATTATCCATCGCCACGCCGAGACTAGCCAACAAATTAAAACTCTTCTTTAACTGACTCGTCAGCGATAAGTTCCGGGTCGTGCCCGAATCACTATAGTCCTCAAAGTAAACCGTGCCGAGCTTGGAATCGACCGTCATCCGCTTGTAACTACCGGTGGTGTACTCTTGTTTGCCATTGCGATTATGCACCGAAACGGTCGAGTTCCCATCCGCATCTAACAACCGGTTGGCGATTTCACTAGCCGCCGCCTTACTCATCAAGTAGCTATAGTGTTGCATCGTCACTTGCTTCGGATAGTTGATATGCGCTTCGCCATTGCCGTAAGACATCTTGACCGCGATCTGCTTGACCTTATCCGTCGACAAGACCCGTTTTAAAGACTTCAGCGACTTATGCTTCAAACGCACACTGTAGATTTCGTGATGGTCATCATTCAGAAAGTAGATGTGATTGGTATCATTGACCGGAATCACGATCCGACTGAATTCTGAAGACCGAAAACTATTCAAATTTTGCTTAAAAACCGTATTAAACAGGCTGACCGTGATGCTATCCGGGAAATTCAAGACGTATGAATCTTCGCCATTCAGCAGCGCTTGATAGCTCTTGGCTGACGAGATGCGCACTTTGGAGATACTCCGCGCATCCCACTTTCGCAACTGCTCACTAAACTGGCTCACTAAACTAACATTTTTATTGATCAACAGGGACTGCTTGCCCTGACTATTCGTGTAAATCAACTGGGTCGGTAAATAAATATCATCGATCGTCCGGGTGGTTAACGAGGAGTTCGATGAAGCCGTACTGACCTTGCTTTCGTGTTCATAACGCGAGGGATTTAGCCAGATGTACATGGATAAGACCACGCTTAATAGAATCAAAAGCGTCAATAGTACGGGTAAGATAAATCGTCTAATCTTGTGAGTCGTCATCCCAAAGGTCCTCCTCCTCATAAGGTTCGTACGGCAAGGAAATGTAGAACGTCGACCCCTTACCTTCAACACTATCGACCCAAATGCGACCGCCTAGCATCTGGACAACTTCCTTCGAAATCGCCAAACCAAGCCCAGTCCCACCTTGAGCACGCGACCGCGCTTTATCCACGCGGAAGAAACGGTCAAAGACGTGGTTGAGGTCTGCTCGTGGAATCCCCAGGCCTTGGTCAGAAATACTAATGATGACCTGGTTATGCGTCTCCAACAAGCGGCAAGTGACGACGCCACCATCTGGTGAATACTTGATGGCATTGTTCATAATGTTGTCGAGGACTTGGGTGAACTTATCGGTATCGATTTCGACCCACAAGTCTCGTTTGGTAAATTCTCGTTTGATCGTGTAATACTTCGCCGGATTGTCATCCTTCTTCAAAATCATATCGAATCGGTCCAGAACATAGTTGAACATCTCGTTGATATTAACCAGCTCCATGTCAACACGGGTCGTTCCGGAGTCCATCCGTGACAGGCTCAGGAGTTCATTGATCATGCGAATCATCCGGTCCGTCTCTTCTTGTGTCACCTTCAAAAAGCCCGGGGCGACTTCTGGATCCTTCCATGCCCCGTCACTCAATGCTTCAATATAACTCCGCAAACTCGTCAGCGGCGTCCGCAATTCATGTGAGACGTTGGAAACGAACTGTTTGCGGTCATTATCGATCTTCTGTTGTTCCGTGACGTCGTGGAGCACGCAGACCAAGCCACTAATGAAGCCAGATTCCCGCTGAATCAGTGAGAAGTAAGCATTCAGAATCAAATCACGCTCATTAGAAGAGAGGTCTAACATTAATTCGTCCTGATTCTCAATCAAGTCACGTAACGAATAGTCGTCACGAATCTTGAGGACGTCTAAAATCGAACTCCCAATCGCCTTCTCAGCGGTCACGTCCATAAAGTCCGAGGCCGTTTCATTAATGATCATAATGTTACCGCGGCGGTCAGTCGCAATAACGCCATCACTCATGTGGGAGAGCACACTGTCCAAACGCCGCCGTTCCGCTTCAGTCGATTCTTGCGATTCCTCGACTCGAATCGATAAGTTATTGATGGCTTTCGCCAATTGGCCCAGTTCGTCATCACTATAGACACGCACTTGGCCCGCATAGTCGCCACGCGCGATTCGCTGGGTTTGTTGCTTCATTTCTTCAATCGGTCGCGTTATTGCCCGGGCAATAATGATGGCAATCCCTAGTCCTAACAGCATCGCGACTAACGAGGCAATCACAAAGATCCCCATGATGTTGTTGATCGTACTATAGACCGACTTCATATTCGCACGGACATACAAGACCCCGACTAACTGGCTACTGTTCCCAGTCGAGTTGGAGCTATACAGTGGCACGATTGAAATATAGTAACGACCATTATTCTGCGTATCATAGGTACTCTTGGTGTAAGTTCGATTGTTATAAATTGCGTTCTTCACGTTCCGGTCCGTTGTTTTTTGACCGACGATCGATTGATCATTAACGTCACTGGTCCCGCGAATCGTCCCCTTGCTGTCAACGACCCGAATCTCGTCAACATTCGTATTATTATAGTTGGAAAGAATCGTCTTAATCTGACCATTGGCTTTACTCGTATTGTTAACGGTCAATTGTTCCGCTAGCGAGTTGTCAATATAAGTTGGAATTTGAACAGACTGTTTGAAATCTTGAATGTTACGCGATTCCAGCTGTTTCACAAAGATCGCCCCAACGATTTCCAACGTAATTAGTAATAGTAAGGCAAAGACTAGCGCGATTTTAAAATTAATCGTTTTAAAAAAATTTTTCCGTTTAAATCTCAACACGGTTTAGCAACCTCTACTCGTTTTCTGGATTGCGGAGGTAGTAACCCACACCCCGCCGAGTCACCAGCCATTTCGGGTGACTCGGATTATCTTCAACTTTTTCACGCAACCGTCGTACGGTCACATCAACGGTCCGGACATCACCAAAGTAATCGTAGCCCCAGACCGTCTGCAACAAGTGTTCACGCGTCATCACTTGACCAATATGTTGGGCTAAGTAATGTAGTAATTCAAATTCACGATGCGTCAATTCAATGTTTTCACCACGTTTGGAGACCATGTAAGCCTCGGGATGGATGACTAAATCACCGATTTCGATATCTGAATTCTCTTCGACTTCGGCTGGCTGCGCACTTGGCGCACCTTGCCGCCGTAAGTTTGCCTTGACCCGAGCCACTAACTCGCGGTTTGAGAACGGCTTAGTCACATAATCATCGGCACCGAGTTCCAGTCCCAGGACTTTATCCAATTCAGAGTCCTTAGCCGTAACCATGATGATTGGCATGTCATAATTCTTCCGGACTTGTCGGGCGACTTCCAGACCGTCCATCTTCGGCAACATTAAGTCTAAGAGGATCAAGTCAGGATGGACTTCATCGACTTTTTGCAAGGCTTCCTCACCGTCAGCGGCGACGTGAACTTCATAGCCTTCTTTAGTCAAATTAAACTTCATAATATCGGAGATTGGTTTTTCATCATCAACAACTAAGATTTTTTTCATAACGATTCTTCCTCCTTAGGGGAAAACAGGTTTACATTTCAATTTTAAGGTGGTTCACGATTAATTACGAGAAAAGGTCACTTTTCTCGCGTCAGGTCGGTTGAAATAAAATTCAACACTGTTTTTAGTATATCACAAATAGGGTTGGCTTTCTTTGATTGCCAATCCGCGTGGCCGTAGTATTTCCCGGGAAATACTCTGATAATTACGGTAACCGTTTTCATAGGTAATTCAGCAAAAATTTGCGCTTTTTTGAAAAAAAACACAAAATAGTGTTGTCAGAACTCAGAATTCATGATATTATATTTTTTGTTGAGTTATGGGCAGTTAGCTCAGCTGGCAGAGCAACGGACTCTTAATCCGTGGGTCCAGGGTTCGATCCCCTGACTGCCCATCATAAACCATTAACCAGTTTTCATGCAGTGTCAAAAACACCGTGATTACTGGTTTTTTTGTACTTTAACCGCAAATATTGTTGTCATTAGATGTCATCTTTTTTCAGTAAAAGTAAGCCAATTGGTAAGCCAAAAAATATAACAAAAAAAGCCACTGTTTCCAGTGACTTAATACTTGCGCGGGGCAGTGACTGTTAGCCAAATTGGTTAGCAGTTTTTTTAATGCTACAATTAATCAGGAAAGAAGGTTCCAACTATGACTGTTAATAATTTACAAGGTGTTATCAAATTCACTCCAAACGCTTCTGAAGTGATAGCAGAAAAATATTTTTACCTTTCAACAGTAGATACTTTTTTAAAAAACAGCAATAATTCGCATAACAAAATTGATGATTCTGATGAGGGATTTGCCTATCTGAATAACGAAGAAAAAGTTTCATATACAGAAATAATTCAAAGTTATTCAAGATCATGCCAAGCATATATTTCGTGTTTCACGCTTCTCTATGCGAATGACTTTTATGAGGACGGGAAAATCAAAAAATGCGTAGCTAACCGACTCAAACAGGATAATAATAAAGATAATGAACAGCGAAATGTTGTAATATATAAGAATCTTTCATCAACTATTTGTTGGATTAATAATCAAACGGTTGAGTTTATTAATCGTGATATAAAAAAGCCACCATTTGACACAGAACAAGTTCAGTCATTTTCAACTGTAAATGTAGTCGATTTTTTGCAGAATCTTTGCTTGGATGATCCTGAATTATATAAAAATTTCTACAAAACTCTTAAAGATCAGGGATTTCCTCGTAATTTTGACCAAGATATGTTGGATTATTTAAAAAAGGAGAATCAGTTAGAGAAAATAAACCAAAGAACAGATGTGACACTAAAAGGACGTAACATTAAATATGGATCTCAAAAAATAAATTTTCCAGATAAAAACACTTTCCTTAGCCACCTAAAAAACGATGTAGTAAAAAAAGAAGAACTGGAAAAATATTTGGAAGTATGTTTACTGGAAAAGGACAAAAAATACAGAGAACAGAATGAATATAGACTTCTAGTTACTGAATTCAACAATACCAACAATTTTCCAAAAGCATTAAAACTATTTACGGCACGAAATTGTTTTGGACCAAATGTAGTAAAATACGATGACTTTGATAGCCTTTATCGTTCCCTTTTATAATTAAATATTCTAAGCCAGTAATCATAGAACTGAATGCTGGCTTTTTATTTTATACACATACCTAGTACCTTTTTATAACTGCATGTACATTGTACTAAATAATGTTAAAGCTTGATTTTTTAAGTAGTTAAACTTGCTGACACTAACTGATAATCGCTGGCAAGCTTCGTTGCGGGTGAAACGTTTCTCAATAATATAGTTGTGTAAGATAAATTGATATTGTGGATCATCAATCGCATTGAGGGCGTCTTCTACTTCTTTTAGCTGGTAGGACAGGTCAACATGGTTTATCAGGCGGCTTTCAGCACCGTTTCGGCTGCTATGGCTTGATGCTCCATCGAATGAGGGGCTAGAAACTTGATTAAAAGCCGTCAAATCACGTTTTAGTTTGGCATATTTCTTTAATAAATTACGAATTTTCTTAACATCTTGGCGCATTGGAATCACACTTTCTGGTTCCAGATATATGTATTAAAAAACGGGGCTATTACACCCCGTTCCGACTAATATCAACACAATGAATACTTATATTATAACACTTAAAACAAATATTTTCACTTATAATCGTTTCACATGAAACGCATTCACTTTAAAACTTATCCGGTTACTAAGCCGCGCAATTGTTGAATCATGCTGACAACTTGATACGGTGTTTTTGTCATATCAGTTACTCGGTTTTGATACCAGAATTGCGTCAGCAAGGACACCGCAAAATCGTACTGTTTGTAGATAGTCAAATCCTCACTTTTGCTAACGGCCGTCTGAACATAGTCCTCGGCGGCGTCTAAATAGCTTTTAATCATTGGATCATCTTCGGTTACATCAATTCGCAGGCTTAGTTTAATATCATCAACGGTTACAGCCATGTAATCACTCCTTTTTAGGGGGGGTAACGAATCGTGCCCCCCTTAGTTTTAATTTATGTATAGGGGGTGTCTAAAAATGGACACCCCTTTGTATAGCCGTCCCCAAAAGTGGGTACGATTATTTACCAGCAGTTGCGGTTCCTAACGCCACGTTAATTACAGCGGTCTTATCAATCACTTCATAATCATTCCGCACAATGACGGAAAGTCCTTGACTGAACTGGTCGAACTTGTCCCATTGGGCAGTTACTTGGTTACGCCGGAAAACAGCCACGGCTTGTGATAAGTCCCCCGCAATCATTGGGAACGTCCCGTCCGCGTTGTTAGCCAGCAACTTATCACTAATCATAACAACTGGTGCCCCTAATAAGGTGAAACCACTGGGTGCCGTTGGGTTCGGCTGTAATAGGTAACGGCCCTCGGAATCTTTGAGTGTATCAAGGTAATTAAACCCGGATTGGTTCACTAGCCACATCTTGCTCAAGGCGGGATCTAACGTCACGTTGAAAATCTTTTTAAGATCATCAATACTGGTGGCCGTTGCTTTAGTAAAGCTACTACCCGTTAACAGTCCCATGATCTGCGTGTTGTCCGTGTTATCAACCAATTGTTGTAATTGCGTTTTGACTTCACTAACAATATCAACCTCGGCGTCTTCCACTACTTCGTTAGATAAGGCAATTTTACCCGCCCGGGTCTTCACATCAAATGGCACTTCCGTAAACATGTTCGCGTCAACATCGGCAATATCGGCGAGTTCGTCCTTAGTAGCCAGTACCGCAGATTGTTGACTAGTGGCAATTGGATAAGTCCCGGAACCGCTAGAAACTTGCTTAACTGTTGCATATTGGGCAAGGTTGTAATTAGATTGCTTTAATTGGAAAACAGGGGTAATCAGTTCCTTAGGAATAACGGCACTGGCACCGTCCGTCTTTAAACCGTCCCGAGTTTCACCGTGTGTCCGTACATATTGCTCAAAGGCGGGAATACCAGTTTTGTTTTCGTTGCCATTGTCGTTGGTATTAGGATCAATAATTGTTTGTTTTGCCATGTTGTCAGGCTCCTTTGCTTGATTGATAAATTTTTCGTAACTACGACTTTCAATTTGAATTACTTGCTGAACACTCGACTGTCCATAACTTGGAATAGCCGTAGTCGTTAATTCGTATAAGTCTTTGATATGGTTGACCGTTCGGGTAACTTGACCGCTCGCAGTATCTTGCGTCCAAGTATCATCGCCATTGTCTAAATCAAAGGTGAACGAGCACCCGCCAATCACTCCATTTTTAATATTGTTATACGTATCCATTGCATAACTAACGCTAGGATCTAGCTCCGCCGTAAACTTTAAACCCGTATCATCAACGCTCGTGGTGAGGGTTCCGTTGTCGGCCCGGGCCAATGGCTGGGCCCAATTATGACTATTTAATAGCACTAATTTTGATAAATCCAAGCCATCAAGGGCGGCGGGATCAATCATTTCAACAAATTCGGTGCCATCATTCGTACTCATTTTCAATGAGGGGCTATTGAACACCACGGCATAACCAGAAATAACTGGCTTGCCGTCAACTTGTTGGGCTTGCGTGGCTGGTTCACCTGAATTGGACTGATCCTGATTTTCGGGTTCGGTTGGGACGGCGTCACGTTTTTCTGCTTTCAGTTCAGCCGCCAAGGTAAATCGTTGCTTATTCTTCACTCGTATTCACTCCATTCTTTTGTAAGTTTAGGAAAATATTGCCATCGTCAGTTGGTGGCAAGCCAATCTTGGCCCGAGCTTCGTTACGGCTCATAACGCCGCCAGTGAAACCAGCCACCGCTTGGGCTTGTTGCGTTTGCGGATCAAGGCTCAATAGCTTGTCCGTATTAAACGTGAAGTCATGACCAAGCTTGAATGACAGCTCGCTGGTAAAGCTATCAAAGTAATGTTGCAACGTGCCTTGTAGATACTGCACGCCACTTTGTTCTTGGTTAGAATGATCGTTTTCAACCCCTAAGCGCTCCGGTGGTAAGCCAAAAGCTTTAGCAATTTGTCGGGTCGTCCAGTCATTCGAGTTGACCAGTTTTAACACATCGGTATTTAAGGATAAGTTACTAATATCCATCGTGTCATCGGTCACAATCGTGTTGATCGCGTTGTCACCCGTATTGGCTTCATCAAACTGGTTGCGAATATTGCCCTTAGCTTCCGGCCCTAAATCAGATTGATGGACTTTAATAATCGTGGTGCCGTGCACACCAGCAGTAAAAAAGCCGGTTAGCAATTTATTGCCGGCCGACTGAATCTGGCGCTCATCTTTGAGGGCATATAGAGGACTAATTCCCGATACGCCGTCTTTGGTGAAATATTTAAAATGTAAAATGTTGTTAGGTGCAATCTGACGACTATTACCGCCAATTGGGGTATAGGTGTAGGTCAACGCCCCACTGACGTCATCTTGTTCAACTGTCATTTGGTTATTTTGCACAAATTTAAGTGTGTGATTAGGCAAAATCTCCGCAAAACTATTGCCATTGAGTAACAGGTTAGCCGCCAACGCATATTTAAAATGGTAGCCGTCCATCTGACTATTGGGGGTCTGATTAATCATCGTGTTAAAAATGGCCGTATCGCAAACAATCGGGTTGCTGGCAATATCACTGGCGATAATATTAATGGCCGCATAAATATCGCTATTCCGTAGAACCTCAGCGCTTACAAACGTATATGGATCATTGCTTGATAAACTAACCAAAGCGTCGGCCACCGGATCATGCGTGCTACTGGTGGTACTGCTTTTAACGAAGAAACTCATTTAATCACCTCACCTTCTTAATTGGTTGGTTAAAACTCATCGCGGTTCTTTTCATAATTAATTAATAAAGCTAAGGCTATTAAACTTGCACCAGCTAACATCAAAGCCGCATTAAGCCCTAACCAGCGGCCAAAACCGATTACTAGTAGCAATATTCCGAACAATAATAAACCGGTTTGGAAATAATTAAAACAAGTCTTTAGCAGTCGCTGTTTTGTAATAATCTTCTGCATGTTGTTGCGCCTCACTTTCTTGATAATAGTCCATACCCGCTACAAACGCGTTAATCAACGCCGCAATTGGGTCAATCCGGTTACTATTGCGGGCTTTATCCAGTTGCCAGCCATTGTTTAGCACTTTTAAGATGGCGTTATTGACCGCATAAGCGAGAATCTTGTTGCCGTTATGTTTAATCTTGTCATCGTAAAGCTGATCACGAAAATTGCGGGTTGGAATATTCAAAGTCTTGGTGCCTTGTCGCACTTCAAATAATGGATAATTGAGTTTTTCAAACTTAGTAATCAAGGTCTGCGCATTGTACGGGTCATACGCGATGGCTTTTACTTTCCAGTTATATTGACCGACCAGATTTTGCACGTAGTCGAATAGCTCATCATAATCAATCACACCACTATCAAGGCGAGTAATACTACACTCACCAGCGCGCTCCATTGACCGGTAATCAATCCCATCACGTTTAATCTTAGAATCCAGGCCGTACTTAGTGCCCACAAACGAATGACTATCACAATAAAACTGACCGTTGCCAATTGGTATCAACCAACTAACCGCGGTCAAGTCATTACTTTTGGATAAATCAATGCCAATATAGGCGTCACGATTATGTAAGTCGGGCACCTTGGCCAATTTACCAGCGGCCCAATCGTCCGCAGAAATATAACTATCCTCACTGGCTTGCAACCACATATTGAAGTTCTTCACCAGCACCGGAATGAGGTTATTTTGCTTAATGGCAAGGTCAACATCGGCCTGAATTTTCTCCGTCATGCGTTGCTTAACGTGTGGTTCACTGAATAACGGGTTGGCCTTGATCCAATTAGCTTGATCGTAAACTTCTTCGCGGTCGTCAAGTTCCCAGATTGCCACAAAATAACGGTCAGCTTCGGTTTTGCCCTTTAAAACGTCCGTCAGCATGTCATACTCGGCGTGCATTGGGACATTAAGGTTAAGGCCCGAGGTGGAAATTACCGCCAGTAGAGAATTATCCTCTTGTGCTTGACCAGACTTTAAAACGTTGTACACCTTGCGGTCTTTAGCTTCGTGCCATTCATCTAAAATAACAGTAGTCCCGGCATAACCATCAAGCGTACTGGTATCACTGGCAAGGGCCAAGGCTTGCGAATCAGTTTCTAAGTCAGTAATGGCTTGTTTTTGCACCTTAATGCGTTGTCGCATGTACTTTGATTGCTTGCGCACTTGCCGTAGCCCACTTGAAAGCATGTCATAGCCTAATTTAGCTTGTTTAAGGGCGTTGCTGACGAATAATACCTGTCGGTTACGGGCGGGCTGACGTTCTCTTAAAAGACCATTAGCGGCCATACCAGAAGCCAGATAGGTTTTACCGTTCTTCCGAGCCATACTAATGAATGCTCGATCATAGCGCCGATTACCGGTTGCTTTTTCACGCCAGCCATACAGCTCACTAATAATCCATTTTTGAAAGGGTTGCATGGTAAGTTGACTACCGTCAGTTTTCGGCATTAATTCGATAAATTTAACCGCTTGTGCCGCTTTGTCTTCATCATAGTAGAACGGGAAGCTAGTTTCCTTAGAACGGCTTAAATCGCGTTTAAATCGCTCACACGCCCATTTAATCTTTTGACCAGCCAACACTTGGCCCGATAAAACTTGGTCAACATATTCAATCATGACAACATCGCCTCGAAAGTGTCTTCGGGCGTTTCATCTTTTTGCTTGTTTAATTCCATGCGTGCCCGGCTAGATAACGACATTCCTAAATCATTGGCTAAGGCTTTTAAATCCTTCATCGCTTGGGACTGCAAGGCCACGTAAGGGTTCGGCTTACGTACACCAGTATCTTGATTAGTTTGTACCAGTCCGTTCTTACGAATATCATTCTCACAAGTCTGCACCGTGGCATAAGTGCGGCAATAACTGGCTAACATGGCCCGGTCAAGTTCACTAATTGGGGTATTGGCCTTTAAATAAGGCGCTACCCGTTGCCATTCAGTTAAGGCCCGATCGTGTAACCAATCTGGCGGGGTTAAATCAAGCACCGGATAATCAAATAACGCTTTTTCAGCGTCTTTACGTTGATCACGCTCATCATTGGTTAAATGTTTATTCATACTAGCCAAGGCTTTTACTTTTCGACCCATTCGGATCACTCCTTTCATTTAAGTTTACGCACCAAAAAGCCACCACGAGTTATACCCATAGCGGCTTATTGAACATATATCCAGAATTCGTTTATTATACCTATATTATCGCGCATATCTCTAAAAAGTGCAAATAATAACATGTACATGTTGACATGTTACCCCCTGACTGTTTATTTGTTCAAATTTCGCATTATTAGTAGTGATATTTCACAATCCAGCAAAATAAGCAAAAAATCAAAGTTAAAAAGGGACTTTTATAAACACAAAAGTATGCTGTCCGCTCCTTTTTGGTCGACCATAGCCCCCCCATATCAACGTTTCTGGGCTGTCATGCCGTTTTGAATTAGTCTCGTGGCCGAAAATTAAGCCGCCAACTTGAATTGCAAGTCGAAAATATCTACTCACTAACTCACCCGAAAATTCAGGGCAGTATTCCGCACTTGTGAGGAAACATCTTTGCTGTCCAACTCAGCCGAATTGTTCACTTGGCCGAAAACTTGGCGCAGTCAATTGCCACTTTTGGCAACGTAGACGCAAAATGCGGGTTGGTTAGGTCAGCGGAAAACTCCGCTTAGTAGCTCAGCTGAAAGTTCAGCGCAGTATTGCGCAGATCTATTGCCTAAGTTAAGCTTAGGTATCACAAGCAACCTGTCACGTCATCTTAGCGAGTCAGCCAGCGTACCAAGTTAGTGCGTTACGACAGGTGTGTGCCACGTTGTGCCAGGTATGTACCACGTTAGGCAGTCTTCAAAGTGTTGATATATCAATGTTTGTTCCACGTGTACCACGTGTACCACGTTAAAATGAACATTTACCGTTATAGTATGTAATAGGGTTAATTTAGCAGATACTAAAAAAGCGCCGTACCTTTCAGCACGACACTCATTGATTATTTAGTTTGTTGTTTCCGTTGTTCTCTAACCAATCCCGTTTTTCGGTTATGGTGTCGGTAGCACAATGGCTGTAGGTTGCTTTCATCTAAGCGACGTGACCAGTCGTCTTTGATTTCAATAACGTGATCAACCACATCAGCCTTACGGATCACACCATCTTGGTAGCACTGTACGCATACCGGATTGCTTTCAAGGAACCGCCGTGACAACTTGCGCCATGCCGAAGACTTGTAGAACTGTTGATACTTGCTTTCATCTGAATCGTACATGCGTTTGTGATACCGCCACTTGTTAGTGGCCTTGCGGTGCTTCTCGCAGTAGCGTGTGTCATAGGCAACCAACGTTCGACAACCCGGGTGCTCGCCCTGTTTCATTGGCTTAGCCATGACCGTTAACCTTAGTTAGTGTGACCACGTCATAAGCATTCATCTCGCTATCAGAACTAACGCCAGCAACGCGATACGTCACCCCATCTAATATTGCTTCCAAGGTTGTCGTGATTCGATCGTCATGGCGCACTGCAATTAGCTGGTTAGTTGTCGCAGTCGTACCAGTAAGGCTAATCGTGTTACTGATGGTCAACGTATACTCACCACACCATACCGAGAAAGTCGGCGAGAAC
>NZ_JAGYGU010000040.1:0-16997 GCF_018991255.1 Lactiplantibacillus sp. 30.2.29 | reverse complement strand
AACGGGGATTGCCGCTTTATTAAACAGTTGTGATAGAAATTTATTTAGGGATTTTAGGCACTATTTATACCTGTTGTGCTATTGAGGTTAGTTGTGATAAGGATTAATTTGGTACTACCAAAGGCCTACTCAATTGTTAGTTGAGCAGGCCTTTGGTGGGTATTTTGATTAAGAGCTATTAACCCTATGTTAATTATAAGGCTTAGTTTCCAAATGGAACATACTATTATCTAAATTATGATTTGTTAAGGTAATGTTGTCATAGTTACTGAATTGAATCAATTGGGCAGAAACAAGAAAAGTTTAACTAAGACCATGAACACCATTCAAAATTAAGGAAACGTCATCTTAAATCTATCGCCAATGACGGGAATTGTTGATTCTTATTTATGCCAACTCGTGACCATGTTTTATCATTGGACGGTATGAATGATGTTGACAGAAACACTAGTATTAGAGGCCTCTTTATTATATATAGTAAAGGATACTAAACGAAATGGATTAAAGATAGTAGCAATATATCATAGTAGTCTCTCTGCTCCTTTTGGTAAAACGGTAGATTACGTCTTAACTTTTATTTTTTATAAAATCTTTGATCAATTGATAAATTAACTCAATTTCATAAGGTTGGATTTCAATATTGAATTTTTTTTCTATCGGTTTAAAGATTCCGTTAGACAATGTGAAAAAATCTCTTTCTTGGCTAGTCATGGCCATTTTTTTTATCAGATTATCAGAGCTTGTATGATTCATAATCATTCGTTCAATCATTAGCGAGAGATGCATATATAAATTGAGCTTTAATCTAGGATTAAATTTAACATCATAGAAATTCTCATAATGGGTAACAATGTCTTGACTATCTTCAATTACAATATTGGGATTCAAAATTTGTAACCGTCCACGAATACCCTCAATTGAAAGAAACTGTAGTAAGCGATCAATCAATAATTTGCAGGCTTCATAACTTTCACCAATTGATAACAATATTGATTGTAATTTTAAAGATGTGTTTTTATCAAAAATACTATAAACATTTATAATCTCAATATCTAAATCATGATTGATATCGGTTGTGGTTAAGATTAATTTTGTCTTTGAAAAAAATTGATGATCTTGGTTGATTAATAAATTGTGTAATTGCTTGTAATCTAGAGCAATTATTTCTAAGGATGATGACAGAGTTGTTTGAATAAGCTTTTTAAGTTCCTTGGATAAGCCGACTCCTGACATGCAAGAAACAATAATATTTTGTTTGTTCGATAATCCCTCATAGTATTGAGAATCAGTAGTAGCACCGTATTTCTGGCTTGCTTCTGCAATAGCAAGAAATGGTTCGTTGCGTTGAATCTGAAGACCAATATCAAGCGCCATTGCAGTTGTTATATTATTAACAACTAGAAGTTCTTGATCAGAAACTTTCTTAATTTCTTTAAACATTTGGTGTAGTGATCCCATATCAAATAGAACAATATTTCCTTTTGCAGAATCACCTTGCTCAGACAAATAATTACAGACATAAGTATTAATTTCTCCCAAGGAAATATCTATTGGCATATTAAAGGCTTCAAAAAAGTAATTACCACATAATGTATTCGCTATTTGTTGAATGCTAGAAGCAGTTTGTTCTCCATGTGCTAATAAAATAGCGTTATAATGCACAGATTCAATTTTATCTGTGCTTGATGCCATCAGGATGAAAAACGGAAGGTAATGATAACTATTTTTTACGTATTGAGGTTCAATTTTGGTCAATAATTTTTTAAATAAATAGTAGCTTCTCGGGTAATGATTTCTTAAAGCTTCTTGCAGTTTGGAGGATTGTTCATCATCTGGTAGGTTGATGCTACAAAGATTAGCATAGATGAAAGCTAAAGCAACCTGATTCCAAAAGTTACTATTTTGTGGGAAATTAATGCCATAGGGAGTAGTAATATACTTCTGGACAGCCTCTTGAAATGTCGGTGCTAAGCTGATCAATACCGGTTCATTAGTAATAACGCTGACTTGCTTAAGCACTTTAAGCACATAAAAATTTTGCTCTGTGATAGATTCACTATGGCCAAGTGAATCCGTGAGTTTTGCGAGTAAAGTGTGTGAGTTGGAATTAAGCTGTAGGATATTGTTGACTACCCTAGTTATGCTAGTTTGTAATAAATTCTGGTTAGGTATGATGGAGATAGCATGATTTACATCTAAACCAATAACTAACTGATTCATTTTTAAGGATCGGGCGTAGGCTGACGCTACCAGTAGTTTAATTGTATTTTGCAGGCCTCTGATGTTATCAGCTTGTCTAAGCTTGGCCAGCTTAATAAGTTCAGATGGTGAAATTAAAATCTTCTTGTTAATTTGATCGGCTTGTTGTTGTAGGAACATAATAATAAAAGCAACTTTCTCATGAAAAGGCCTGCTATCAAGGTCCAATAAGTCAATTCTCACCATAGCATTTTTTAAATATATGTTATCTTGAAGACTGAGGTTTGTATTAGTCGTTGAAAAAATATAACGAACGGTACTATCGGGTTGTTGCATAATATAAGTAAATAAACCGTGCTGATCTACAGGCTTAAATGTCTGTAGATTTTTAATACACACGTAACTATCTTCAGATTTGATTTTGTTAGACTGGGCAGAAATAGTTTTCAATTCTCTTTTCAGCACGTTTAACTGATTTCGATAATCTTCACAATCGATTAGTTTAAAAATAGCCTTTTCAGTCAAGATTTTACGTCTGATGGCTTCATTGTAAATGGCGTGAGCAAATAATAGTTTACCAGTGCCATGACTACCTGTAATAAGAACCGGTAAACCATGGCTAGGGTAGACAATGGCTTCTATAGCATTTTTAATATTGGATTTTAAACTGCCATATGAGCCTATTAAGTTATCAAAAGCATTCTTTTTATGTTTAATCTGCCAATATACTGGTCTGCTTCCAGATTTTTCCAATTGTCCTTGTTTTTCTAATTTTGATAGATAACTACTAGTCACACCACGTGTCAGCCCAATTGCATGAGCTGCTTGGTTCGTAGTAATACGACCGTTAGGAAACTGTTGTGCGATAACCGCATAAAGTTTTTCTATTGCATTCAAAATTTCCACCCCTTAAGCACTATTGTCTAAAATTAAGCACAATATTTTGATGACTTTTTATATCTATATGCCTAATATATACATTGTAAGCGCTAACTATTTTTTGGTCTAGTTCGAATTCGAAGCTGCTTATATTATTTAATGATAAAGAAGGTGCTATCCCTAATAAATGATGATAGGTATCATTTTTAGAAAATATATTCAAAAATTTCTTGAGTTAGGAGGAAAGTGAATTGAAGTATTTGTTACTCATTAGTCACGGTGATTTTTCTAATGGTTTAAAACAGACTTTAAGTATGTTCGCGGGTGATGCAACTAATACAGTCATATCCATTGGTTTAAAACCTGATGAAGCTATTGATACGTTAGATAAGCGAATTGATACTACTATGAAGCCAATACCAGAGAATTCTCAGTTTGTTATTTTGGCAGATATTATTGGTGGTAGTCCCCTTACCACAGTATGTAATGTTTTAAATAGACAAAAAAAATTCAATGATAGCATCATTATTGGGGGGATGAATTTCCCAATGGCATTAACCGCAATGATGTTTAAAGATTCTTTAGATAATATCGAATTGAAGAGTAAGCTTCTTTCAGAAGCAACTAAGGCCATTAGGCCCTTAGATATGAATGGAATATTGAAACCATCTGATGAAGACATTTAAGGAGGAAATATTAAAATGGCAATTTCTTTTGTTCGTATTGACGATCGTATGATTCATGGACTTATAACTGTCCGTTGGGGTAAAGAGTATCCGTGTGATGGAATTATTGCAGTAAACGATAAAGCAGCTAATAATGCTATTTTAGCTGAGGCTTATAAGGCTGCATCGGATAAAAAAACTTTTGTTTGGACCCTTGATCACTTTAACCAAGTCAGAGACAAAGTTTTGAGTTCGGAAACAAAATACTTTTTGATTACTAAAAACCCGCAAGATATGAAAACAATTTTGGTGGATATGAATTTTAAACCAGGTGATATTAAGACGATTATTGTTGGTCCAGGTAATGATCGGGAAGGTGCGATTAAATTAGGAGATAATCAATCCTTTACACAGTCTGAGGGTGATGCGTTTGAAGCTATTGAAAAGAATGGCTATAACGTGGAATTTGCTTTATTACCAGATCAACGATTAGGAGGTTGGAATAAATTTAAATCGAGATTCGGATATTAATCAATGATTGAGAAAGGATAGGAGGCTTTTAAAATGACAATTAGCTGGCTTCAAGCAGCCCTATTAGGTCTGTTTGCTTGTTTATGCTCGAATTCTTGTATGGCTGGTCAAGCAGTTGGGAATTACACGATTGGCCGCCCATTAGTTGGTGGGCTTGTTTGTGGTATTATTCTTGGAAATCTTCAACTTGGTATTGCTTGTGGTGTTGCAATGCAGTTGGTTTACATTGCGTTAGTGACACCCGGTGGGACAGTATCTGCTGATGTTCGTGCAATTTCTTATATTGGTATTCCATTGGCAATGGTCGCAATTGCTTCTCAAGGATTGAATCCGCTTGGCGGTAGTGCTGCTAACCTTGCAAAATCAGTTGGAACTTTGGTGGGTACAGTTGGAACAGTTTTGTATTACGCAGTCGCAACTATGAACTTGGTATGGCAATCTTTTGGTTGGAAAGATGTTCATAGTGGCAAGTTGGATAAACTGACGGCAGTTAATTTTGGCTGGCCATGGATTTCTCATGCGATTTTCTCTTTCTTACCAACCATGTTATTAACTTATTATGGTTCAACAGCGGTAACGGCATTACGAAATGCGCTGCCTATGGATGGGATAGCAATGAAGACACTATTCACAGTTGGTGGAATGTTACCATGTGTTGGGATTGCTATTTTACTTCGCCAAATCATTGGGCGGGCAGCAGATTTCATCCCATTTTTAGTAGGATTTACGCTTGCTGCTTCATTGAAACTTAATTTGGTATCAGTTACGGTTATTTCGCTATTATTTGCAGTTATTATGTATGAAGTTGAGATGGCAAAAACATCAGGATCTGAAGCTGTCGCTGATGGTCCAAGTAATAGCGACGATGAGGAGGATATTTGATCATGGATAAAATTAATAGTTATAATCAGCTTGATCAAAAGACATTGACAAAGTCATTTCATCGTTGGTTTTGGGGGGCACTAACATGCTTTTCTCAAGAACATATGCAAACATTTGGATATATGGCATCTATGTTGCCAATTCTCAGAAAATTATATCCCAAGCATGAAGATCAAGTTAAAGCCATCAAGGCGTATACTGCTTTCTTTAATACTAATCCAATGTTAGGGACAGTTATTGTTGGAATCACGGCTAGTATGGAGCAAGCACGCGCTGATGGTAAGGAAATCGATGGAGAAACGATTAACGATATGCGGGCAGGTTTAATGGGGCCAATTGCCGGTATCGGTGATTCCTTAATTGACGGTACTTTAATTCCTATTCTGTTGGGGATTTCATTAGGTATGTCAAGTGGTGGTTCACCATTAGGTGCAATATTCTATATTATTGCTTGGGTACTCATTGCTTATTTTGGACAACGATTTTTATATTTTCGGGGATATGAGTTTGGTGATCAAGCAGTTAGCTTTTTAGTTGGTAAACAAGGTGCAGCTGTTCGACATGCTATTGGAACCGTCGGAAGCATGGTTGTTGGTGGCGTTTTAGCCTCATGGGTAAGCGTTACGACTTCACTTAAATTAACTGGGGCTAATGGTAAGGTGTTCCTAAATCTTCAAGATAAATTAGATAGTATTTATCCAGGATTGTTAACGGTTGCTGTAACCTTCTTTTGTTGGTGGTTAATGACAAAAAAACATGTATCAGCAATCTGGACAATGTTAATTCTCGTAGTAATTGCGCTTGTTGGTGTATTAGTTGGTTTCTTTAATCCGGGACTATCATATTAAAATAAGTAAATGATGTTACCAGGGAGGAGGATAATGATGACAATTCAAGAAATGAAGACGGGTTATGAAGAAGAAGTTGCTTATCAGAAGCATATGCTTAAAAATTTAGGCTATTGGATTCAACTCGGAACAGTTACTAGCGGAATTGGTATTGTTATATCTTATTTATATCATCAAAATTTATGGTTATATATACTTGGTATCAGCTTGTTTATTTTGGGTGCTTTACTAACCATTACATTCAGTTATGTAGGCTGGAAAGGACAGCAAAATATTCGTGCAGTTGTTGACGATTATGACCAGAAGATCAAATATTTTCAGCATAAAGTTCGTCAGGAGACAAAGGTTGCACCTAAAGTAAAATAATACCTGCCAAGTTGTACTATTTCCTGTTAAGTTATCATTTGAAACAATATAAGCTTTTTTACTTGAATAGCCTCATTCCAGTAGAATGCTGGAATGAGGCTATTCTGACTAAGGAATTTAATTCTGCTTTAGGGGCTGAGCACCGCAAGTGTATGTATTTTGATTGGGGCTCTCCCAGTTTAAACCACTTAGTGAGACCAACTATATTATAATACAGCATGTTTGCAGCAATCACGTAGTCTTAAATCAAACGTTTGCTTTCGTTATTTACAAATTATAGGATCGATTATTTGTTGTTCTTACATAGCTTAAGAAAAGCAATCTTGCCACATACTGAGAGGCCAAAATAAATAGAAACTATAATCCAGAAGACTTACAAGCCATAAACGTTATTAGACCGCTTATCAACATGGCTAAGTAGTATATTAGCAACAACCATTTACGAAAAGTTATTTTGCTCCCGTTTAGAACCAAATCAGTTACATAATAAATAAGCATGATACTGAAATTAACTATTACCGTAACCGCATAGGCTTCCGTAACAGGATTAGGTATAGGTAAATATTTGTCATTGTCATGTAGAATAGTCGATATCAAATAATATACTGGGACTAACAACATCAGAACATTAATTGCTACTTTGTAAATGTGGTTCTTTATGTATAATCTCATATTTGTTGTTTCTCTTTTCTAATCTAAAAACCGATATTTATCAAATTCAGATAGATTGCAAATTTAATCCGAAGTTTTTGACAAATTGATCAGCATGACTTGGTAAGGTGTTTGCCAGTTAAGCACTTTAAACGGTCTTGGGTTAATTTGGAGTAACGTAGTTGTTAAATCTTGAGCACGGTAAGACTGTTCACAGGACTCTTAAAAGTTGTTAAAAACTTATTATAAATCGATTTAGTGGCTAGTTTTAGTTCATGAGCAATTACTTCTGGTGACCAGCTTAGCTGTAAATGTTTTAGAATGGTTTGCTTTAATTTAGCATTCAGTTTAGTCTTACGGCCACATCGTGCCCACTTATATTCAGCATCTGCTTGGGCCAATTTAGCCTGATAAGATTGACATCTGACAATTCATAGAAATGGTGGCTGGTGATCGATTTAACCGATCAGCTATTTGGCTATTGGGCAGACCTAGCTCACAAGAAGTTTCGATTTTAATTCGTTCCAAATAGGTTATACTAGACAAAAGATCAGTTCCTAAACATGGGTTTATGGTAAACCCCATTTTAAAGGAAGCTGGTCTTTTTTGTCCGAACAGCGTTCGGATTAATTTTACAATCTACCGTCTAATTTATACTTTTTAATTTAGGATTCCTGATAAGCGCCCTGTCTAACAAGTCTCTTCATCAGACTGTTAACCAACTAGTTATGCTAGGTAGTCTTGCTAGCAGGTCTCAGGTAGGCTGCGTCATCAGACTGTTTAAAAGGTCATATAGACCCCCTAAATTTAACAGTTGGTTAATCATCTTAATTGTCAACACGTTGCTCTCCCATCTTATTCAGCCTAGTGTGTTTAAACCCATCTAAGACGTCCTGTGAGCCGTTATGGTTTATTGTAGCATAATTATACTCAGTTAAAGCTAAAATACTTGTACGAGCCAGCCTGAACGTCACTTTCTAGCTAAAGCCGTCTAAAATTGGCTGATTGACTAGTTTGCCACCTCCTTCATGTATTAATATAAGTAAGTTTACTAAAATGTTTCAGCCTAACCATGTTTCCCCTGTTTCAGCCAGACTAGCAGGTTAATACAGCCTAGAATACATTTAAAGGTGCCTGAGACGCCCTGATAGCCACTTTAAGGTTACCCTAGCAAATTATCTGGCTAATTAAAAGCCCCCCTATTTAGTTGAGGGGAGTTTAGAAGGCCTGTGAATGGATATGGTCTAGTTGCGGGTGACCTAGTTATGTGGTTTAATTTAAATATCGAAAGTTTTAGGGCGGTGGTGTCAATCCTGAGAGGATGATGCCTATGATTTATGAGACTTCGAAAGGTACATTGAAATGTCTGTATTTGAGGCACTAATGCTAATGATTGCTTTTGCAACCTTGGTATTAGAAGTGGACCATAAAAATAATCATAAATAAAAAGCGCCGCCCCATCTAAACTTTGGTCAGTTTGTGGGCGACACTTCTTATATGATTTAGTTGTCTGTTACTTACCACTGCTTTAAGGCTTTCGTGATAAGGGGGTTCAGTGTTAGAGCACTGGGCCCTTTTCTTATTGAATAAAGTATACCATCCTACTTTTACAATGTAAACTCTGTTTAATCAGATCTGAGCAAATTGGTATCTGCAAGCATTTAATTGTAACTTTTGAGATTGCTTTAAAACAACAAGCTAACAGCCCACATAACTATCCAGCTAGTCAACATAATTCCGCCGAATGTGCCCCAATTTAGGAATATGCTGAACACAAATAACCAAAAGGCTAGTTTACGCAACCCTTTTAAATCCTCATAGCTAAAGGCTGATTTACCACTAGCTTTACGGGCATTAGACCTGTCAACATGCTGACTGTGATGGTAAATTTTAAAGCCTGCCGCAATTTTAACTAAATCTCTGAACATTCTACCTTATCTCTTTTCTTTATCATCCTCACTGTTTAGGAACTCTTCCAACCACTGCTTTTTAAGTTCTAGGCTGTTTATCTCATGCTGAATAGCAATCTTATCAGGCTTCTTAGGGTCTGACTTATCAGCAAACTCTTTTAAATAGTAGTGTTTAACCATTGCTTCTGAATAACTCATTTTAATTTCTCCTATCTTTATACACCTATAGTATAACGATTCAATCTAAATTGTGTTTTTAGCTAGCTATTTATAATTAATAATAAGTAATTTATTTTTAATTATTTATTATTATCTCTGAACTCGTCTGAATTGATAGCATATTTTAGCATTGAGTCAATGACATCAACGATCTTAGCGTCCTTATGATAGGCTATATCTTTGACCATCTTATACGTGCTCTCACGTACTTGTACTGGTCTAGTGACCTCTTTCTTTTGTTTAAATGGGCTCTCATTGTCTCCTAGTTGTTGGTTAGCTTGTTGTGCTAGCTTGTTCAAAAAGTCGTCAGCCATTTTCTATCTCCTCGATCCTGTGTAATTCTTCTTTTAATACCATCGTATACATGCTGATGGCCTTCTTATCCCAATAGTCTTCATCTTTAATACCAGCGTTTGAGAACAGCTTTACACGTTCCTGCTGCCATATCCGATTTATGAATACTGCATCGCCAAATGACTCAGTGGCTGCCTTGGTAATCTCACGATCAACTTTAGCATCTCGTTTAACTAGGTACAGTATGACACCTGACACATCAAAAGTTGCATGATAGTCGTTTTTAAGCTGATACATATACTGCGCTGTCTTTAAAACGGACGTATAAGCTTGTTTCTGTGTCTGCAATACTAGCGATACATAGTCACTAGCTAAAATAGCATTGTTAGTAAAAATGGAAAGTGTCGGTGGGACATCAATAATAATGTACTCAAATTGTGATTTAAATTGTTCAATCAAAGTTTTGAGAATTAGCATACGATCATGATTCCTAATTTTCTCAACTTTACCCGGCCACAAACTTAGTGACCAATCAGCTGGTATCATTGAAACATTGTCAGTTAGTTCAATGATCGAATGAGTTAGGTCTAGTTTTAAAAGTCCATTAAATAAGTCCACATTTGGTTCAGTTTTGTTATTATAGGTCGTTCTCATAATCTCAGTGGCGTTAGCTTGCGGGTCTAAGTCAATTAAAAGTACCTTGTGACCTAGCTCGCCTAGCAGATATGTGTCCATCACACTGAGGGTAGTCTTACCTACACCACCCTTAAAATTGAAGTGTAACAAGGTTTTACAAGTCATTCTATCGCCTCCATTGAGTACAGTATAGCACAAATAATTAATAATTAAAAATAAGTAATTTAAAATAAATAATTTATTATTTATAATTTTTCTCCAGATTTGACGTATAGCTACCTATGCGTTACAATATCCTTGTAGTAAAAAAGGCCTAGCGTTTCTGCCAGACCTAAAATAACTGAATATACAAAAGAAGTCCCGCGACCTTCTACCTTCGCGGGAACAAAAAAGCCATAGTTAACTTATGTGTTAATTGTACGGTCTAGGCTCTCAAATTGCAAGTCTTGACATTCAATTGCTTCTTCTGGATCACAGGGGAGCCAATCCCTGTTGGTGAGCTAGCAATAGATCACCCGAGCAAACTAGCCTTAGCTTGATGAAAAATGTTAGCGCGGTACTGAGAGACCCGTCAAGTTTAGACAGCCGGTTAGTGTAGCTGATGATAAAAAGTAGACAGGTCAAGTGAGAGCCACTGCAATAAATCCCACTAGGCTACTAGCTATTCTCATATCTAGATAGTAGCTGAACGTTAATCTCACGGACGAGATGGGTGGTAAAGCAGTACATAGTACAGGGCTGTATCGCAAGGCTGGTTATCCAAACAAATTAAAATATATGATGACCAGCGCCTGTTAAGGGTGCTTTTTTAATGGGTTTAAATGGCAAGGCTGTTTAACAAGTGGTACGGTAACGGTATGAGTGTTAGAGCGATGCGATATACGGCGACGAGCTATAACAGCAGTTTTCTTTCATTTTCCAATTTATGGGGAAAACTGTATCACTTCTGCTCAACCAGCTCTAAGCTGTGACAGTTCAAGACCAAAGTCAAGTAAATAAACCAAATGGACCGCGTTCAGCCGGGACATAATCATGATAGTAATAGACCTGAATACCGTATTGTGGTTCAAATGAAACCAGGCCGCTAAATTCAGTGTTGTGATCCACGGTAAGACTGTTCACCGGGCCCTTAAAAGTTGTTAAAAATTTAGTCAGTGCTTCATTGACAGTAGTTGCTGTCCGTTCTTTTAACCGATAGGCTCAAAGAGAACGTGATTTGCAATTGAGGAAAGTTAATAAAACTGCTTTACTATGTCCACGGGAGCCAATCACCGTATCCATTTCAAAATCACCGATGCGCTTACGTTGATTAATTACGCTTGGTCGTTGTTCAATTGACTGACCTAATGATTGATTATACTAGTAATTTAGATACTAATAGATATAATATAGATACTCAAAAGTTGGACGTTTCCACAGCCCAATTCTCACCAGCAGAACTAGAAAAGCAAAACAAGGATTTGGTGAACCATGCTAATGATTTCTTAACTGATGATGATAGTGGTTTACCCGTTTTCTTAGAACCCGAAGCCGTGCAGTTACTTAGTTTCTGGTGCCGCACCCCGCAACAAATGCGCCGGTTTATTGGTATCATTCTGAATGCTAAATATCGAGTTGAAAAGGATCATCAGGACATTGGCGTCATAATCCCACTTGATGATGAGGAACTGAAGCCTTTAATGACTAAAGCCTTGAGACGCTACTTTAACGCCCTGAGAAGCAATGAGAAGCATATCAAGAACGTTGAAAACTACTTGTACGGCACCATGCAAAACCTATTTTGGGTTTGGCGGAATAAACAAGCGGCTAGAGAATATGCTGCTAAACACCCGGAGGAGCAGAACGCTGACAATGAGCGCACTTGGAGTTAAACACCATATAAGTTTGTTTAAGACGTTTTAAGCGAACGGAAACATTCTTATATTAGATTATATTTAAAATGGGTCTAAAGCCGTTTTAGGAGCCCAATATTAGGGTCTATTAGCTATCCATAGGAAAGATGGTGCGACCACATGGAAATTAAATACGATAACTGCTCAGTACAGCTTTAGTAGGAGTCTGTTCTGTACTGAGCATATTTTCAACAGACAAAGCTGTACTTTTGTTTCGACTTACTCGTTATTGAAAGGCAGTTAAAATGAACAAAGAAAAATTAAATTTATGGCATCAGAAAGAACAATATGGCATTACAGGCTGGGATTTTTCATATCTTGATGGTCGTTGGCAAAGTGAACTTCTTCCCTGGAATTATTGGAAACTGGTTTTAAGCTATTTAAAATCAGATATGCAGCTATTGGATATGGGAACCGGCGGTGGTGAGCTGTTAAAAATGATTCTCTGAATATGATCACTAATAGTCATGCTGCCTTCAACCCAAAATTAATCAAAGATAAGTTAAAAACTGGCGGTTATTTTATTAGTCAACAGGTTGGAGCTTTGAACAATTATTCATTGTCACACTTTTTCGATTCAGATTATGTTCCGGCATATCCAGATAATACCTTGTTGAAAACAGTCGCAGATTTTCAAAATTTGGGTTTTGAAATTTTGTTAGCTAAAGAAGCTCAACCCAGTATGACTTTTTTCGATATTGGGGCCATTATTTATTACGTTTCAATTATTCCTTGGGAGTTTCCCGATTTCAGTGTTGATCACAGCTTACTCAACTAGATCAATTAATTCAAAATGACGGTTCAGTTACTACTAAAGAGGATCGCTTCATTTTAGTTACCCGAAAAATGTAATCTATTTTGATTGAATTTGAGATGCTTTATCAAACTAAAAATGAACCGAAAAAATGATTCAGAAAATAAAAACGATCGGCCTAGTTATTAGGTTGATCGTTTTTGAGTTTATTCGGTTTATGGGCATTAACGTAATCGGCAAATATCTTTAAAAGCTCTTCGGTTTGTTCGACCGAGAGGTTATCAGCTTGAAAGTATTTTTCGAGCAAAGCACCCTTTTGGATTAATCGGCGAGAACGGGCTTTGCGGGCTTGCCGATTTTCATAGTATTTAGATTGCCGTAATTTAAAATCTTCCCGCTCAATTCTTTGCTTTAAACGTGCTTGTTGCTGAACTAGTTTTTCATATTGATTAGGCATAGTCATTACCACCTAACTATTATTGGTTATTTTGATCTTGATTTAAAAAGGCGGCAATTTTTTTAGCAATCATTTTAATTTGTGGAGTGGTCAGTGTTGCATAATCTAAATTTGCTTGACTAATAATTTGTTTACCTAATCGTTGTTCAATCTTATTTTTTTCGTCCTTGATTTTTTGGTTAAGGGCTTTTAATTTGGATTCTTGTTTTTCTAAGTTACTTTGCGACATGATTATCCCTCCAATCATATTTGAAAATAATCATGGATACTATATCATAAGGAAAACGTTAAGTCAAAGTATTAAATTTGAAATAGCGAAGCGGAAGGCATACACTAAGTTAAAGTTAAGATAATCAGAAGACCGAGTGAAACGAGGTCAATGCGCACTTACACCCCACCAAATTCTTGTGGGGTTAATCGTGATAAAATCCTGTATTAGAAGTCTCCGATGGCGACAACAAAGTCAAAACCCATAGAATCAAAGGAAGGCGGTGACTGACATGGCAATCTTTCATATGAGTTTTAGTAATATTAGTGCTGGTAAAGGACGCAGTGCCATTGCCAGTGCCGCTTATCGAAGTGGTGAAAAATTATTTGATGATAAGGAAGGTCGCCACTATTTCTATGCCCGATCTGTCATGCCAGAGAGTTTTATTTTAACGCCTAAAAATGCGCCAGCATGGGCGAGTGATAGAGAACAATTATGGAATGAGGTCGAAAGAAAAGATCGGCGAGCAAATTCACGGTACGCGAAAGAATTTAATGTAGCTTTACCAGTTGAACTAATCGAAGATGAACAGAAAGAATTATTGACAAAATATGTTCAAGAAAATTTTGTTTATGAGGGCATGGTAGCTGATGTGGCAATTCATCGCGACCATCCAGACAATCCGCATGCTCATGTGATGTTAACTAACCGGCCGTTTAATTCAGATGGAACATGGGGAATTAAGAGCAAAAAGCAATATATTTTAGATGAGAATGGCAATAAAACATATACCGGAACTAGCAAGTACCCTAAGAGTAGAAAGATACTGATGGTCGATTGGGATAAGAAAGAAAAAATAATTGAATGGCGTCATAATTGGGCAGTTAGTGTCAATCAGGCTTTAGAGCAAAAAAATATTCCCGAGCGGATTAGTGAAAAATCATTTGTGGAACAGGGAATAGCTGACACACCAATGCAACACGAGGGAATCAATAGCAAACGGCATGAAAGAAAGGCATTTAATCAACAAGTTAAGAACTATCGTAAGTCCAAAGCTGGCTATAAAAATATGCAGGAGAAAGTAGTTAATCGAGGCCACTTGGATAGCCTAAGTAAACACTTCTCGTTTAACGAGAAAAAAGTGGTCAAAGAGTTAAGCCACGAACTGAAAACTTATATTAGTTTGGAAAGTTTAGATGATAAGCGGCGCATGCTATTTAATTGGAAGAACAGTACCTTAATTAAACATGCAGTTGGTGAAAATGTGACTAAAGAATTATTGACAATTAACCAACAAGAAAGCTCATTAAAAAAGGCAGATGAACTCTTAAATAAAGTGGTCGATCGTACTACGAAAAAACTTTATCCAGAGCTTAATTTTGAACAGACCACACAAGCTGAAAGACGAGAATTAATTAAGGAAACCGAAAGCGAGCAAACAGTTTTCAAAGGCAGTGAATTAAACGAACGTTTAATGAATATCCGTGATGATTTATTGGCCCAGCAATTATTGACCTTTACCAAGCGGCCATACGTTGGTTTTAAGTTATTAATGCAACAAGAAAAAGAGGCCAAAATCGATCTGAAATATACGCTAATGATCCACTCCGATAGCTTAGAAAGCCTAGAACACGTCGATAAAGGACTACTAGAAAAGTATTCACCAGCAGAACAGCAAACGATTACTCGAGCAGTCAAAGATTTGCGAACAATAATGGCAGTTAAACAAGTCATTCAAACGCAATACCATGAAGTATTGAAAAGGGCCTTTCCCAAAGGCGATTTAGATGGATTGCCATTGATTAAACAGGAACAGGCTTATACAGCCGTGATATACTATGATCCAACTTTAAAGCCATTAAAAGTCGAAACAATGGGACAATGGCAATCAAATCCACCACAGGTTTTCAGTACCCAAGAACATCAATTAGGGTTAGCTTATTTGTCGGGACAGCTTAGCTTAGATCAGTTAGAAAATCATCACTTACAACGGGTTTTAAAGCATGATGGCACTAAACAACTCTTTTTTGGCGAATGCAAAGTCGATCCAACGATTAAGAACAGTCAAATCGAGAAAATCCAAAAGCAGTTAAGAGAGCAACAAGATAAGGACGATCAGTATAGAAAAGTAAATATTGGACATTATCAACCGCTAAATTACAAGCCAGTTAGTCCAAGCTACTACTTAAAGACGGCCTTTAGTAACGCAATCATGACCGCCCTATATGCCCGTGATGAAGATTACCAACGGCAAAAACAGGCGCAAGGTTTAAAGGAGACTGAGTGGGAAATGACGAAAAAGCACCGGCAACACCAAACTCGAAACCGGCATGAAGATGGGGGGATGCACTTGTAATCAAAATGTAAAATTAAATGGTATCAATGCACCTATTTATGTGCTAAACTAAAAATAAAATAAAGAAAGGAGAATCCGCATGTGGCAAACAAACAAAAATGGCATAGTCTAGCACAAGCAAGTCGTGAATTAGGACATGGGCGCAACTATGTTAGTGCTTGGTTGAGCAGACATAGAGAAGAATTCCCAGAAGAATTAATGCTTGGTTCTGGGAAAAGCAAGTTAATATCTGATGAAGGCATAGAGTGGATTAAGAAGCACATAAAAAAAGAGGGCGTCCTCGTCAGCAGTAGAGTTGCTAACGGGGATCAGCACCTAGAACCGCAACTTCTAGGTGTCACCCTCCTAACAATCCATTTTACCGGGCGGGCTGGGGGAAAGCTAGTTGTTTAATATTTCTAGCCCAGCAAACCACATAAGGAGGTGACTCAATGAAAGTAGAAAGCTGGCAAGGCATTAATGGCAAGCTAGTTCATGATGATCAAAAGGCGATTGTGGTTGATAATGACCAAGCATTAACCGATCAAAAACAGCTACAAGCAATTTTAGATCAAGACGGCCAGCCAATCGACGAAGTTCGCCGAGCCATGATTAAGAAGACGGTTAAACGTCAGCTAAAAACGCCGCCATTAAAACTTAGGGGCTGGTTTAATCGCCATCAAGACAGTCAAAATGCTAAAAAGGCCGAAAAATTGGTGAGTGACAAACCGACCCATCAATATAAGCAGATCAGAAATGAAATGACCTTTTTTGGTGAGAGTTTCCTGGAAGGTTTCTTAGGCTTCTATGACTTAGAAGTTGATAACGCCTTAGGCCGTTATGAACATAACTTGCATGTCCTAGAGACCCAAGAGTTAGGCCAGTCAGAAAAAGAGTATTACTTAGCCACGAGTGAAAATGGCCACGTCAGATTAGCCACCGATCCATTACCACGCCAGCAAATTGCCGAGGAACAATTGAACAAGTTCTATCAGCGTGAGCCAGAAGAAACGCAGGCAGAACAAATTCAATTACGAACATCAGAAGACGATAGGAAGGAGGAATAACATGTCAAAATACAGAAAAATGAAAGCGCTAGCAACTACTGGAGCTACTGCGATTTATTTGGGCTTGATGAACGCCCAGGTTGTTTTGGCGGCGGACGGTGGCGAAGTTAAAAGCAAGCTAACCAGCGCTGGTAAGACGATTCAAGGCATTTTAACTGGGTTGGTCGTTTTAGTCGGGATTTGTGTCGCGCTATTTATTATTAT
>NZ_JAGYGU010000004.1:0-139433 GCF_018991255.1 Lactiplantibacillus sp. 30.2.29 | reverse complement strand
CCTTGAAAAAAGGCATCAAAAATTTCTTTTAAAATCAATTCCTATCACTTATTTTAATCTCCTGAACGATCAATTACTTTCCATGCTTATCATATAACGCCGAACTGAATTGTTGCGCGATTTCCTTCAAACGTCACCTTTTTAGCGATTATCGTACAACCAGTCCCCCATGCAACGTTAACCCGCAATCACATTACAATCAGTCAGCAGCTAAGTTCACAACTGCACGCGTTCTGTTCAATCTCTCTCGTTCAAAAAACGCCGCAGCCCCACAGTTTGGTGAGGACCCCGAGCACCGTCATGACCACGATGAACGGGAGCGATTGCCACACACCCTTGAACGTCATATTCAAACCCACACTGACGAAAAATAATGGAATAAACGTCGTGTAGCCCACTGGTTCGATACTAACGTCCACCACGTGCTGGTAATCCGTTTGCGCAATCGCGACGCCGGCAAAGAACGCGCCAATCGCACCACTCAGTCCGACGAGTTCTGCTAACCAAGCTAGACCCAGGCAAATGATGATTGCCATGATCGTCGGGCTGGCCGCCATTAGTAAATGGTCGCTCAAGGCCATCAAGTATGGCGCCACCCATTTGATCACCAAGAACACACCGATGAAGAAGCCGACTTGTTCTACGAGGACGACGCCGAGATTGGTCTGCGCAACGTCGCCCTGGCCGCCCATCATCGCAATCATGATACTCAGCAGGATCACGCCGATAATGTCGTCAGCGACCGCCGCGCCTAGAATCGTCGCCCCCTCCTTCGTGTCAAGTACTTTGAACTCTTTCAAGACTTCCACGGAAATCGAGACCGAGGTAGCTGAGAAAATCACGCCAATAAATAACGATTCGAACCAACTGAATTGGAACAGGCGACTTGCCAAGCCCATGATGATGACCGGGAAGATGACCCCAATAATCGCCACAATGATTGCCGGTCGCAGGTATTTACGTAACAGCGCGAGGTTACTCTCTAGACCACCGATGAACATCAACACCACGACCCCAATATCCGAAAACGTCTGAACGAGCGTCGTCAGATGGACCCAATTCAGAACTGCGGGACCCACAATGACGCCCACTAGGATCTCACCAATCACGGCCGGAATTCCCGCGCGATGTGCAAAGTGTCCCGCTAAGGTCGTCGCCAAAATCAACAAACAAAGTATTCCTAAAAAATCCATGCACTCACCCATCCATCAAAAGTCTTAGTCTAATCATACACCTTAATCCTGACTAATTTTGTAGGCGTGAGCCGTCTGCATCCGCCGAACCACGTGCCAGCCCAGACCAATCAATAGGCCGAGTGCTGCCGGCAACGCCCAGTCAAAGCCCAACTTGGCCAACGGCAGGTACTGCTGGTCCCAGGCCAATAGCGTTTGGACCCACTGTATATTGGTAATAACGGTCGGTGCGGAGGCAATCCCATCCAGAATGGCTGGAATCAACGTCAGCGCCGTCGTCCACCGATAAACGATGGGATCATGCTGGAAGAGTGGTGACGCGATTGCCAGGATAATCAAGGTAATGGCTAATGGATAGAGAAACATCAGCATTGGCGTCGACCACGCAATGATTTGATCCAGACCAATGTTTGCAATGATGAATGAGGCGCCACACGCAAGCCGGTTGAAAGTTGCATAACTAATCTTGGGGAACTTGGCGTGTAAAGCTTCCGCAAAGGACGTCGCCAGCCCAACCGATGTCGTGAGGCAAGTTAAGGTCGCCATGATGGCGAGAATAATTTCACCCGGGACGCCCATAAAGGCATTCGCAATCTGGCCAAATGCAATCCCGCCATCCGCTGACAACTTGAACTGTGACAAGGAGGTCGCACCAATCCAGATCAACCCTAAGTAAATCACCGCTTCTAGGCTAATGCTCAGCAGGCTAGACTTGGCCGCAGTCTTCGCAATCGCCCCAGCATCACGTTGGCCGATGCCCCGAATCGCCGTAACGACTGCAATCCCGAATAACAGGGCCGCTAATGCATCCATCGTGTTGTAGCCTTGCAAGAACCCATTTAGAAAAGCCCCGTGTTGGTAGGCGGCAGTTGGCGTTGCATCTGCCCGCCCCAGTGGCCGACTGAACGCGATCCCAAAGATCAGCGCCAACAGAATCAGGAACGCTGGGTTCAATAGCTTGCCAATCGTATCAATGATACGCGTTGGTCGCCGCGCCGCCCAGTAGGTGATACTGAAGAAAATCAACGAGTAGGCGAACAGGAACCACGGCGCCTGACTGGTACTGACATGGCTCGCAATCCCGATTTGAAACGGGGTCGTCGCCGTTCGGGGTGTCGCAAAGAGCGGTCCCAGCGTCGCACAAGTTAACACCATAAAGATCGTCGCGTACCGTTTGCCAATTGGCCGGGCCAAGTCGTAGATCCCACTACTGCGCGTCACGCTAATGGCAATAATGCCCAGTAGTGGTAGCAGCGTCCCCGTTAACAGGAAGCCCCACCCAGCCGTTAGCCAGTGACTGCCCGCGAGTTGCCCTAAGTGAATCGGGAAGATCAAGTTACCGGCGCCAAAGAACATTCCAAAGAGCATGGAACCAATAATCAGATAATGTTTGAACGTTAATTTTTGTGTTTGCATCGCATTTCCTCCATTACAAGTGGTCACCAATCATCCGTTTGTGTCATTGTGACCATTAACACTCGATACAAACCACCATCACTACTCGTTACTAACATGTTCATCTTCCTCTCATGAGATTAAAAAAAGCGTCCTGACAAAATCATCATTTGATTTTGTCAGGACGCTTCCGCGTGGTACCACCTGTCTTCGTCACGAGTTCACACTCGTCACCTTCGCGTACGGTCAGTCGGGCATCAGCCTAGGACTCACGATACGTTGGCCCGTTAATGGGGGCACCCAGCTAACACTTCATCACGTCGCACTAGCAGTTCTCAGGTTACTTTCTAGTCAGTGTCATCACCGCTTCACACCATCCAGCGGCTCGCTTAAGATTAGGCTGACTATACTCTCCTGATCATCACGTTCAATCTCATTTATTTTTAATATTTGCAATCATAAGCTCATTGTGCGGACTTGTCAACACTTTTTTCGCAAATCACGTGCTTAATCGGTCAACGCCCATTTGCGGATGGCTTTCGCTACCCCGTCCGCATCGTTGGTCGCCGTCACCGCATCCGCGTGTTCCTTGGCAACCGCGCTCCCGTTACCCATCGCGACCGCGGTCCCGGCAAAGGCAAACATCGGCAAATCATTTCGTTCATCGCCCAGGGCCATCACTTCGTCCGCTTGAATCTGCAACTCAGCGGCTAAGTCCTGCACCGCCTGACCCTTATTGACACCAGTGTGCATCAATTCTAAGAAGTTCGTGGCAGCCCGAACGACGTACAGCTCATCACCAAAGGTCGTCTTCACTAGGTCTTCCACCGCATCCAGTTGGGGACCTTCCCCAACGAATAATCCCTTAGCAATCTGAAAATCAGCGGGCAAGTCGTCAGGGTCACGCACTAACAGGCCGGCCTTGTTCTCCCATGCCTGCACGACCGTGACCCAGTTGACGTCCCGGTCAGCGGTATAAATCGTACTATCGGCATCGAGGACGTTGAACGGCACGTGGTGTTGTTGTCCAAACGCCGTCATTTGTCGGTAATGGGCGTTGTCGATCAGGTGTTTGGCAACGATGCGCCCGTCAATACTCTCGATCACAGCGCCATTGTAGGTAATCACGTACTGGTCGTCGCCGGCTAGGCCCAGTGCATCCAGATATGGCTTGGCACCAGCTAACGGCCGCCCCGTGCAGAGGACGACTTTGATGCCGGCATCCCGAGCAGTTTTGACCGCAGTAATCGTACTCGGCAACAGTTCACCCTTGGAATTCAACAAGGTGTCATCAATATCAATTGCGATTAGTTTAATTGTCATTAATTATCGTTCCTTTCATCCGCGAATACGGTTACAATTAAGTTATGCCAACGCTTCCACGATGGGCTACTTCCAATATAGCATAGCCGAACGATCAACATGGTCGATTTTTAAAAGGAGGCGGGGCGATTTTACAAACTATTCAAACGAGGCCTAACAATGGAAATCTTACATGAGGCGGTCCAGACGATTCCCCGCCTCCCTTTTAAATATTATGAACACGACCCCTTGACCGACATTACGGTGGCACCCCACTGGCATCAAGGCATCGAGCTGAACTATCTGGTCAGCGGGACGGTGCTCAAGTTCGTCACTGATGGACAAACCGCCGAGTATCGACCGGGCGACCTCTGGACCACTAATCGGCGCGTCGTACACAGTGCCAGCGGTCCTGCCGAGGTGGACTGGGTCGAATTTGGTTTGATTATTGACGATGATTTTCTCCAGCATCAGGTCCCTGCCAGTGCGAATTGGCAGCTGACCTTACACGGCGCGTCCTCGGCGAGCGAACACCCGCAGGCTTACGCCCAGGTACGTCAACACCTAGTCGCCATTCACGACCTACTCGCAACGCCCACGACTGACTTGGTCCGGCTGAAAGTGCTCAGTCACTTTTATCAGCTCGTCGCTACGCTGGGGGAAACGTTCACGGCCCCAATCAGTGCTCCGGCGGTCAACCCGAACCAGACGCTGACCGATACCGTGATGTCGGCCATCAATCAACACTATGCTGACCCGATCGACGGCAATACTTTAGCTGACCAATTTCACGTCTCATTGACGACATTGAATCAGCAGTTCAACGCCAACGTCCAGATGTCCGTCAACCGCTACCTGCGTTTGATTCGATTGATGAACGCGCGGCGCTTGCTGTTAGAGACGGACCACAAAGTCGCCTACATCGCGATGGCGTGCGGCTTTCCCAATAGCAAGACCTTCAATCGTAATTTTAAATCCTGGAAGGGCGTGACACCGACCGATTACCGCCAAGCCTACGCACGCTATCACCGAATTGATACTAGTTGCCTCTAAAAATGTCCCTTCATTGTGCCGATTCCGTGGTAAGCTACGGCTATCAAATAAATGACGGGAGTTTTGACAATGATTAAATTAATGGCAACTGATATGGATGGGACTTTTCTTCGCGATGACATGACCTACGATGAGGCGCGCTTTGCGTTACTTTATCAACAACTACAGCTGCGGGGCGTCCGCTTCGTCGTCGCTAGTGGTAATCAATACTTTCAATTGAAGTCCTTCTTCAAGAACTATCCGGAAATGATCTACGTTGCGGAAAACGGCGCTTATATTCGTGACGCCGAGCGCGTTTACGCCCAACACGCCTTTCAACCCGCGGCAGTGCAAACGATTCTAGATAAGATTCAAGCAATTCCAGATTTAAAAATACTCGTCTGTGGTGCCAAGAGTGCCTACACACTCAGTACGACTGACCCTGACCACGTCGCTAACATGCGGCACTATTATCACCACTTAGCCGTCGTCGATGATTACGCCCAGATCGATGATGATATCTTGAAATTCGCCATCTCATGCCCGCCTGAACGCACAATGGCCATCGTTGCGACATTACGCGACCAATTAGTGGGCCTCGGCGAACCAACTAGTAGTGGTCACGGCGATATCGACATTATCCAGCCGGGGATGAATAAAGCTGCCGGATTAGCTGAATTGGGCCAAGTCTTAGGCATCGATCTTGCCGAGATGGCCGCATTTGGTGACGGTGGTAATGACCTAGAAATGCTACGGGAAGTCGGCTGCGGGGTCGCGATGGCTAACGCCCAACCCGACGTGACGGCGGTCGCCAACGCCACGACAGGGTCAAACCAAGAACAAGGCGTCTTACAATGGATCAATCATTGGCTGGAGGCGTAAGTCATGCAACCACGGTTAACCACGACGGTCAGCATTCTCAGCCTCTCCACCGTGACTGGGATCACGACCGCCATTACGGGCATCATTCCCCAGCTCAAACGGGCTTTTCCACGAGTCCCGACGACGCTGATTGAATGGGTCGTCACGATTGCGAATTGCAGTGCGCTGATTACCCTGCTACTCAATCCCCGCTTGACGAATCGCTGGGGGTTGCGGCCGGTTGTCATTAGTGGCCTCTTACTCAGTGCGGTGATGGGTTTGATTCCAGCATTCACCGCCAACTTTACAATCATCATGCTGAGTCGTTTAGGTCTCGGGTTAGGCGTGGGCCTCTTCTCACCGCACGCCATCAGCCTGTTAACACACAGTTTTACGGGTGAGTTGCGGGCACGACTATTGGGGTATCAGACCGGACTGTCGGCACTGGGTAACGCGGTATTGCTCGGTCTGGCCGGCCTGTTGATTGGAATTAGCTGGCACGCGGTCTTCTGGTTATACGGTGGGCTCGTCATCATTGCGGGATTAGTGGCCCGTTTTGTCCCGGAACCGACCAGTGCGGCCCCCGTGACCACCACGGAACAGGCCAGTCTGCCACGTCATCAATGGCTTTTATTAGGACTGACCTTTATCACTTACCTGCTCATTTGGGGCGTCCAACTCAAACTACACAGCTTCTTTGCCGCCCGCCATTTTGGCAACGCTGCCACGATCAATCTGACGCTGGCCGCCATGAACATTGGTGGTTTGCTGGCCGGGCTGACCTTTGGCTATCTACACCGAATCTTGCATCGCTACACCTTGACATTGGGCTATGCGGGGGCGGCTGGCTCAGTCCTAATCCTATGGTTGGCGCCTAACGCGACGACTGCGATTGGCGCGGCCGTGTTCTTTAACTTTATTTACTCTTACACCGGACCGTACCTAGTCTTTACCAGCAATACCGGCTTAGACGCCTCACAAGTCAACGTTTTGAGCAGTTACTTGACGATTGCGACGATCATCAGTGCGTTCTTCGCGCCACTCGTTTGGAACGGTCTTGGCCAGTTGGGGCCTCAGTCCCTCACAGCCAATGTTTTAATTTGGATCATGCTGATTTTAGGTGGCCTAGCCGTCCTCACCGCGACCCACCATTCTCGAAAGGAAGTTTAAACCATGACATCTAATAATGATCGCCTACATACGGGCGAACTCTATCTACCCAACGACCCAGAACTTGAAAAACGCCAATTCGGCTACCTGGATCAACTGTATGACTTTAACCAGACCCGTCCAAGTGAATTGACCAAGCGGCAAATCCTGCTCAGCAAGATGTTCGCCGAAATCGGTCCTAACTGCTACATCGAGCCGCCACTGCGCAGTAACTTTGGCGGTCACCACGTCCACTTCGGCAAGGGTGTGTACGCGAACTTCAACCTGACACTGGTTGACGATACTCACATTTACGTTGGCGACTACACCATGTTTGGGCCAAACGTCACCATTGCGACCGCGGGCCATCCGATTCTGCCGAGCCTCCGTGAACAAGCTTACCAATACAACATGCCCGTCCACATTGGCCGTAATTGTTGGTTAGGTGCCGGCGTCATCGTGCTCCCTGGAATCACGATCGGCGATAATGTCGTCGTGGGAGCCGGCAGCATCGTCACCAAAGACTTGCCTGATAACGTCGTCGCTGTCGGCAATCCGGCTCATATCTTACGCCAGGTCAGTGATCATGACCGTGAATACTATTTTAAGGACCGTAAGATTGATCCGAGTTTGTTGGATTAATGTCAAATCAAATAAACACGTCGTACGTAATCACGATAATCGTGGTCAATACGACGTGTTTATTTAATATCTATCTAGTTGACGTTTGAGCGCCAAGTGCTCCACCTAGCTGACTCTCAAATCAGTCCTAAAATTATGGCAATACATTAAACAACAGTGCACCTAACGCACCACCAACCAGTGGTCCAGCAATTGGCACCCAGCTGTAGGCCCAATCAGAAGTGCCTTTATTCGCGATTGGTAAGACGGCATGCGCAATCCGTGGTCCCAAGTCCCGCGCTGGATTGATGGCGTACCCGGTCGTTCCACCGAGTGACAACCCAATCGCAATGATCAGAATTCCGACGACGATTGGATTCAAACCCGCGGTGAACTGGCCTTTCGTGAAGGCTAACAAGCCGAAAACTAGGACAAAGGTTCCAATCACTTCACTGATGAAGTTCCAGAAATATTGCCGAATACCAGGGCCAGTCGAGAAGATTCCGAGAATGGCGCCGGCGTCCTTCGTAGCTTGCCAATGTGGGTAGTAGTGTAGCCAGACTGCCAGGCCACCAACGATCCCACCGGCAATTTGAGCGGCACTATAGGGCAAGACGTATGCCCATGGAAACTTGCCCGCAACCGCCATACCTAACGAAACGGCGGGATTCAAGTGTGCCGGGCTCATGAAGCTGGACGCATAGACGCCCATCGTGACGGCAAAACCCCAGCCTAAGGTAATCGCGACCCAGCCCGCATTTTGCGCTTTGGATTTGTTGAGGGTTACCCCAGCAACGACCCCATCACCTAATAGAATCAAGATAAAGGTCCCGAGAAATTCCCCCAATAATTGTAATGCTAATGGATCTTTCATCATGACCACCCCATTCTTTAGCCCTGCTTGAGTGCCGTTAAGTCCGATTCAGCAATCGTTTGGTTCAAACGATCCGTTTGTTCCTTCGTCGTTGCGGCATCCCAGCCGAGATAGTCAGCCATCGTCGCAATGACACCGTCTTTCAGGTCATCCAGCGTGTCACGCATGAAGAGTAAGTGGTTCGTACGCCGAAGTAGATAATCAACCGGTGTCAACGTCATTTCTTCATCCAAAGCGTAGCGCAGGCTAATCGTTTCGGCTAAGCTCAACCCGTGTGTCGGTTCGACTTTACCAATCAGACTGAAGACCCGAGCCGCATTGGAGCCATACATATTCGCAATCCGTAGCGCTTCATCATTGGTCAATCCGTTATCCGTCCCCTGTTTTGCGTAAAAGGCAATCGTCGCATCAACGTTGTGCGGATCAATATCGCCACCAGAGACCGGGAGATTCTTAGAATTGATTTCGTTAAAGTGGGCATCAAACTTGTCCGCCAGAATTTTGGCGACCAACGCCATGGCACCCGCGGCCATTTTACGGTAATCGGTAATCTTACCACCGGCCAACGTTAACAGGCCATCCGGACTACTGGTTAATGAACTACCCCGTGATACCGCCGATGGACTTAACTTGTCTTCAGCCAGCGAACTTTCGAGGTCATTCAGCACGCTCTCAACATCTTCACGGCTCGCTTCTTGATTTTCAAATTGGTCGACTACTTTGATGACTTCTTTGAAACTCTTGTCGCTGATTTTGCCAGAATTACCACCGTTGTAGTCTGAACTCCCGTTAGCGGCAATCAATGGCCGTAACCCAGCCCAGCTTGCTTCAATATCATCTAAGGTAATCTTCGCCGTTGGGTAGCGCCGGTTCACGATTTCAAGCAGGTAATCAACATCTTCTTGGGTTACCGTTGGATGTTCCAAGTCACCGTGATAATCAGTATCGGTCGTCCCGAAGTAGGTCTTGTTCTCACGTGGTACCACGAAAATCATCCGGCCATCTTGGTCGCCTGAATCAAAGTAGGTTGGTTGTGGCACCGGCAGTTTTTCAGCATCGACTACCAAGTGAACCCCTTTGGTTGGGCGCATCTGTGATTGATAAGTTTCGCCATGGTCCATCTTCCGAATCGTGTCGGACCAAGGACCAGTCGTATTGATGACGACCCGGGCATGAATTTCAAAGGTTTCGCCGGTGAACAAGTCTTCAGCGGTAATCCCGTTGATATGGCCGTCATCGTCATGCAATAACCCAGTGGCCTTGACATGACTGGCCATGATACCGCCATTTTCATGAGCCTTCTTGATGTTTTCAATCACCAAACGGGCATCGTTGTTTCGGAAGTCAAGGTAGACCCCACCACCGACTAAGTTTTTCGGACTCAGTTGGGGCTCGCGTTGTAAGACTTCTTCCTTAGAAAGCGTGTAGTTGGTGAATTTTGGATCCTTAACTTCCGCTAACTTGTCATAGAGATCCATCGCCACTTTGACTGAAAAGAGGTCAAAAGTCGCACCCGTCTCATTATAGATGGGGAGTAACATTGGGTCTGGCTTAGGAATGTGGGGCGCGATACCTTGAACGACTGCCCGTTCCTTAACTGTATCGGCGACAACCCCCACATCAAAAGTCTTCAGATAACGAATCCCACCATGGACGAGCTTGGTCGACCGTGACGACGTTCCTTCAGCGAAGTCCTGCATGTCGATCAGACCGGTCTTCATGTTCATGGCCGTTGCTTGAATAGCGACTCCGGCACCGGTGATACCACCACCGATTACTAATAGATCTAACGTTTCATTTTGTAAGCGTTCAATATTTTGTTGACGCGTCGTTGCTGAAAATGCCATGTTGTTGTCCTCCTCTATTTCGCTGCGTGATAAGGGATGTGCTTGAAGACTTGGGTCGCTTTGACCGCTGCCTGCCATCCGTCGTATAAGTTCGTTCGTTCTGCTGCACCCATTTCCGGTTTAAAACTTGTCCCCGGCTTGTAGGATGCTTTCAACTCGTCCAAATCTTTCCAGTAGCCAACGCTTAAACCAGCTAAGAATGCTGCCCCGAGCGCGGTCGTTTCCAGGTTAGCGGCACGCATGATTTGCGTATCTAAGATATCTGCTTGGAATTGCATCAGCCAATCATTACGAGCAGCGCCACCATCGACTTTTAGCACTGGAATTTCGATACCTGAGTCCTTCTTCATCGTTTCGATCACGTCACGCGTCTGGTAGGCCAAGGCTTGTAAGGTCGCCTTGATAAAGTCTTCACGCGTCGTCCCCCGCGTCAGTCCAAACACCGACCCGCGGGCTTCCGAATCCCAGTATGGTGCGCCGAGCCCGGTAAAGGCCGGCACGACGTACACTTCATTTTCGTTATGTGATTCACGCGCGGCCCGTTCTGAATCCGGAGCGCTCTCGACTAATCGAATGCCATCGCGTAACCACTGAATAGCTGAACCAGCAACGAAAATCGACCCTTCTAACGCGTAGTAAACCTTGCCATTGATCCCGTAGCCAATCGTCGTTAACAAGTTATTATCTGACAATTGTGGCTGTTCCCCGGTGTTCATCACGATAAACGCCCCGGTACCATACGTATTCTTGACGGTCCCTGGTTCGAATGCCAGTTGTCCGAACAGTGCAGCTTGCTGATCACCTGCCATACCGCTGATTGGAACTTCCGAGCCGAAGAAATGGTAATCCTTAGTCTTGCCGTAAATTTCTGAATTCGTCCGGACCTCCGGCAGCATTGCGGCTGGAATATTTAATAATTGCAAAATCTCCGAATCCCACTCTAATTTGTGGATATTATAAAGCATCGTCCGACTGGCATTGGAGTAATCCGTAACGTGCGTCGCGCCACCCGTCAGCTTCCACACCAACCAAGTATCGATCGTGCCAAAGAGCAGTTCACCCTTTTCAGCCCGTTCCTGCGCGCCCTTGACGTGGTCCAAAATCCAACGAATCTTCGTAGCTGAGAAATAGGCATCGGTCACTAAGCCCGTATGCTTGTGAATCAGGTCGCCATGACCGTCCTTCACGAGTTGTTCAGCAATTGGCGCCGTTTGCCGTGATTGCCAAACGATGGCGTTGTGAATAGGCAAGCCCGTCTTTTTGTCCCAGACGATCGTCGTTTCACGCTGATTCGTAATTCCGATACCGCTGATCTGAGCCGGCTTGATTCCAGATTCAATAAAGGCATTCGCAATGGTAGACAGAACTGCATTCCAAATTTCATTCGCATTATGTTCGACCCAACCCGGTTGTGGGAAATACTGTGGAAACTCCCGTTGCGAGTCAGCCACTTTATGGCCTGTGTGGTCGAAGATAATGGCGCGGGTACTCGTCGTCCCTTCGTCAATCGCCATAATGTACTTGTCGGTCATTGTGTGTCACTCCTTAGTAATAACGGCTAAATGTAAACGCTGTCATAATTGATGATTGAATCATAACATGTCGTGGACGATTTGTGAATAGATTTGCATAAATTAAATTTTGCACAATTGAATTCACTTTAAAACTATTTCTTACTATGACACATCTCAATCCCGACACACCAGGCCTCAACGCGATTAAGCTGCGGCTTTTGGTTTTATAAAATAATTAATTTACTAACGTTTAGCCTCGTCGCCAAGCGGTTCTGCATGAAAAATAACGGTTAGGCTTACAATCACAAGCGGCGGATAAAATGAAAATCGGCGGTCGTTTACGAGCAACCAGATTCCAATGATTCTGCGGCGCACCGCTCATTCTGAGGATGATTTCACATACTGATTTTGAAAATAGTGCAAAAAAACGTTGTGACAGGAAGAATTAGTTCTTGTCACAACGTTTTGAATGTTCAATAGACGTCATTTAGCATTAAATATAATTGAAACGGGCCAGTTAGTGGATTCCTGTTCGTTTGCCGGTGCGCGCCTTAGTCCGACTTCCGGGGGCCGGCTGACAACGCTGGAACAGGGCGGACATCGCTTTGAACTCACGCAGAAACCCACTGCGCAATTTCAAATACGAGTCTTCTTCTAGCCCGGGAAGACCACCCGGACAAGAAGAATTTCGCCCTTGAGCATTGTCCGCCAGCCCGGCCAGTCGGGAAGCCGCTCGAATGGCGGATGAACGACCACCTATCTGGGTACAATTGGCCACTGAATATTTGGTGACAGATTCTTCAGGCTCAGACTTAATCGGAATTGATGATACTTTTGGTGTTCGAGTACTGAGAAGATTATCTGAATATTATCATCTCAATGCTACTAATTTCAACGGACACTGATCTTGAAATTAATTGATAATACGGTCTTCGTTTAAAACTCAAAATTTTGTTATCTGAGTCAACTGGAGAAAATTATGACAAGCAAGTTTAGTGTAGTCGTTTGTCAGATGTCTTAAGGGTAAAAAAATTGAGTTATTGTTAAAAACAGTCTCACAGTTTAATTTCAAAATGACTGTGTACCAAAGAACCAACGACTAATCCAACAAAAAGTTGGGTCCGCATATGTCCGCCTTTCGAATACCATCCTCGGCTGGAAGGCGTTTCTGACAATGCTCAGCGATGAAATTCCACTTAGCAAGCGTTCTTTGCTTGGTTAGTGGAAGACCAGTATTTAAGACGTGGTCTGTCGGCTTAAATCTGTGTCCATCGCGCTCCAGCGTTGTCAGAAATGCCTGGAAGCCGGCGTAGGACGCGTCTATCACTGCAGGTTTACACGAACACGCACTTTTTCCAGCGGTTTTCAGCTGGCCGCTTTTGAACTTAAGAACTATCCCATTTCAATCACGATTCATGACCGTGTTTCAACCAGTTGCCAGTTCTCGCTAGCTAGTACAGATACTGCAGGTCACTGGCTGGTGTTGGGTAGGCTAATACGAGTTGCTGTAATTGGGCTAACGTGACGTGTTTTTCAATCAGTAACGTCAGGTAATTGATCATTTCATCCGCGACATCACTCAACAGTGTCGCACCGACGACTTGCCCGCTAGTCTGATCAATAATGACCTTGGCCTGTGCTTGTTGTGCGCCAAAACGGTAATAAGAGAACCATTTGGTCATATCCAGCGTATTCACGCGATATTTATCCGGCTGGTCAGCCGCATCCGTCGCACTAAGGCCCACTTGCGCCAGCTTAGGTGCCGCAAAGACTTGGGTCGGGATGACGGGATACGTGATTGCCGCTTCCGGATGGGTCAGTTGCTGGACCAAGTAGCGCGCTTCGTAACCCGCTACTGGCGTTAACTTAGGCACGGGCGTATCGCTCACATCACCAATCGCGTAAATATGCGGATTAGCCGTCTGCAGTCGATCGTTCACTTGAATCCCGTGACGGTTAAACGTGACACCGACGTTTTCAAGTCCTAACTGGTCCGCATTCGGAATCCGGCCCGCCGAACTAATCACGAGGTCCGTCGTCAGCTCAAAGTCAGGTGCCGTCAATCGTAGGCCGGCGTCGGTCTGTTCGATGGCTTGGAGGTCCGTGTTCAAGTCAAAAGTAACACCGTCCGCAGTCATGGCCGCCATCAAATCTTGGACGAGGTCCGCATCGAAGGCTTTGAGTGGCCGGTCATTATGATGAATCACATGGACATCGGCGCCGGCAGCATTCGCAATTGCTGCCAGTTCGAAGCCAACATAGCCCCCACCCACGAAAGTCACGCGCTTAGGCATCTCATCTAAGTCTAAAAAGTCCGTACTAGTCTTGAAATATTCCTGCCCGGTAATCGGCAAAATCGCTGGGCGCTGTCCGGTCGCAATCACGTAATCCGTCGCACTTACGACTTGGTCACCGACTGCTAACTGGCCATCATTTTGAAAATGGGCCTGGCCATGTAAAGTCGCGATGCCTTGGTGCTGCAGCCCCTTGAGCGTGCCATCATTAATGCCATCGGTATAGCCTCGTTTATGCGCCATCAGGGCCGGCCAATCAATCGTCGGTGTTCCCGTTAAGCCTTGATGCTGGAGATGTTGGGCTGCCTGTTGGGCTTCAACGGCGCTCAACAAGATCTTTTTCGGGTCACACCCGCGGTTCGGACAAGTGCCACCCCATAAATCAGCTTCAACGATCAGCACCGACTTACCTTGCGCCTGTAAGCCGCTTGCCATCGCGTTACCAGCCGGGCCACCACCAATTACAACGACATCATACTGTTCTGTCATTACTGAGACCTCCTCAATTGACTCTTAAATTCTCATGATCAAATTATTGTTCACTAAGCTAGCCCCTAGTCTAAAGCAATCCGGGCTAGTTGACGACTAAGACACTTCTTCATGCTGACTCAGATAAGCGACGACTCGTTGTCGGTCCAGGTAACCCACCACGTGATCATCTTCCGTGACCGCCAAGTAATCATGGTCGGTAAAGGCGGTAAAGGCCGTCCGCAGCGTCGCCTGAATATCTAGTGACTGAATACGGCCATCCGCCACGTCCGGCGCAGTTTTGAGATAGCCTTGGACGAGCCCGACGCGGCCCACGTAAACGTCATACACGTTTTTCGCACGACTCGCACCGAAGAAGTCCCGCACGAAGTCATTGACCGGATGTTGGGCCAGTGCCGTTGGTGTGTCGACTTGGACGAGCTGTCCATGTTGCATGACCCCAATGCGGTCGCCTAATTTGAGCGCCTCGTTCATATCATGGGTCACAAAGACGATCGTATTATGATAGCGCGCATGTAGTCCCAGGACTAGATCTTGTAATTGTTGCCGCGAAATTGGGTCCAGCGCACTGAACGGTTCATCCATCAACACAATATCGGGTTGCGCTGCGATTGCCCGCAAAATACCGATTCGCTGTTGTTCACCACCGGATAATTCTGATGGCATCCGGTCGCGGTATTCTTGGGGGTCCAGGCCGACTTCCGTCAATAACTCGTCAATCGTTTGATTGATGGTCTTCTTCGCCGTCCCCTTCATTTCGGGAATCACTGCGATGTTTTGTGCCACCGTCATGGTTGGAAAGAGGGCGATTTGTTGCAAGACGTACCCCATCTGCCACCGTAAATCGCGTACCGGTACCGTGGTGGTGTCGGCCCCGTTGACCAGTATTTTTCCGGCCGTTAAGGGTTCCAAACGATTGATCATTTTAAGCGACGTCGTCTTGCCACTGCCAGAGGTGCCTACTAGGACGAACAGTTCACCCTGATCGACCGTTAGATTCAAATCGGGAATCACGGTTTGCCCATTAAAGTCTTTTTGGACGTGCTGAAATTCAATTGCCGTTGTCATTAGCGTCCCTCCTTTAACAAGCCGTGTTTGACGAGATAGTTATGTGCGACTGTGGAAGCCGATTTCTTTTTGACGTTGACTTCATAGTTCATCTCTTGCATATCGGTTTCAGAAATCTTACCAGCTAACTTATTCAATGCTTGGACGACTTTCGGGTGCTTGTTAGCAAAGCTGGTCTTCATGAGTGGCGCCCCTTGATACGTCGGGAAGAAGTGCTTATCATCCTTCAGCAGCGCCAAGTTGTATTGTCGCAATTCACTATCCGTTGCGTAGGCGTCCACCAGATTGATCTTCCCCTTGCTAATCGCTTCATAGCGCAACGCCGGTTCCATCGATTTGGCCGTGACGTCCAAGCCATACGTCTTCTTGATTCCCTTCAAGCCATCATCGCGGTCAATGAATTCAAGTGTCATCCCTGGTTTGAGGATTGATTCGACTTGTGTTAAATCGCTGATGGTCTTCAAATGGTGTTCTTGTTGGAACTTCTTAGTGACGGCCAGGGCGTACGTATTGTTGTACTGCATCGGCTTCAAGTAAGTCATCTGTTCCTGCTTAGCTAGCCGCTTTTTGGCTAACTGATAAGTCTGATTAGCCGTTTGACTGGCCGGATTATTGCCCTTCACCAAAGTTTCCAAGACGGAACCAGTGAATTCTGGGTAAATGTCGATCTGATTATTCTTCAGAGCGCTGAATAAGAAGGTCGTCTTACCAAAGTTCGGTTTCAAGGTCACGTGGATGTGGTCGTCTTCAGCCTCAATCAACTGTTTGTACATATTGATCAAGATGTCAGGCTCCGAACCGAGTTTACCTGCAATTGTAATTGTTTCAACTCGATTGGCGTAAACGCTGTACGCGCCACCACCACCGAGTAACGCCAAAATACCCACGAACACAATCAGCGCATGGCGGGGCTTGGCCGTCTGGAACCAGCGCACGAGTGCACTCAACAGAATCGCCAATAGCGCTGACGAAATGGCCCCAATCAACAGCAACGACGTATCATTACGGTCAATCCCAAGCATGATAAACGTCCCTAGACCCCCAGCGCCAATCAAAGCCGCTAACGTCGCCGTCCCGATAATGAGCACTAAGGCGGTCCGAATCCCGGCAATGATTTGTGGCAAGGCAATCGGCAGTTCAACTTTGAACAACTTGCGCATCCGAGACATCCCAAATGCATCGGCCGCCTCTTCAATTGACGCGTCGATCTCTGAGATCCCTAAGTAAGTATTTTGAAAAATTGGTAACAACGCGTAAATCACTAGCGCAATCACCGCGGGCACCGTGCCAATACCGACTAGCGGAATCAGCAATCCCAATAGTGCCAGCGACGGAATGGTCTGCAAAACACTGGTCAGTTGCAACAACCCCTCGGCCCACCGTGGTCGGCGAACGACCCAAATGGCCAACGGAATCGCAATCACCATTGCAATGACTAGCGCGGCCAAAGAAATCCCCAAGTGTTGCCACAACGCAGTGAGTAAATCACTCCGCCGATCCATAAATGTCTGTATTAATGTCTGCATAAGTACCTCCCAGTGCCCAGCTTTAATCATGATAACTTCCTGATTATCTATGTATTTAATCGTAGCATACTCCGTCCAAAATCATAGTAATACGCACCCAAAATCGCAACTGATTGTAACTTTTGTGGTTTCATATGGAGTTGAAACATGTCGTTGGATGATTCCTGTTCGTCAGCCGATGCGCGCCCTAGTCCGACTTCCGGGGCCGGCTGACAACGCTGGAACAGGGCGGACATCGATTTGAACTCACGCAGAAACCCACTGCGCAATTTCAAATACGAGTCTTCTTCTAGCCCGGGAAGACCACCCGGACAAGAAGAACTTCGCCCTTGAGCATTGTCCGCCAGCCCCTCCAGTCGGGAACCCGCTCGAATGGCGGATGAACGACCACCTATCTTGGTGCAATTGACCATTGAATTTTGTGAGACTGGTCCTTCATGCAAACTTCGAATCAACAACAGTGATGATTTATAGGATTCCTGTACCGGTAGTATTACCTGAAGAGCATTTTCTAATAGTAATTACACTTGAGATTAGGCTATAGTATTGATTTTCGTTTAGGCTTCAAGACTTTACCTTATTGGACGACTAAAGAAAATCCATGCTCCTTTCAGTAATATTGAGTCTTCGCCAATACGAGTATGTCGGAATTATGCTTATTGACGGCCAGTTTTACATCTAAGTGTCAAAATGACTGTTTACTAAACGTCAACGACCAACTCTTTAAAGTTGGGTCCGCATATGTCTGCCTTTCGAATACCATCCAGGCTGTAAAGCATTCTGGGCAAGGCCCAGTGACTTTCAGAATGTCAGGTTTAGACGGGTTGGGACTGAGGATTGGCCTAGCCGGAGCGTTAAGCGGTGAACTTCCACTGGGCGTTCTGGCGTAGGACGTCTCCACAATCGCAATTTTACGCTGACTCGCACTGTTTCTAGCAGGCCTCAGCTGGCAGCACTTTAATTTAGAATCTGGCACGTTTTAATCATGACTCATGACAGACTAACTAACACAATGCATTAATTTGGACTTTTTTAACGGAAATCCAGCGAGTTGCCGTATTTATTAAATGAACCATGTTTCTAACATCCCATTACGATTACGAGGAGGACCTCCATGACAACGATTCATCTCTATTTGGCCAGTACGATGCATCAAGCAACCCCCATCACCGCGACAACTCCCGCGGCTTGGGTCGTCATCTTGCGCTATGCAGATCACCAAAAAGCACTGAACGACGCTGGTTACGGCCATACCGAAACCCAGTTGACGTTAAGTGCACTCATTGAAGCCCTGACGACACTCAAACGTCATGACTTACCCGTCCACGTGCATACGACTACTGAAATCGTGGCGACCATCATCAGCGAGCAGCGTTACTTGACCTGGCGTCAAAATGATTGGCAGCTACCGGACGATGAGCAAGACAATCTCACACAATGGCAACAGCTGGTGCCACTAATTGAGGCTTACCCGGACTTGCAGGTCACGTACCATCCAGTCGACGACCCGACCATGACGACGGCTACGACGACACTAACGGCGGTGATGACCAAACTGTAGCGGAGAACGAAAAAAGCCCCGTCTCACCGTTCTTGGTGAAACGAGGCCCCAAACGTCTTAATTGGTTTCGTTCGTTGAATTGCCATGTTGATAATGACGGCTACCTGCGCGCCGGTCTTTGCGGCGTGTCACTTTGGATAACTTGGCCGCACCGTTGACGGCCGAAGTCATCATGCGATCAAACTGGCGATCACTCAACCAGCGGCGGCCGGTTAATGACAAACTAGCACCCATTCCAGCGTGATACCGCGTCTTAGGTTTGACATCATTGACCGCACGCACCATCAGTTTCGCAATCACTCCTGGATTAGAGGCGAACTGGTCGAACAACGAGAGCATCGCACCGACCTTGATGGCCTGGTCACGATAAGCCGTCTCACCAGATACCGCCAACAGTTTCTTTTCGGCGATGCCAGCTCACTCAGTCTTAATGCCACCCGGTTCAATGATGACCACGTCAATCCCGAATGGTGCGACTTCCATCCGCAATGAGTCACTCATCCCTTCAATGGCATGCTTAGTTCCCATGTACCATGCACTCAGCGGCTGGTAGATCTTACCGCCAATCGAAGAGACGTTGATGATGCGGCCACAGTGTTGCGCACGCATTAATGGCAAGACGAGTTGGGTCAAGCGCATCACACCAAAGACGTTCACCTTGAACTGGTACTCACCTTCTGTGACCGGCACGTCTTCCAACGCGCCGTATGACCCATAACCGGCATTATTGATCAGCACATCAATGCGGCCCTGTTCGACTTGAATCGTTTTGACAGCCGCAATCAACGTGGCTTCATCCGTCACATCGACTTTTAAAACGTGCACGCCGGCAGCGGCTAAATCCGTCATTTTCTCGATTCGTCGGGCCGCACCGTACACAATGTTGCCCTGTGCTTGTAACTTTAATGCGGTGGCCTTACCGATCCCTGAAGACGCCCCTGTAATTAAGATAACTCGTGGTTGACTCATAATCCGTTCCTCCATCGTTAACTGTATTTACTGTCATGCTACGTCAAACCCCATGTAATTGCAATCGAATTCATTGGCCGTAGTATGCTAAAATAGAACTAATTTCAAGCACGTCTATTTAATTGGAGGAATGAACATGTCAACAAAGATTATCATGGACACTGATCCTGGTATTGATGATGCCGCTGCGATCACGATTGCATTAAATCATCCTGACTTGGACTTACAATTAATTACAACGGTCGCTGGTAACGTGACCGTCGATAAAACGACGCTCAATGCGCTGAAACTCACGCGCTTCTTCAATAGTGACGTTCCCGTCGCGGGTGGCGCACCTCAGCCGCTCATCAAACCATTTGAAGACGCCGTCCGTATTCACGGTGTTTCCGGCATGCCGGGCTATGACTTTCCAACTGACTTAGCCGACCCATTACCTGAAACGGCTGTTGAAGCTTTACGTGATTACATCATGGCCGCCGAGCAACCCATTACGTTGGTGCCAACTGGTGCGTATACCAATATCGCACTACTCTTCAAGACCTACCCTGAAGTGTTACCTCACATCAAGGAAATCGTCGCAATGGGTGGCGCACTCGGAAAGGGCAATATGACCAGTGCCGCTGAATTCAATGTTTTCACCGACCCCCATGCCGCTGAAATCATGTATCAATCCGGCGTTCCCATCACGATGGTTGGTTTGGACGTCACGATGAAAGCACTCTTGACTCGCGAATCCATCGAACAACTGCCAGCATTCGGCAAGACCGGCGAGATGTTACACGCCCTCTTCGGCCACTATAACGACCGCAACCAGACCGGCGTGGCCATGCATGACGTTAACACGCTCTTCTACCTACTCCATCCAGAAGCCTTTACGACCGAAGCCATGTGGATCGACGTTCAGACGGATGGTCCGGCCAATGGTGAGACCGTCGGCGATATTCGCGGGGCTTACCACGATGGCAAGACCAACGCCAACGTCTGTGTTGATATCGACGCAGCAGCGTTCAACAAGTGGTTCTTGGCAACCGTCAAAGCAATCGACGAACAACTTTAATCAAAATAAATAATAGCGGACCTGCCAAACACCATTATTCAGTGTTTGGCAGGTCCGCTTTTTTGATTGTCGTGAATTTTCGTTGCTTATCCGGCAGTCTCGCTAAAGCTTGATACGCTCTTATCATCTGATTGTATTAGCTTCACTGGCTACCCACTAAAGCTTGATACGCTCTTGTCATTCGATTGTATTAGCTTCACCGACTGCCCACCGAAGCTTGATACGCATCGTTATCCGCGCGATTTAACGGCTAGCGCCGGGTCTAAATATCATCCGGTGTATCTGGAATCAATTGAATCAACGGTTGACCGAAATTGACTTCTTCGCCATTTTTAACGAGGAATGCCTTGACCGTCCCAGCTTGCTTAGCAACGACGGGCCGCATCATCTGCATGGCCTGAATCAAGCCGACTTGTTGGCCGACGCTAACGTGGTCACCCAACTTGACGTACGGGGCTTCTTCCGAAGAATGCGCTGGATAGTAGATCCCGACAACTGGTGCTGTGACGCACTCTTTGGGATCGACTTGGACCGGTGCTGGTTCTGGTGTCGGCGCTGGTTCCGGTTCCGGTGTTGATTCCGGTGCGATACTGGTTGGCGTCGCAGCGGCCGTACTCGTTACCGTAGCCGTTGGCGTTGGTTCCACAACTGAAGCCGCGCTCGCATTTGCGATCGGCGTTGGCGTGACCGGTGTTGGATCAATGACCGGCTGATTAGGCAATGGCGCTGGCTCAGAAGACGCTGTCGTCGCCTTATTGTTATGACCTTTCTTACCCATTTGGATTTCAAAATCCTGGTCACGATATTCAAAACTCGTGAGACTACTTTGTTCAAACTTGTCCATTAACTGATAGATTTTATCTAATTCCATACAATACCCTCCAGTAAACGTCGGTCGGCAAATATCAGGCGCGACCTGAACTAACGCTTTGATTATACCGCATAGTTTAGCGCAGGAGTGTGGTGGAAGTATGAACGCTTCTTTAAGAATTCGTCAATATTTGCTAAGCGGAGGCTAATTGTTGATGCGCGGGAACCACTTTAAAATGAAACAACGGCGCTGGCGATTGACCAGCCTGAGCATATGCCAATACGGCATCCACGTGGTCTAACTGCAATAGTCGGTCATCTAATTGCCATAAGCCCCGTTGGTAGTAGTCACGGCAATACTGTACCAAGTTTGTCAAAAAATTCCCGACTGCTTCATTGACCGTCTCGCCGCGCCCGTCAACACCCCAAAAATCAGCTGATTCCAACCAATAGCGGGGTTCCGATAATTCTTGATACCGTCCAACTTCATGAATCAATACTAACCGTGCTGCCATTGTCCTGGCCCCTTTCTATCACCATGCCACTTACATCATGGCATTCACGATAGCACCGGGACGTCCCGCTGACAATCCCTAACGGCCAACCCGTTTCAAATTAAGGTTCTTAATCACAGAAGCCTTATTTTCCAATCAAGTACGCATTTTTACTTAAGATTCTGAATCGTGTTCGCGTTTCAAAAATAGCCCATGTTGCTTCAAATCTTGTTGCAGATCAGCCATGGTGAATTGATGATAATAGGCTCGGTATTGTCGATCCGCGACCGTGAACAAGTCCGTCAACGTTTCACTAATATTCGCAGCAATTGGTGATTGGGATGCCTGTTCATCCGTCTTGGACGGTCCCGTGATGAAGCGGGCGTAACTGATGGTTGGTGGAATCGTCAAATCATAGAGATCCCCCAAGTTCATTTCAACTAGCGGCAAATCTAGCTGATAACCCCCATTTTTGCCCACTGTTCCGGTTAAATAACCGTGTTTATGTAGGACTGACAAGATATTACGAATCATCACCGGATTCAGGTGCAATGATTGGGCCAGTTCGCGACTAGCAACTTTGCTATCACGGTGGGCATCCAGGTACAAAATGCTATGCACGGCAACCGAAAAATCAAGCTTCATATTTACTTTCCTCCACTATTTGTCGTACCTCCATTTTACCACCAACTGTAATGAGACTCATTTCAATTCACACGATAATCCAGGTATAATAAGGGCCGGGAGTGAATTATATGTCATCTACAATTAGTGCCGCGACATTCAAGCTGAACGAACAAGCTGCGTTATCGCCGGCACAACAATCTTTGGAGCAACAACTGCTCACCTTCATTCGGTCGCATCGCCATCAGGACCAATCCAGTCTCTTCGTGATTCATGGTGATGCGGGGACCGGTAAAAGTGCCGTCCTTGCTGCGGCGTTCGGCCGACTTCAAGCCCTTAGCCGAAGTACGACTGCTAACGACCTCCAAGCCACGCAGAATTATTTGGTCGTCAATCATAACGAAATGCTCAAAATTTACAAACGCTTGGCAGGCGACGATCCCGACCTGCGCAAAAAGGACTTTCAAAAACCAATGCCACTCATTAATCGACTCACCAAGACGCACCAGCGCGCGGATGTCATTTTTATCGATGAAGCGCACCTGTTGTTGACGCAACCAGACCGCTACAACCGCTTCGACGGGCATAATCAACTCACAGAACTGATTAAGCATGCGCACGTGGTCATGCTCGTCTTCGATACCCGCCAAGTCTTGAAGCTCAAGAGTTATTGGCATACGAACGACCTGGAGCCATTTTTGGCCCATTATCCACATGCGAGTTATAACCTCGACGAGCAATTTCGTGTCACCGGTGGCCCAGCAGTCGTCAACTGGATCGATCACTTTACTCATGGCCAATTGCTTGAAAAGCCGGCCACACCTGATTTTGACCTGCGCTTCTTCGATGACGGCCAACCGATGTACGACCTCATCCGTCAACAGGACCACCGCTTCGGGCTGGCACGGATGGTCGCCACCGCTGATTTTCCATACGTCGTCAATCACGGCACCTGGTACGTCACGGCTGGTCAGCTCAAACTCCCCTGGGATAAAGTCAACTTGACCGACGACCCGTGGGCTTTACGGCCAGAAACGCTGAATGAGGTGGGGTCAATTTACACTATCCAAGGCTTTGACTTGAACTACGCTGGTGTGATTCTCGGGCCATCGGTTGGCTACGACGCCGTCCACGACCGAATCATCGTCCGTCCCGAACGCTATGAAGACCAGGAAGCCTTCAAGCAACGCGCCGACTTGGGTGACCTCGAGCCACTCAAGCAACAAATCATCTTCAACTCGATCAACGTTTTGATGAAACGCGGGCGCTACGGGCTTTACATTTATGCGGTGGACCCTGCGTTACGGGAGCGACTATTAGCGTTATAATTGAGCTAACAACACGAGGAGGAATCTGCCATGCAACTATCAATTCCGACCACTGACGGTGCTTTAGCTGCGACCTATTCAAAGCAAGCGGCACCCGCGCAAATTTATAAGGGCCACCCCATCATCTCATTTCCGGTCGATATCAGTGACGTGCCTGCTGGGACGCACTCACTAGCCTTCACCTTTGTCGACCACGATGCGATTCCCGTGGGTGGTTTCACGTGGATTCACTGGATTGCGGCCAACCTACCCGCAACGACGACCCATATTCCGGAAAACGCCAGCCAAACTGGTGCGATTCCAATGGTCCAGGGTAATAACTCAACTGCCGGTGGCTATGTTCACGAAACTGACCCGAAAGTCAGCCAGCACTATGTCGGCCCTTACCCGCCAGACAAGGATCATCGCTATTCATTCAAGCTATTTGCACTGGATACTGAATTAGATTTACAACCCGGTTACTGGCTGAACGAATTCCATGACGCCATCGCCGGTCACGTGCTCGCAACTGCGAAGACTACTGTGATTGGTCGGGTTTAATACACCGTGCCCAATAAGGACATCCAAAAAAGTCGTTTCAAGCAACTTTTGCATGCTTGAAACGACTTTTTTTGCACTCGCATTTTGCACTCGCATTTTGCACTCGCCAAAGTGTCACGAATCGCGCCGTCACACTAATCCACTCTAGTCTGGGGCCTAATTATCAGGCCATCGCGACTCACAATGATTAAGGTGACTGACACGCCTCCATCTCACTTAAGCAAAGTACATTAAGATAAAGGCGATCAGTGCTGGTAATCCTTGGATAACGACGATGGCCCGGCTGACCGTGATACTGCCGTAAACCGCTGCCACCATCACGCAGGCTAGGAAGAACAACGTCGCTCCCGCACTCGCTACTGCCGGAATGACGAATAAGCTGTACAGAATTCCGACGGCCAAAAAGCCATTATAGAGCCCCTGATTTTTGAATAATAATTGCACGGCTGGTGATTGTAGCGTTTGTCGTGGAATGCCGAATGACTTCGACGCCAGTTCGCTATCCGCATTGAACATTTCCAGCCACAGAATGAAGAGATGCTCAACGGCGACGACTAGCGCCATGATTGTTGCTGCAATATGCATGTTTGACGCCCCCTTTTTTAACATTAATTAACACAACCCATTAGGTCACGGATCACCGGCCAGCTGGTTGTCGCCGAATTCGCAACGCAACGGACCGATATGGTTATTTTCATCATACCATACGGACTTTCAAGCTGAAAACAGACACGCCCAGGGATTTGTGGGACGCGCCTCTAACTGAAATGCGAGGCGCTTTGGTTGACGCCATTCCAAACGTAGGCAACGCATTTGGCCACCAAAAAACCGGTCGCCAATGTTTCGCAACCGGTTTTAAAATTGATTGAATGAAGTGGTTACATCCCTGGCATCCAGACGTCTTCAGGTTTGACGCCTTGTTCTTCAGCGAAGGCATTCCGTAACGTGTCCATATCCATTAAATGATAGGTTTGTGGATGTTCTGGGTCGTAAGATTCGATTTGGGCCATCATCCCACCATCTTCATGTTCGATGATGTGGCAGTGATACATGTAGACCCCGGTCAATTCAAACTTGACCTTGATGCGAACCGTCTCACCAGGGTTGACGCCCACCGTATCTTTCAAACCATGTTCGTTTGGATAGACCGGACCGCCGTTTCTGGATAACACGGTGAACTGTGTCCCGTGGACGTGGAATGGGTGAACCATACCATTTTCGGTACTATTCGTATTCCGGATTTCCCAAATGGCAACGTCGCCAACTTTTTGACGGGCGTCGATCCGTTCCATGTCGAACTTCTTGCCGTTGAGCGCAACTTCATCGTCCATCCCGTCCATCGTGATCTTCCGAACAGGCAAGTCAGCAGTTGGTGCTTCGTCTGGAATATCGACTAAGTGGTCTGGCAACGTGGTATCGTCTGGTTCGAAGGCTTTGATTCTGAAGCGGCATAGTGGCGTATCGTCAGTCATCAAGGTCACTTCATCGCCTGGTTGATATTTGCCAAAGTCGACCACGATTTCATCACGTTCGGCACAAGTCATCATCACTTTGGTCATATAGACGGGTGCTGGTAAAATCCCGCCATCAGAACCAACTTGTGCAAATTCCAAGTCATCGTTAAAATGCAACCGCCATTCACGCCGGTTGGAACCGTCTAAGATCCGTAACCGAACGCGTTGAGTGGTGACATCAAAGTATGGGTTGACCGTCCCGTTAACTAAGGCAGTGTGGCCTTGAACGCCATCAGGATCGTAGTCAGCACGGTAATCAAATTGATTATCTTCATGGAATTCACGATCTTGTAGGACCATTGGAATATCATCGACCCCGTAGTTGCGTGGTAATGGCAATTGGTCTTCGACGTCATCCTTGATAATGACCATCGTTGCTAACCCTTTCCAGACTTGGGTCGCGGTCGATGGACATGGATGAGCATGTAGCCAAGTGGTTGCGGCGGGTTGGTGTACCTTAAAATCAATGTGGTTCGTCTGACCTGGATAAACGGGTGCATGACAGCCACCATCCGTAATTGGCCCGGGAACGTTCAATCCGTGCCAGTGGAAGGTGGTTAATTCTGGGAGTTTGTTCTGTAAGTCAATATGGGTCTGCTTACCATTCCGAAAAACGATTGTTTGACCTAAAAAGCCTGCATTGTAGCCCCAAGTCTTGGTCTTCTTCCCCGGCAAAAACTGGGTTTCGCTCTCTTGGGCCGTGACCGTATAATAGTCATCCGTATCGGTCTGACGGTCCGGTTGCAGTAAAGGCGGAATCGCTAACGGCTGTGGGTCGACTTTCGGAGTCACTAACGGAATATAGCCACCGTCATGTGTGTTGTAAGCAGGTTCATCAAAAAAATAATCAGTATAGACTTTTTTTGCCATCTTGACATCCCCTTATATCGTTAAAGTTACTAAATTAAAAATGGTGGCGCTTTTACACGTCACCTTCAGTTTAGAATTATTTTAAAAGAGTGTCAAACTCGATTGCGCACTAGTCAAAGATAATCCGGCGCGCATTTTGTTAGTTAGTTGTCAAAAATGATGATTAACGCGTGCTAGTTTTTCAGTTCAAAGACTGCCAGCTGAGACCCGCTGGAAATAAAGTGAATTAGCGTGAACTTGCAGTACGGTTGCGCCCTGTTCCAGCGTTGTCGGCCAGCCTCGTAGATCGGACCAGGACGCGTCCCCCGCTGACGAACAGCAATTTAAATAACAAACTGTTCGTCCTTAAAATAATGCCCGCACAGTGTTAGTGGCTGCATCGCCTAGCCAGGCATTCGTCACTAGCCGGTCAAAATAGCTGGTCTCAACTACGCCAGCCAGCGTTGCTAACGCGGTATTGAGTGTTGGTAAGTTAGCATAGGTCGGGAAATGGCAATCGATTAGGAGGTTACCACTGTCGGTCAGCGTAAAGCCGTCGCGATTCTCAGCGGTCCGAATAGTGGCTTGGCCACCAAGGTCGCTGACACTGCGCATCACTAATGATAGCGCGCCCGGTAAGACTTCCAGCACGAGTGGCGTTTTGATATCAAATTGATCGACTAAGCGGTCCTGCATCGTCAGTAGCCAGTATTCATCCGCCAGACTGGCAATAATTTTTTCGTTCGCATGAATGCCACCACCACTTTTGAGGGCGTTACCGTGATGGTCCAACTGATCACAGCCGTCAAAAGCAATATCAACGCGGTCGCAATAAGCCGTATCGACGACCGTATATCCTAATACCGTTGCCAATTGACGTGTCGTGGGCGACGGGGTCACGACCGTAATGTCATTGACCAGGTTGGCCGCTTCCTTGACGAGTTCCCCCACGGTCGTGTCCCCACCGAAACCTACTACCATCTGCGGTTTGATTAGCGTGAGCGCCTGCTGAACGATTGCTTGTTTGATCGTCATCTGAAATCCTTCCATTCATCATAAGATGTTTTAATCATAGCACGCGATAACCTATTTAACTAACTGCTTGCGACTAAAAAATGAGTAAATTCCGCATTAATCCGAACGATTGAGTAGGTCTTCTCCGGGTTATCGGTTTAAAATACAATCATTGATGGCGACCTTCGTTTTTGGGGGAAAGAGGGTTACAACAATGAAACGTAAATATCGTGCAAAGTTAGGTTTAACAACGTTAACGATTATCGTCGGAATTGGGCTGACTCCGATTGCCAACGCCAAGTCAATTGCGACGCCAATCTCACGTAGTCGATGGCCACACGCGCAGGTCACCTATGTCATTCAGGCGTCTGCTTCCGAGCGGCGCGTTTATCAAGCAGCGATTCGCGCTTGGAATGCCACCGGTCAATTCAAATTCGTTCAGGGGACCACTGCTCACCATCAAGTGACACTGGAAACGAGTAACGCCACGACCGGACAATACTATCGCCTGGCCGGTATCACGTTTTCGACTGGCTATCCTAATGGTTACTATACGAAAGCCCAAGTCTATCTATTAACTCGCAACTTCACACGCTACCATTATTCCTATTCAGATCAGGTGCACGTGGCGGAACACGAACTCGGCCATACGATTGGCCTCGAACACAGCCGTGATCGCCACAGTGTCATGCTTGCCGATAATCGTTATAACGGCATCAGCAGTGCGGACAGTACCGCTGTCCGGTTGCGCTACCGATTACCGGTTGGCAGGCTGTAAGGCAAAGTTGTCAATCTAACAACTAGGTTTGCCATTGATGCCTTGGGTATGGTGACCCCACTTTGGTTATTCTTAATCAACACAATACCCGAGAAGGCCCCGATGATGAGTTGGGACCTTTTTTAGTGCCGGCTGGGATGCTTAGACTCAGCTAACTCTAATTGATTGCGATGCGCCATGCAAATTCAAGACGAACTGCCGTTTAGCCATGAATTGCTACAACCAAGTTTACGTGACTTAGCTACGGATTGTTGCAAACAGGTGTACGTGACTTAGCTACGGATTGTTGCAAACAAGTGCACGTTGGCTTTGCTATGGATTGATGTAAACAGGTGCACGTGACTTAGCTACGAATTGTTGCAAACAGGCGCACATTGGTTTAGCACTGTCGCAACGGGCAGCATGGCAACTCGACAGGCACACTTGCCAGCGTAGTACTGACATCATGCCACGATCCCGTCAACTGACCAGTGCGCAAAAAAACACCTTGCAACAAGTTCAATGCTCGTTTCAAGGTGTTCTACAGATTAGCTGCGTAGTAAATAGCCGTAACTTCCTAAAATAATAATGACATATCCAGTCGCCATAGCTAATGCTAGTAGCATGCCACTCCCAGGTTGCCAGCCGCGGTGATGACAAAAAGTCAAACAGCCACTGGTCAACAACATGAGTGCCAGTGCCGCCGCAACGACCCCGAGTAACTGTCCCCATTGACCTAGCAAGGCACAGCCCACTCCCAAGATCGTCGCAACGATAATCACTAACCATCGCTGACGGTTTGTTAATTGTCGGCGCATATTCATCCCACCATATAGTTAATGCAGTCAACGTTCTGCTTAGTAAAATTTTAACATTTTGGGAGATATTTGCCAAACAAGACAATTAACAACCGACACTTTTTAGGCTTGTTGACGTTTTTGGACAGATTGTTCACTTAAAACGTCATCAAACGCGTGGAATTTCTCAATGATCGTATCCGCTGAATTCCGGAACTTCGCTTGTTCGTCTTCTGTCAGGGCCAAAGTCGTTACACTTTCAACGCCATCCCTGCCAATAATCGCTGGCTGACCGACGTAGGTGCCGAACGTCTCACTATATGCAGAGACTGGACAAGCTAACCGCGCATTGGCGAAGACGGCTTCGCTTAACTTGACCGCACAAGTTGCGATGGCAAAGCTCGTATAGCCTTTGCCGGAATGAACGGCCCAGCCACCATGCCGTGCGGCGGCTTCCAGCGCATCCAAGTCTAAGTGATACTTGTCGACTAACGACGTGATTGGAATGCCGTTCACTTGAACCGTTGACCAAGCGCTGAATTGAGATTCGCCATGTTCGCCATAGACGTAACCGCTGATATTCTTCGGATCACAGTCAAACGCTTCTGCGACGACTTTTTGCATCCGTGCCGTATCGAGGAACGTCCCCGTCCCGAAGACTTGTTGTCGGGATAATCCGGTCGCACGTTGGAAATAATGCGTGATGGCATCACACGGATTCATCGTATCAATCACCACACCATCGAATTTCGTGGCTTTAACCTTAGGCGCAATGTCTTGCACGATCTGCTTGGTATATTCAAACTCCGCCCAGCGGTTGCCAGACGCATGGTCAAGGGCATGAATATTGCCACTAGTCACGAATAAAATATCGGTATCGTCTAATTCATGGTAATCGTTGATTTTAATGATCGTCCGACTATCTAATCGGGCTTGGGCATCTTGTAAATCTAATTGTTCCGCGCGAGCCTTACCGACATTCGTATCAATTAAGATTAATTCATCCGCAATCCCTTTACAAACCAATGTATAAGCAATCGTCGCACCAACGTGACCGACCCCAATAATCGCATATTTCCGCATAAGCTGAACCTCCGTGTTTTAATTATTAAGAATATTATGTAACGTCTCATCATTCTTTAATTTATGTGGTGATAACTTTACTGCTGGATCCCCATAACGTCAATCCATGAAAACGGTTCAACTTTAAAATCATCATTATCTTAATGAATTTTCCAGCTTTTATGCAGTAACACACAAGATTAACTTAATATAATTAACTTCCGTGGTCGATTCGGGCGATTGGTCGGTTTCCAAACTTAACTGTGGTTCGGCTTGTCCGGGCGGGGCTCCCGGGCTAGAAGAAGACTCGTATTTGAACTTACGCAGTGAACTTCTGCGTGAGTTCAAATCAAGGTCTGCCCTGTTCCAGCGTTGTCAGCCAGCCTCGGAGGTCGGAATCGGGCGCGCCTCCGCTGACGAGCAGCAATCCAACTCGGGCTATTTCCCAGCGGGCCTAAGCTGGCTGTTTTTGAAAATTGGCACTTTCATTCATATCTCACGACCAATTAACCAGCACGATACATAAATGTAACATAATCTAACATCGCTAGTTATCGTTGCCCTCTCCCGCCCTTTTGTATGTTTGGAATTTAACCTAAATATAAAAAAGTAGTGCGTCCATTAATAATCAATGTTATAATTCCTAACATCAAATGGTATGGATAGGGGTTGGGAGTATGAACGCTGCAAATTCAACGTTTTTAGTTTTATCTAGTATATTGGTATTATTCATGACACCCGGATTGGCCTTCTTCTATGGTGGGCTGGTCTCCAAACGTAACGTTGTTAACACGATGCTATCAGTCTTCATGATTTGTGGCCTAGCAATTCTATTATGGCTAGCTTTTGGCTACTCACTGTCGTTCTCTGGTGATATTGGTGGCGTGGTCGGTAACTTCAAGGCATTGTGGTTGCATGGTGTCGACCTAACCGCACTAACGGCCACTAAAATTCCAAACGGCTTATACCTGATTTTCCAAATGATGTTCGCCATTATTACACCGGCCCTATTCGTGGGAGCCGTCGTTGGGCGAATTCGTTTCAAATTCCTACTGACCTTCATCATCTTCTGGTCACTACTGATCTACTACCCAATGGTTCACATGGTGTGGGATAACGGGTTGCTTGCGAAACTCGGCGTAATCGACTTCGCCGGCGGAACGGTCGTCCATATCAATGCCGGGATTACTGCGTTAGTCCTCTCTGCCTTTTTAGGTGCTCGGCACAAATATGGCAAGGACGCGACGCAGCACTACAATATTTTATGGGTCTTACTCGGAACGGCGATTTTGTGGATCGGCTGGTACGGATTCAACGCCGGCTCCGCATTAGCAATGAATGACATCGCGATTCAGGCCTTCTTGACCACGACGGTTGCGACTGCCACTTCCATGATGACTTGGATGGTCGTTGATATGCTGACCAAGGGCAAACCAACCCTCGTTGGCGTCTGTACCGGGACCCTGTGTGGGTTAGTCGGCATTACGCCAGCTTGTGGGTACGTCACCGTCTCTGGGGCTTTCTGGATTGGCTTGGTTGCGACCCTCACAAGTTACGGCTTCATCACGTTTATCAAACCGCGTTTAGGAATTGACGACGCCCTCGATGCGTTTGGTTGCCACGGGGTTTCTGGGATGGTCGGCAGCATCATGACTGGCCTCTTCGCCAGCAAAGCCGTCAACAGTTCCATCTCACTCAACGGTCTGTTCTACGGCGGTGGCTTCAAACTATTCGGCCTACAACTACTCGCAACCGCGTTTACCATCATCTTTACCACCATCGCTTGCATCGTCATTATCGTGCTATTGAAACGGGTCATTAGAATGCGCGTTGACGAACAAGAAGAAGAACTGGGGTTAGACCAAGGCGAACACGGCGAAGTTGCCGATTATACAGTTCAAATGAGTCATGAATTAACTAATATCCAACACCACAGCGATGAATTCCGCGGACAACTCGCGCAATTGCTGAATAAGCAGGAACGGTTCCGTTAGCGGCGCCTTCAAACTTGCTGAAAACGAGCCCTCGTCAGCTTTTGTTTCAAGCTCACTGAAAACGGCCACTCGTTAGATTCGGTTGCAAGCTCACCGAAAACGGCCGCTCATTAGATTAGGTTGCAAATTCGTTGCACATGGGCGCTACTCGGTTCTGTGCCACACTAAATACCAATTAAAAAGTCATGTTTCAAAAGGCGGCGATCCGCTTTTCTGAAACATGACTTTTTTTGGTTTACTGGCGTTGTGACTTGTTGTCTTTAATGAAGAAGTACCCAAATACCAACATGACGCCGATAATCGGAACATCTAGCGCGTTGATGGGATGCTCAAATTGTGGCCCGGCCGCGAGCACCAATATAACGACAAAGCACATCCCAATTAGCCACCAACCGTATTTCTGGAAGAAACGGATAAAAGCACTGTCTGGAAACTTATATTTGATATATTGCAGCACTAATATTAGAAGCACATAGGCCGCAACACTGTATGGTAACGGGAGATCCATCGCATGACACCCCTTTCTAATGCCGAGCAACAAATAGTCTAATACTTATCGTTAATATAACCTGATTACAGTAACACTGCCACTAAACAAGCCTCAATCAGTTCGAAAACAGCTGAAAAATTGAGGTTTGTTGTTCAGCTGTTTTCCTATCAAACTGTTAACACAATCCAGACATTGCACTACCCTGAAGCCAACGATTGAAGTCGCTACAACCGCATGCAGCAATTGCATCGACGCACCCCGCGCCATTAGCGTAAAAAAATATGGGTGATTGCTTTTGCAATCACCCATATTTTGATTAAGCAGCTAATCCAGTCGCTTGTAGGCCAGCATCAGTTATTATTGAATAAGACCGACTGACTCTTGATATAGTGGTCAACTGGATGTAACAGTACCGTCGGATTCTCAATTGCGGACGTAAACGAATGCCCCGAAATGTTGACGAGTCCAGTAAAGATGAACAATAGGATTGCCACCCACATCACGATTTTGGTCGTGACCGTCATCTTTTCTGGCAAGATCTGCTTGTACAGCGTCCGGTGAACATCCCGACTAATCGCTTGCTTGCTCTTATCGCTATCTTTAGCGCGTTCTTCGACTAATTGACGCTCATAAGCTTCAATATCAAAGTCCGCTTGTTCTTTCTTCTTAGCAACTTGGTACTTCTTACGATAAGCGGCCGTTTGCGCTTTGAAGTTCTTAGAGAATTTCCGGTAATGGCCGACCGTTTCCTTGGTATCACCGACTTCTAGCAGGTCACCAAAGTGCATCCAAGCCACCCGGTCACATAGTAATTCAACTTGGCGCAAGTTATGGCTGACGAAGATAATCGTCTTGCCTTGCTTCTTGAATTCCATGATTTTATCCACACACTTTTGATAGAAAGTATCATCACCAACGGATAACGCTTCATCAATAATCATGATATCCGGATTGATGTGAACCGCGATGGCAAAGCCTAACCGTGACCGCATCCCAGTTGAGTAGTCTTTAACGGGTTGACCAATAAAATCACCGATATCCGCAAAATCAACGATATCATCGCGGACTTCTTGGATTTCCTTAATACTCAAGCCTTGCATGAGCCCTTTTAAACGAATGTTTTCATCACCCGTCAAGTTCCACTTAAGACCGGCACCAATCGAGATAATCGACGTGTCACCATGCACATCGACCGTCCCCGTCGTTTGAGGAATGATTCCCGAAATGATGTTGGAGATGGTCGATTTACCAGAACCATTGATCCCAATAATCCCGAGTGCTTCCCCGGGTTTGACATTCAGACTGACCCCTTTAAGTGACCAGAACCGCGGGACTTCAACGTTACCAATGTTAAAAAAGTGTTTTAACTTATCATTGTTACTACGATATAAATCATATTCTTTAGTGACATTATGCAATTCAACTTTATATTGGTTTTCCATCAGTTCCGCCTCCTAAATCAAATCCACAAAGTTCGAACGGAACTTGTTATAGAGATACGTTCCAAGCAGAATTGCGACGAGATTGAACAACCAGAAGACAATCGTCAACGTAATGTTCGGCTGTTGCCAGATCCAACCACGATTCAATAGCGATTCCCGCATCCCGTTGAGGACGTAATAAAATGGGTTCAATTCCAGCAACCGGACAAAGACGGCTGGGAAGTTAGAGGTCGTAAAGTTGAACAATACCCCACTCATGTAGAACAGCATCCGCAATACGGATTGCAAGGTAATATGCCAGTCACGAATCAGAACACTGACCGTGGCATTGAGAATCCCTAGCGAATACATGAGAACGATCATGCACCCGAAGTAATAAATAAACTGGAACCAGGCAAGTGATGGCCAGATGCCATTTAGAAACATCAGGAAAATCCCGAAAGCAATCATCGTCCAGAAACTATAGAGATTTCCGTAAATCTTAATGGACGGTAACACGTTGACTGGGAACTTCATCTTGGAAACTAACCCAACTTGCCGATAAATACTAGAAGACGCGTCCAGCGTCGTTTTGTTCATATATAACCACGGTGCGATCCCGACAACCATCCAAGGTAGGTACGGGATTCCAGGCATCGGATCGCCACGTTTTAACGCGACCCCGAATACTAAGTAGTAAATTCCGATTTGGATCAGTGGATTCAGAAATTCCCATGCTAACCCAAGGTAATGGCTTTGGTATGTGGCTCGGTCATCATACTTGGCCATTCGCCGAATAATCTTGAAATTGGCGAACTGATCACCAATCGTCTTAAACATCGTAAACATAATGCGCTCCTTAATTGAATGTCACAACACGATCAAGCGCCTCTTGAAAGGTCATGGCAGATTTACGGTCAAGGTGAACCGCAGCTTACATTATAACGATAAACCCGACGAATAGCATAGAAAATAACATTTTTTATCAAATATTTACTTCTTCTCGCGCTGTATTTAGCACTGAAAATTTGTGTGCCGTCAACGAAGTAAGCCCTTACCTATTTGTTGGTAAAAAACGCCGCAATCAGCGCGATTTTGGACTGAATTTAGCGGAATTTCATTATTGTTGCGTAATTATTAATGAAAACAAAAAAAGGACTCAGCGTTTGAGTCCTGCAAACTGGAATATGACATAGTCAATCGGCGGCATTTGACGCAATCAGCGGCTGATTAAATCTGCATTTTACATCAGCTTACGTTCAGCCACCATCACTTTATCCATGACAACACCCGATCAGGCTTACTGTTCATCGTTGAGATAGCGAATCGCACGCTTGGGATCATCGAAGGCGGGCGCGTTATCAGGAATGAGCCCTAATTCTTTGGCGCGCGCCAGGACTAGGGCCTTTTCCGTCTCTTCATTTGGCACCCATGACGGCTCGTCACTTTCAAACGGGATCGCTTGCTGCAAGACTAATTGCCTTAACGCCATGTTCAGATAGGTATTCATTGATAGCCCCATACTTGCAAGTTGCTTGCTAGCTGCTTGCTTCAAATCAGCGTCTATACGAATAGAAGTTGATACTCGAGTCATGCCAACCATCCCTCTCTCTGTTAATACCTTGATTATATAATAACCACGTTGCGGCCGTTATTATTTACCATTGGGGATAATTGTTTTTGAGTTCAAAAGCAGCCAGCTTAGAACCGCTAGAAATAAGACGAGTTAGCGTAAACCTGATGGGTAGACGCGGCCTATGCCGACTTCCAGGCATTTCTGACAACGCTGGAACGCGATGGACACAGATTTAAGCCGAGAACCCACGTCTTAAATACTGGTCTTTCACTAACCAAGCACACAACGCTTGCTAAGTGAAATTTCATCGCTGAGCATTGTCAGAAATACCTTCCAGCCTGGATGGTATTCGAAAGGCAGACACTTGCGGACCCAACTTTCGGGAAACTGGTCGTTGACTCCTAGCAAAGGGTATTTCGGGATTAAAGCGTATGACTGGTTTCTGATAATTTTTCAGCTATCTCACCCATGTTTTAGTGCTATGAATCATTAATTTCAATGAACATACCGGAGTTTTCCTTAGTTAATTGAGACTTCAAAATCTTGAATTGGACTCAAATAGCAATACTGTTGTCTACCTGTGAACGACAATCCAGATTAAGTTAGCCAACAATTTTCTTAGTATTTAACTGACATATATCATTAGCGGTTCTGATTCAAAGTTTACACAAAGAACCAGTCTTCTATCATTTAATGGCCAATTGTACCTAATTAGGTGGTCGTTCATCTGCCATTCGAGCGGGTTCCCGACCGGCGGGGCTGGCTGACAATGCTCAAGGGCGAAATTCTTCTTGTCCGGGCGGTTTTCCCGGGCTAGAAGAAGACTCGTATTTGAAATTGCGCAGTGGGCTTCTGCGTGAGTTCAAATCGATGTCCGCCCTGTTCCAGCAATTGTCAGCCAGCCCCAGAGGTCGGAGTATGAAGCGCCCCGGCTGACGAACAACAATCCACCCCTACACCGTTCGTTCATCCGCGTAGTCATAACACACTTACCAAACGAGCTGAATAATGACTTATAATGGCGTCTTTGGCCCAAAAAGTGCTATGATGAGGGAACATTAACTAAGGGGGTTAGACACGATGAGTTCAATTATTGAAAATTTACAATTAGCCACACAACAGGTTCACCTCATCAACCTATATCAAGCCAATAGCGAAGTGGTTTATACCGGCTACATCGACCGTCTGGCACCCGATGGCGTTGTCGTGAACACTTACGACGATGCAGGGCTCCAGGACGGCGCCGTCTTCATGCGTTACGACGTCATCGATGAAGTTGAAATGATGAGCGAAGACCTCGATAACATGGCCTTTCGACTCAAGAATGCAACGACTGAAGGATTAAATAGTGTGCCACAACCAGCGCTGGCAATCGATGACCAACAGCCAGCACTCGCTCAGTTAGTCGACCACGCCCATTCTGACCACCAAGTCGTCCTGCTCGTGTTAGCGGACAATGACAATTACCTTGAAGGTCAAGTTCAAGCAATCACCGATCAGACGATCACGTTCACAACTTTTGATAAATTTGATTTTAAAAATAAGACTCAGCAAGTCATTCCGCTAGATTCGATTCAAATTCTCGAATTCTGCGGCAATGAATTATTGCTGGAAAGTGCCTTTGTTAAAACTGCTCACGCTCACCAGGAAACCGTCAAAGCCAGCGAACCCGATGACGTTGATGCGACGCTTAATAACGCTTTGGCCCAACATCAGCTGATTGCAATCCGCTCGGCAGATGGTTCCGACATGTTCTTCGTCGGCTTCATTAACACGTTAAACGCCGATAGCGTCTTGCTCAACCTGATTGACATGACCGGCCAATTTGGTGGCTACACGCTGTGCCGACGCTCGCTGATTGAATCGGTCACGACTCAATCGGACTACTTGCAGACGATGCGCGGTTTTATTGAATTGAACCGTCAGTATGAGTTAAATGTCCAGCCGGTCTTAAACGACGAACGCCTCTTTGACGGCACGACTGATTTATTTGAGTCGATTTTACGGCAAGCCGCGACTTTCAATAATCTCGTCCATATCACGACTGAAAATCCAATGTTGCCGGCGATGACCGGTTATCCGGGTGCGTTGACTAATGGCCACTTCATCTTCTATAACGTCGATGATGATAACCAGATCAATCACGTTGGCACGATGATTGAACTCGACCAGGTCGTCGAATTATCATTCGGTTACATGGACGCTTACCTGCTAGAAAAGCGCTTGAAGAGTACTGGAAATCTATAATCAGCAACAAACCTGAACTAGCAGCCATTTCATTCGCGGAATGGCTGCTAGTTTTTTTAGTTTGGCCCAACTAGACTGGCGTGTTGACCAATTCCATAAAAAAAGCGGCGCGACTAGCAGGATTTCTGCTAGTCACGCCATTTTAACAATATTTTCAATGATTCTGCTTGTACTGATTCTGGTTTCTACTGGTCGATAATGCCTGCTCGTAGCGATTTTGTGCTGCTTCACCGGCCGATAATCAGCCTCGGCCATCAACCAACCGGGCTAGTCACCAACACGTCCGCCAGTCGCTAATCGAACAAATGCAACTTAGCAATTCGTTGGCAGGCTTCCGTGAATCGGGGTTCGTCAATCAGTAAGCCCACGCGCACGTAGCCTTCACCACCGGCACCGAAGCCATTTCCTGGCGCCACGGCGACGGCTGCTTGGTCGAGCAACAGGTCTGCGAAACTTTCACTCGTATAGCCAGCTGGAACTGGCATCCACGCGTAAAACGAGCCGCCTGAGGGGTACGGTTCCCAGCCAATTTTGCGTGCGGCCGCAAAGAATTGGTTGCGCCGACGTTCATATAACCCGACTAGGTCACGAACGGTCTGTTGGTCACTATTTAGGGCTGCGATGGCGGCATCCTGAATCGCCGGGAAGACGCTGACGAATAAATGGTCTTGAATGAGGTTCAAGGCTTCGATCATATCTGGATTACCCGCCGCAAAACCGACTCGCCAGCCGGCCATGTTAAAGGATTTCGACAAGGTATACATTTCGATGCCAACATCCTTTGCGCCTGGTGTTTGTAAGAAACTGACGGGACGTTGCCCATCAAACCCAATCGCCCCGTAAGCAAAGTCGTGAACAATCCCAATCTGATGCTCATTAGCAAAGTCGACCGTATCGCGGAAAAAGTCCGGCGTGGCTACCGCACCAGTCGGGTTATTTGGATAATTCAAGTACAACAATTTCGCCGCATCAGCCACCTGTGGATCGACCTGAGAATAGTCTGGCAAGAAGTGGTGTTGTTCAGTCAACCGCAATAATTCGAGTTTGACTTGGGCTAAGGTGATTCCAGACAAGTAATCGGGATAACCCGGGTCCGGTAAGATCATCGTGTCGCCAGGGTTCAGGAGTGCAAAAGGTAATTCGACTAGTCCGATTTTACTGCCACCTAAAACGGCAATCTCAGTCTCTGGATCCAGTTGCACCCCGTATTCGCGCTGATAAAAATCTGCCGCGGCCTGTTTAAAACGCGGTAGCCCGCGAAATAACGAATACTTATGGTCAGCTGGGTCGGCAGTCGCAGCCTGCATCGCTTTCACGACGAAGTCTGGCGTGGGCTGGTCCGGATTTCCCTGGCCTAAATTAATCACATCCGCACCCGACGCGGCTTTCGCATTGACCTTGCGAACCAAATTCGCAAAGAACTGTTTTGGTAACTGCTGTAAAATCTTGGATTCTTCAAATTTCAAACCTAGTGCTCCCCTTCTGTTAACGGCTTCAGACTAGCAACGTCAAAGGTCCCGGCAAATTCTGCCAAGTGGACCAAGTTGCGTAAGAAATCATGGGTCTTCGCTTCATAGTGATACTGCACGCCTAAATCATAAAGATAACCATTGATATAATCAACTTCCGTGGGCCGATGTTTTGAAATATCTTGATACATGGAAGGAAAATGTAGCGGATTGGTCTTGCGACTCACATAATCGATAGTCGCCCATTCTTCTTCGCGGGTATTCAACAGCGTAATGCCGGCGCGTTCACAGACATCAAAGGCTTCATCAATCAGCTGCCGTCCCAATTTCTGAGCGACCGGTGACTGAATAAATTCGCCCATTTGGATCTGAAACATCGTGCATAGCGTATTGATGACCGAGTTGAAAATCACCTTAGCGAGCAACGTTCCGAGGAAATTGGTCGTTAACGTCGGATTCAAATTGGCCGCCTGCAAGTCAGCCACGATTTGATGCGTCACTTCATCCGGTTGTTCCGTCTGATTGGCAATATTCATTGAACCGGCACCCGCTGCGCCAATAAAGTCCACATCGCCGGCCTGCTTCAAAACGGTCCCAATCAGCGTGGTCCCGCCGAGCACCTTTTCCGGCTTGAAATACTGGTTGATTTTTTCGATATGGCCCATGCCGTTCATGGCAGTGACCACGTACTGGTCTGCGTTGAAGAAATGCGCTGAACGCGTCAACATTTCCGCTAAGCCCATTTGCTTAGTGAAGATAATCAACACGTCCGGCGTCCCGTGGTAATCTTCTGGCGTGCTAATTCGAATCGGGACTAGGTGACGGTTCTGTCCATCACGCGCCACGTAAACGCCGCCTTGTTCCTGAATCGTTTGGACTTGTTGGTCCCACGTATCGACAAAATCCACGTGTTGGCCAGCCTCCTGTAACAATACCCCGTACCGTAATCCCATAGCACCTGCGCCTAATACTGCATACTTCATTGAAAAAGCTTCCTTCCTAATTACGACCGTGTGTAGTGGTCTGCCAAACGGTCGCCACACCACTGAACGATCTGCACGATAACGATCAAAATAACGATAACACTAATCAAAACGCCGGTATTATAGCGGTTGTAGCCATATTGAATCGCTAAATCACCGATACCGCCCGCCCCAATCGTCCCGACCATGGCGGAATAGCCAAGCAAACTGATCAGGGTCAAAACGACGCCTCGAATCAAAGCTGGTAAGGCTTCTGGGAATAAGACCTCTTGAAACGTCAACCAGAAGTTAGCCCCGGTCGACCGGGCAGCTTCCACGACCCCAGCATCAATATCCGCAAAGGCCCCTTCCGCCAGCCGGGCAAAAAACGGAATTGCCGCGACTGAAAGTGAGACGGCGCCTCCTAATGGCGTATATGGATCGCCCGCCACGAATTTGGCAAATGGAATCAAGACGACCATCAAAATCAAAAATGGTAATGACCGAATCGCATTGATGACAAAGCCCGCAACGCTATTGACTAGCGGATGGGGCGCAAATAACGGGTTGGCATAGTAGTAGAGTAATAAGCCAATAATCGTGCCGAAGACCACGCCGATAAAACCCGAGATGAAGACCATTTTAGCGGTATCCCATAAGGCGGTTTCTAAATTCTGTTGTAAAATCGTCCATGTCTCATTCATGTGCGTTGACCTCCTCGACGTAATCGACCCGTTGCCGAAACGCGGCAATCGCTCGTTTCACCGCTTCGGTTTGCCCCGTTAAGTACACGGCCAGCACCCCGATGGCGCGTTCCTGAATAAATTCGATGCGTCCTTGAATAATGTTGATATCCACATCCGTCGCCTTGGCGATTTCCGTGATAATCGGCGTCAGCGAGTCACTGCCACGGTAGCGTAACGCTAGTAACTGGCCTTCCTGTTGGGCGAGCTGCGCGGCGACTTTTGGCGGCAACTGGGTATCTAAGAAACGATTGACCAACCGCTGCCCCATATCCGACTGCGGTGCGGCAAATAAATCATACGTCGCTGACTGTTCGACTAATCGGCCTGCTTCCATGACTGCCACGCGGTCAAATAAGCTCCGAGCGACTTCCAACTGGTGGGTGATAAAGACGATGGTAATGTGCAAACGTTGGTTGATGTCTTTTAGAATCTGAATGATTTCCTCGGCCGTTTCAACGTCTAAGGCACTAGTCGCCTCGTCACAGAGTAAAATATCAGGATCATTCGCCAATGCGCGGGCAATCCCGACCCGTTGCTTCTGACCACCAGAGAGTTGGCTTGGGTAGTTGTCCTGACGCTCCGCTAAGCCCACCAATGATAACAATTCGTGGATCCGAGCCGGCTGTTGCTTCTCTGGATAGCCGCCCGCGGTTAATGCAAACGCGAGGTTTTGGGCAATGGTCCGATTACCAACCAAGTTAAAGTTCTGAAAGATAAAGCCAATTTTCTTGCGAATCGCTGCAATCTCTCGCCGGTTGGCCTTGGTCAGTTCCTGACCATCGACCACAACTTGTCCGCGACTCGGGGCCTGCAAGTAGTTGATCGTCCGCACTAGGGTCGACTTCCCGGCACCGGATAAGCCGACGATGCCAAATATTTCGCCTTTTTCAACCGTCAGTGACACGTCCTTAACCGCTTGGACCGTCCGCTTCTTCTGCTGAAAGGTCACATCAATATGTTTTAATTCAATCTGACTCATCCCATTGACCTCCTACTGCCACGATGCGGGCTTATCGAAATCCTTAAATTCAGATTTGGCGATGGCCTTCTTGAAAGCCGCGCTATTCAAGACTGACTTAACGGCTTTTGCAAACTTGGAATTGCGTTGACTCGTCTTAACGACGAAGACTTCCTTGTAATCTTCCTTCAATTTTTCAAGCGCCAACGCTTTGGATGGCTTCAACTTAGCATTCCAAGAATAGTTTCCGGGAATCAAGGCAATCGTCACGTTGCTCATTGATTGTGGTAATTGCGCCGCATCCAGCGTTTTAATCTTCAATTGATGCGGGTTCGAAGCGATATCAGCGGTGCTAGCTGTGGCCACGTTGATATTCTTCTTCAACGTGATCAACTTTTGAGCTGCCAGCAATTGTAAGGCCCGCGCCAAGTTAGACGGATCATTCGGTAGGGAGACGGTGTCGCCGCGTTGCAAATCGCTGAGTGCGGAAATCTTTTTAGAATAGATCCCCATGCCTAGCGTGGGCGTTTCACCGATCGCTGATAGTTTCAAATGGTTCGCTTTGGCAAATGTCTTGAGATACAGCGTGTGTTGGAACAGGTTAGCGTCAATCTCGCCAGAATTCAAAGCCTTGTTGGGCTGCACGTAATCGTTGAATTCCTTGGTCACGACCTTATAACCCTTCTTCTCTAGTAACGGGCCAATCACTTTAGTCGCCATGTCCCCATATGGCCCAGGCGCGACCCCAATCTTCACCGTTGTCAATTTGTTGGAACTCGCCTGAGAACCGCCACCGCGACTCAAGCCAATAATGGCGACCAATACGACTAGAATGCCGCCTAACGCTAACAACCACTTTGTATTTCTTCTCATGATCCATACCCCATCTCTTTTTTTATGCGACAACTAAAAAAGTCGCCCCGGTTATGCTTTTACATAACAAGGACGACTGTCGCCGCGGTACCACCTCAATAGTATCCAATTGGACACCAACTCATGCAGAACTAACTGCTGCGCTAACGGGCATTAACCGCGACCACTTAACATGACTGCTCACCGATCGTTCATTAAGAAAGACCATCTTCACAACGTTTACCGGATCATCTTTCAGCAGTTGATGACTCTCTGTTACCGGCGCGCAATCGCTACTCATCTTTCGTGATAAGTCACATTATGAGTTTTAGATTAGAATACGTCAAGGAATTTATTAGTTAAAAATGAGATTAATAGTAGTGTTGAACTTGACGATACGCTGAAATGACAGCACTCACAGCATTTCACGAAAATCTCCAATCGCGGCTTCAAGTCCTTACAAACTGTCCTCACTAACGGCTCTAAAATACGGCAATTGAACGCAAACAGGACTCAATGGGACTCACTCGTCAGGCTTAAAGTACAACGTATCATGGCGCTTACAACGGGGATTGAACGCTGCTTGACAATTGGGACAAGCCCCAGTGTGATACTGTGCAACGGTCATTCGACAACGACAATTGCCACACATCACGGCTAGCGCCTGTCGACTGGCCGGGACAAAACGATGCGCACATAATGCATTATGGCAGCGATAGCACGCATAATATCGTTGACATTGCGAGCACCACAAGGCGGCAATGTCGGTTGCTTGATGATAGTGTTGACAGCGCCCCGCCCGGTCGATATTTAACCCGTCAATCTGAAGCCACAACTGACTCATGCTTCAACGCCGACTTTGACCACCTCACCACTCGTAAAGGTTTGGTGATCCCCAGACGGTAATCGTAAGACCAAGCCACCATGAGCATCGATATCTTCGGCCAGCCCCGTCACGACCTGCCATCCCACTTGCAACGTGACTTGTTTGCCGAGAACGGCAGATTTAGCCCGGTACGATGGCAAGAAGTCAGCACTAGTATAGCGTTTCGATAGCGCTACAACTTCAGCTAATAGCGCCGCGGCCAGCTGATTACGATTGACCGCCACCGTTGTATCGACGGCTTGCGCACGTGTTCGCAGTTCCTGTGGAAAATCAGTCGTCGTCAAATTCAGACCGATGCCGACAATGAAAGCCATGGTTGAACTCGATTCTAGTTCAAGACTTGCCTCGGTAATGATGCCACCGACCTTATGATGGTCCAGATAAATATCATTGACCCATTTCAGCTGAAAGTCCTTAGTTGGGTAAAATTGTTGTAAGACCGTCAGCACACTCACCGAGATACCGGTGGTCAGTAGCCCGACATTAGCCAAAGCTTGCGTCGGATTGGGAATAACCACACTCAGATAGAGCCCCGTATTGGCTGGCGAGTAAAAATGACGCCCCTGTCGCCCATAGCCGGCCGTTTGCTGATCCGCCAAGAAAGCCGCGATTTGGGCGGGGTGCTGGCTCAAAAATTCTTTGGCCAGTAGCTGCGTCGATGCCGTTTCAGACACCACCTCAATCGGCCCTGGAAACTGATGTTGACCATGGATTTGAATCGCCGTCGCGTCCAACTGCTGACTACCCTGGTAACAATACCCGCGATTTTTACGACTCTCAATCTGATGGCCCTGCTTTTTGAGCGCGTTGATTGCTTTCCAGACACTTTCACGACTGCGGCCAATCTGCTGAGCCAATTGATCCCCCGATAGCCATGTCCCGGGGTATGCCACTAATGTCATTAAGACTTGTTCTTTCGTTGTCATTTTGCCACTCCTCATCTTGTTCGACGCTTTGTTCGGCGCTTTATTCGTCGCTCGACCATCGGCTTATGCTGCAACGTCAAAATCGATGACGGCCCGGACGCGCCGCGCAATCAAAACAGCTAGCGTCGCCTTAATGATATCTCCCGGAATAAAGGCCAAGTTCGATAATAAAGCAGCCGAAAGCGTCATATTGGACTGAATTGCCAGCCAGACCGCCCCGACGATGTCGACAAACGCAATACCGGCTAACCACACGATGCCAACTTCCAACCACCAGTAGCCACTCGTCGTTGCTGGCGTCAACTTCATTAACGTCCCAATCAAGACCGGCGCCAACAACCATGCCACGAGGTAGCCACCGGTTGGGCCTAAGAACACGGCCGCCCCACCGCGACCACCTGACAACAGTGGCAATCCTAATGCCACTAAGCCCAGGAACAATGCCACGGCAATCGTGCCATATTTGCGACCCAATAATTCAGCCGCCAAGAAAATCCCCATATTTTGCAGCACGATTGGCACCGGAATAATCCCCACCGGAATCCCCGGAAAGAACCCCAGAACAATGATTAGCGCCGTTACCATCGCCGTCTGCGTCAAATGTTTGACTGTCTGTTGATTTGTCATACCTGCACCCCTAGTTAATCAATTTAACCGCTATTATGCACCAATAGTAACCTTAAATCAATAGTATGGGTTACTATTTTGATACGTGCTATTCAAATTGACATGCAACATGACTAGAACGTGGCAGTTCTTCAGGTCAAAAGCAGCCAGCTATGGACCGCTGGAAACAAAGCGAGTTAGCGTAAACCTGATTTGATAGCTGCGTCCTACACCGGCCTCCAGGAATTTCTGACAACGCTGGAACGCGATGGACACAGATTTAAGCCGAGAACCCGCGTCTTAAATACTGGTCTTCCACTAAACAAGCACAAAACGCTTGCTAAGTGGAATTTCATCGCTGAGCATTGTCAGAAACACCTTCCGGCCGGGGATTTCATTCGAAAGGCGGACATGTGCAAACTCAACTTTTTAGTGAACTGGTCGTTGACTCTTAGAAACCAGTTATTTGGTATTTAAATGTAAGACTTGTTTCTGATAATCGCCAAGTCAGCATACTCATGTTTTGCTTTCGGAGTCAGTAACATTACAGAACATGAGTCGCATCATCTTTAGCCGCCTGAAATGAAAAAAAGTCCGGAATGCTCAAAGAATGGAAATTAGGGAATAGTACTTAGACAAGCGCCTCAGTATATAAATGCTATAACTCACCATCGATAACGATTCAGAAAGGTATTCCTGAAAGACCAGTTACCTAATATTCAGTGGTCAATTGTACCCAGATAGGTGGCCGTTCATCTGCCATTCGAGCGGGTTCCCGACTGCAGGGGCTGGCTGACAATGCTCAAGGGCGAAATTCTTCTTGTCCGGGTGGGGTTCCCGGGCTAGAAGAAGACTCGTATTTGAAATTGCGCAGTGGGTTTCTGCGTGAGTTCAAATCGATGTCCGCCCTGTTCCAGCGTTGTCAGCCAGCCCTGGAGGTCGGACTAAGGAGATCATCGCTGACGAACAGTAATCCAAACAACTGTTCATAAAAATCAGTCGGCCAAAGCTCGTTGTCTGGCCGACTGATTAACTAATTGTTCGTCTCAAATGATTTGCTCACCGCAATCGCAATGACTTGCCACGACTAGGATTGGCGTACATCTGCGGTTAAATCGATGATTTCGTCAAATAAAGGTTTGGTCTGCTGATGCAGATTATGGGTCACCATGATTACCGTCTTATTCGACTGTTGTAGAATATTCGTTTCCACGCGTAATGCGGTTTCCAGATCCAACGCAGAGGTGATTTCATCTAATAACAAGATTGGTCGATCACTTAATAACATTCTCGCCATCGCCACCCGTTGCATCTGACCACCGGACAAATTGGCCCCACCATGTCGTAATTGCGTCGCGAATCCATCTGGTAGCTCGTCGACAAATTCATCGATACCGCAGATCCGGCAAACAGCGGCGAATGTTTGGTCATCGACCGTCCGTCCCATTAAGATGTTCTCCCGTAAATTCCCGGTAAAGATATAGGGATGCTGGTCTACATATAACATTTGCGCTTGAATCTGGCTTTCTGGTAACTGACGATAATCTTGACCATCAATCGTCAAAGTCCCTTGATAATCCGTATACATCCCAAAAATCAAATTCAAAATTGTCGTTTTTCCAAACCCAGATGGCGCAACCAAGGCATACTTATGATTCTTTTCAAGCCGTAAATTAAGCTTCCGCAGTGTTGGGGTGCTTTGATTATCATATGTAAAAGTCACGTCATCAAAATCAATGGCTCGTTGGAAATTCGTCAAGTTAGCCGTTGATTGGGTTGTTGCTTGAGATGTCGCTTGGGTTGCTGAATTGCTTGAAGCCAACTGAAACTTTTTAATAATGGGTTTAACCGTCCGCAATCCTACAATCGCAAAACTCAAAGCCGTTAAGTTACCAAAAATCACCCCGGCCAATGACGAGCACGTGATGACATTCCCCACTTTCATAATACCATTGAGGGCCAGCGAACCAGCCAAGACACCAATCGCCGCTTGACTCAGAACGCTGATCCAATTAATCAGCCCATTATTTTCCGCCTTAGCTGTCACAAAAGCGACCTTGTATTTACCAAACCGCTTAGATGCATGCCGAACGCGCTGGTTGATCAAGTGTTTTTGCCCCAGAATATAGAGCGCATTATACCCGTCAAAGGTATCCGTCATGGTTTCCGTCAGTTGTTCATTAGCTTGACTGTATGATTTCGATTCGCGTTCAAGCTTGGCTTGTAAGATTTTAGGACCTAGAATCATCAACGCCGCCAAGATCAGTGTCAAAATCAGCAGGCTATAGTGATATTTGACGATCATGATGGCATTAATCAACACGGCCGTCAGCGACTGCAGCGCATCAAAGACATTTTCAAATCCTTGTTCATCAATAATGGTTAGATCGTTAGTCATCCACGAGACGTACTTACCCGTATCGTTTTCTTTGACCTGCGCATACTTCAATCCATTAATCGAATCCGCAATATCGTTCCGTAATTCTGCTTCCATCGTTTGTTTTAAGCGTTCGCGAAAATGATCGTTGATGGGAATACAAATTGCAAAGAGCGTGATGGCACTGAACGCGATGATCATGTCACGAATAAACGTTTGAAAATCACGATTAGCAATTGCCGTAATCGCATTCCCAAAGTAGATGCTATCGATCATCTGAAATCCCATCCAAAACACACCTAATATCAATAACCCCAAAACCGCTAACTTGTGCCGAAATAAATACGAATAAATAGGCATAAACTCCTCCTCAAAAAACAGCTATCGTCCAACCTCGTGCCACATAGTAATTAGTTATTCATTCAGTTCCACAGAAATCTGATTGAACAGAACCAGCATGATTGCGGCAATCAAGTAAAACGCGCCGCCGACCAGCAAGACACTAGTCACCCCGAACACGCCAATCAACACGGGAATCCCTAGTAGCCCAATTGGCTGTGACAAGTTCATCAACGCAAAGTAGCTGTTAAAAATAACCCCTAATTTCGCTTGTGGCACCTTATTTTGAATAATTGTCTTCGATGAAATATTGAAGAACGGAATGACGATTCCCAATCCAGCTAGCCCCAGTAGCGCCACTGGTAACGAATGGGCACTCCCGAAGATGGCCAAGGTGACTGGCACTAACAGCAACGACGTTTGAATCAAGCGACTCATCGGGAATTTGGTGCACAGGAACTTATACGTTAATGACCCAATTAAGAATCCCAGTGAATAAAATGATTCCAGTAGCCCAGTCGTTTTGGCATTGTCAAAAATCTGATAGGCCACTTGGGTTAAATAAACATTCATCGGCGCCAGTAAAATATTAAATAGGATTGCTGAAAAATAGACGGGAACGATATAAGGAAACATCGACAAAAAATCTTTAACGATCTTAAAACTATTCCACATTGAGGTAGATTGGGCTGCAGTTGCTGCAACGCCATCCGTAGCCGTGTTGGTGGGTGGGATATGTAAAAACATCAACAGCACCATCACTACTATGTACGAGACAAAATCAAACAAAAACAATGCTGTAAATGGTAAAAAGCTGATGAAATAGGTGACGATGATTCCCGAGAAAAGATTAGCGGCAGTCATGGCACCACTGATTGACGCATTGATATCATTAAAGTCTGACTTATCAAATAAATACACGGTCACCTTAGTAATACATGGCGCATAGATGTCAGAGATCACTGAATACACCACCGCCAACGCGACCAATAAGACGAATGAATGCACTTGGAAATAGTCCATGGCGGCCACACACAGAATTGCCAGGGCCGCTAAGAAGCTAGAGACCAGCAATAAACGTTTTTCATCACGCCTCGAGTCAATCAGATAACCAATCGGCGTTGCAAGGACCACTTGCGGAATAAACAAGAAGAACGAGTAAATTCCGACGTAGATCGCATTCTTGTACCAAGTCGTGACTAAGATAATTAAGGCAATTCGGGAAAATGCCGTGCCAAAATTATTGATAAACTGACTAACTAGGATAATTCTTTTGTTGCTCATTTAGTCGTCCTCCTTTCTAAGATGACCTACTAAATCCGATAACGAAAATCCTCAGAAAAGCACGTTACCAACGCGTGACTTTCATAATTACTGAGGCCCCCACACCAAGAATCAGGTCAATCCGCTGATGCTATTCTGAAAGTTCAGACTCTCAAATAAAGAGCCTGCTTGTACACCACTCCTTTTAGCGTTAGATGTGATTATAATAGCACTAAACACATCATAATCAAATAATATTTTAATCTAATTGCAATTTTTCTTATCGTTTGCCCGCACATCTACTTATCATAGCGGTCAGGTTAGTAGGTATTAGCCGCAAAGTAAGTGCACACCCGGTAACCAAGTGACAGCAGTTTGCCGGTCATTTCAACACACATTATTGTCCCAATTCTTTTAGCCAACACGTCAAAATTCAAGTTAATTAGCGCAAAAAAAAACAACCAGGACCTGCCATCGTATGATGACCCATCCTGGTTGTGATTAACATTTCACAGTTAACTTACTGTGATGCCCTGCTTATTCTTCTTTAGGAATCCGTTTTTCAACATGATATTGCCGTGCCTCTGGTCGTGGCGTATCCGCTGAAAGGAGATCGTCCGCATAAAACACTGAATAACCATGGTCCTGTTCTAGTGGTCGCGCAATCATTAGGCCGCGTTTACGACCATGGCGGGCATTATAAATGTCCGCGCTACGCAGCGCTTCATTGTAATCGTGGGATTCTGAAATTGCGTCGCCGGGATTAAATAAGACATTTTCATCCATATACCGTCAGCCCCTTTCTGAGTATCTTAATTATACACGCTGGCACCATGCCAAAGAAAGTTTAAAGATTGATGTCGACGTTATAAGTTAATTTGGATAGCGTCAACCCTTTTGTGACCAGTTGTCCAATCAAAGCTTGGGCCTTGTCACGCATCTTAGCGACCATCACTTTGTCTTGTTCCGTTAAGAAGGCCGTCAATTCGTCCCCAGACAACTTAGCAGCCTGCTTGTCCGTTTCAGCGACAAATTGACCTAGTTCGATACGGCATTCCTTCAAATAGTCGATGTCATCTTGAACAAAGTCAGCGTAGTGTGATTCAACGATCATCGACAACGTCCGATACAACCAGTAGGCACTCTTCATATCGTGCTTCAACGGCGTATTAGCGAAGCTTGGGTCAGTTTCAGTCACGTTGGCATGGAATGGAAGATACGGTGCAAACGCGGGTACCCCAAAGGTCATCCACATGATGGCACTTTGTTCTTCAGGGACATCGTTACGAATCTGCATCACGTGCGAATTTTGGGTCCGATTCATTGAAATTGGCCGGAACTTCTTTGCTTCTGGCGTATTTAAGAACGGATCATACTTCGTCTCGTTGTAGTGAGACCCTAGCACGAATTCGACATCCGCCACTGAGATTTTCTTAGCAGCATGACAAATAAATGGGAGTTCACTCGATTGTGGATCCTGTTCGATTTCAGGATTGAAGTACCGTTGGCCATACCAGACCCGTGGCGTATTGTAGTGACGGTCCTTTTCATTGTCGGTCCCAAAAATATGCCGGAAATTGAAACCTTCCTTATCAGGATTCAAATGGTGTTCTTCGACAAATTCTTGAATACCGTCTGACCACATGAAGTTATCAGGATCATCGAAATCCACCCACTGAATCGCTACTTGATTGGCAGCAACAGCGTAAGCATCGTCCGGAATCCGTTGTGCGACCCAATGATGACCAGTCACGATTTCCATATACCACACGTCGTCTTTATCATTGAACAAGACGCCGTTACCTTCTGGTGAGCCATACTTGGCAATTAATTGGCCCAAATATTCGACCCCGCCTCGCGCTGAATCAATGAATGGCGTGACCATCGTTGGGAGGGAATCTTCCGCTAAGCCATTGGGAACAAAGGGGTCGAAGGTCAGCGTATGTTCATTTCCGTAGACACTTTCAGTTGCCGATACCCCTACGTTTTTCTCATTAAACCCGTTTTCTTCAAATACCCCTTTTTCTGCAACTTCAATATTAGGTACCGCTTGATAACGGTAGCCATCCGCTGGAAGTGGCGCCGTAAAACCGTTCTTACCGGACGTTAACGTCTCGTGGCGACCGTGAACGGCGGGGTGAACAATGAACTTTTGCGGGGTAATCGGCATAAACGTATCATCGTTACGGGCAATCATCGTTGATCCGTCAACTGAGGCCTTTTTCCCGACTAAAATGGTGGTACAAGCTTGTTCGTACATCAGCATATCTCTCCTGTCTTTTATTATCGATTATCAATACCAATGATACACGCTCTGCGCGAAAAAACCACCATTGCGGAAACGCTGACAACTAAATTTGACTGGATTTTAAGGTCTGACGGTGGTTGCTGGGGCCAGGCCGCTTAGTGTACCGAAATATTTAGGCGCCATACTTGTTTGTTGAAGTAAAAAAATAACGAGGCAGGCTGAGTTTCCTACCTCGTTATCAATGACTTGCTTCAACTTGCAACGCCATACCCATCACTGTCGATCACTTTCTGCCAACATTTGAAGCGTTTTGGCATACTTCTTTTTAGCATATGCCACCGCTGCCCAGAACTCGGAATCAGACATTTTCTTTATCGGCTCTTCAGCCCGCGTGAGCGCTAATTTATTATCCGCTGTCAGTTCCAATTCAACTTGACTACCAGCAGTTAACTGCAACCGTTCCGCCACTTCAGCTGGAATGGTCACGGCTAATCCATCATCTGTTTTGATTACTTTGCTGTCTTTCATGTTGCTACACCTTTCGTTAGATGATAATCGTTTGATACTCAGAAAAAACGGCTACCACAACTTATTGGTCACTCGCTGCCAACATTTGCAGCGCCTTGCCGTATTTCTGCATGGCATGTTCAGCCGCCGCCACGTACTTGGGATCAGTCGGCGTCAACGGCGATTTTTGCGCCCGCGTGAGCGTCAATTTATGATCCGCTGTCAGTTCCAGTTCAACTTGACTGCCAGCAGTTAACTGCAACCGTTTCGCCATTTCAGCTGGAATGGTCACGGCTAATCCATCATCTACTTTAATTACTTTGCTGTCTTTCATGCGACCTCACCTTCCATTGAACGATGACCGGTTAATACTCAGAAAATCTGAATGCTTTAGTTTTACCATATTTTGACCGTTTTTATAACTAATTTGTCTCACTATTTTATAAAAAGTCATCGACATTCAAAGTAGTCATCCGTTTAACGGCCATCATTCTAGGTGTTCACGACCGACTGGGCTGAGCGGCTGTAATTCCGGGTCGGTGGCCATATCGTGCTGGTAATCATAATTCTGCCAATCTGGGTCACTAAAAATATTTGGCCGGCCACTGGGCTCAACCGTATTGGCTGGTTCCCGATGCCCTTTAAAACGTCCTGTTAATCGCTGCACGAAGGCAATGATCGTCGTCAGAATCTATCTGCTGAGCGCTTTCGCCCACATCAACAATTTACTCATTCGTTATCACCTTTCTATCACTGCTGCATGACACTGTGCTTCAATCTGAGTGAGCCAAACGTCCAAGCCTGTCAAGACGCCAAGCATTGCAGCTCATCCCACTTCAAATGATCACCACTATTACACCTGATTTTGTCCTAAATTGCGAGAAAAATCTCCCGTCCACGACTTTTTCAACGATTACGTTAGTCACAAGTCGCCATACTGATAATTATTTGCCAGTCCAATTTAATTTCGTAAATTTGTTTGTACAAATTAATGTGACTAACGCTAAGTGGCCGACACAACTCGCAAAAATCAGCGCCACAAAGGCATTTACCCCCATCGATTGCCATAATAATCCACGTCAAAAAGAACCATATTAGTTATCAAATTCCATAAATCTTTTCGTAATCTAATCAATAATTCTTAAATTTGAAAAATCGTCATCACATTTTCTTCACAATTCGTTGTTATGATGTACTCATAGCAATTAAGGATCCCCCTCCAAGATTGCTACTATAATAATTAACATTCTTTTCATTTACTCCTCCAAAGTAATGAAATCCGTCAAAGCGTAACAACTTTGACAGCTTGGTGAGCGGCATGTGAACGTCCCCCCGCTTATATGAATAAACGCTCATCAAGTTATCAGCATATGATTCCCCGTCGTATGCTGACCTACTCCTTTTGACCTTCGTATTCCCGTACGAAGGTTTTTTTGTGCCCAATCACGGTGCGGCCATAATAGGTGGCCTTGATTGGCAGCTTGCCGCGAGACACCTTTTTCATTAGTATGTCGCGTATTATTTCTCGCATCATCCGAAGTAGCAGGGCCTAGCGTCGCACTGTTCGCTGGGGGATTACAAGTCGCACCCCTATCAATCTCACTGAAAACAGCTTATAATTTAATTATCATCACATTAAAGGTGGGTCATCTATGCAAGAGGGATACTTAGATCAGCGCTTAATCGGCCAGCGCTTCATTCTCAAACCGACCGATTTAACCGATGGCGTCGCATTCTATGGCATCTTTTACCATTTGCACGCCGCAACGCCGCTTCACGCTGGCGATACCGTCGAAATTACGGCGGTCAGCGCGCACGGCTTAACGGTAACGATCATCGCGCCACAACAATAGGGGGATTTTATTATGGTAGGCATCATCGTTGCAATCATCATCATTTGCTTAGTCATCCTGATTCTCGCCGCATCCATCCGCATCATTACGCAACCTAATCAAGGGGTCGTTTTGACTTTCGGTAAATTCGAGCGGGTACTCAGTTCTGGCTTCCACTTCATCAAGCCATTCATTTCACGCATCATCACCGTCAACACCGCGCAAACGCCGGTCGACCTGAATCAACAAGTCGTGATTACGAAGGATAACGCCGAAATCTCGGTTAAAATCTCACTCAAATACCACGTCACTAATATTGAAGATTTCGTCTTCAAAAACGAAGACTCGGTCCGCAGTATGATTCAAGATACACGGGCGGCATTGCGGGGGATCATTGGGAACAAAGAATTAAACGAGGTTTTGAATGGGACGCAGGAAATCAACGCCGCCCTGTTCAAGGAAATCTCATCCGTGACTGCCGGTTATGGGCTGAACGTTGACCGGGTCAACATCGATTCCGTCAACCCCTCCGCTGACATTCAAGCTTCAATGAACAAGCTGTTGCAAGCCACCCGGGAACGGGACGCGACCATCGCCACCGCTGAAGGGAAGAGTAAGTCGATCACGCTGGAAAACGAAGCCAATAACCGCGCGTTATTAGCGACGAACAAGGCGCAAAACGAAGCACTGGTGAACAGCGCTAAAGCGAAGGCTACCGCGGTCCAGACTGAGGCCGACGCCGATGCTTATCGGACCCGCATTTTGAACGAAGCCCTGGCCCAGTCGTCAGAAAACTACTTCATCTTCCAAAACACCGAGGCCGTCAAAGCCTTAGCGGACGGTTCCGCTAACACGGTCGTCTTGCCAAACCAGACTTTAGATAGCTTAGGCTTGATTCCCGCACTCACCAAAGTCGGTAAATCCACGAAGTAATTGAAATTTTTATCACCTGTTTAACTTAGAAGTCCTCAAATGGCGCGTTGCCACTCGAGGACTTTTTTGACTTATCAAACGATTAGCAGCACCACCATACTTCGTCAAACTGTTTATTATCAATTTTGTAAACCTTTCCGTTAGGTTTCGTCGGTCAATTAGGTTAGAATTAGGTTGTGCAAAACCATACTTAGAGGTGTTAATATTGAATCAACCTTGGCAAACTGCTTGGCCAGAGCGGATTAGTTACGGGCTTAGCGATGCCGCGGATAACTTAGTCTTTCAGATGATGACCACTTACTTACTATTCTTCTACACGGATGTCTACGGACTTTCGACTAGTGCCGCCGCGATTTTATTTGTCGTTGCGCGCTTGGCCGATGTCGTCGAAAGTTTGATTATCGGTGTCATGATTGACCATACCCATTCGCGCTTCGGTAAAAGTCGCCCATTTTTCTTATGGTACGCATTACCCTACGTCCTGTTTGCAGTCCTGACCTTCGTCACCCCTGACTTTGGTGCGACTGGTAAACTCGTGTGGGCGTATGTCACCTACCTCGGATTAGGCTTCTTTTATACTGCCGTTAACTTACCGATCACATCCATCTTACCGGCACTCTCGAAAAACGAGCGTGAATTGACACTGCTTGGCGTGATTCGTCAATTTTTCGGCAGTAGTGTCCAGATTATCGTCGCCGTCTTTACCTTACCGCTAGTGGCATTATTCGGTCAGGGCAACCAGCAACGGGGCTTTTTACTCACCATCGTCTTATTCGGCATCATTTCATTAGTGCTGATACTGAACACGTTCTTCCAAGTTAAAGAACGCTTTAGTCAGCCAGAGCGCCCACATCAATCACTCAGTGCGGTCTGGGGTATGCTCAAACAAAACCAACCCTGGTTTATTTTATCGAGCGTTATTTTGCTCTATTGGCTAACGACTGCGATCAAGAACCAGACGACCATTTACTACTTCAAATACCTGATTCAACGCGAAGACTTGGTTCCAGTCGTTAACGGCTTCACGTTTGCGTCACTGATTGGCGTGATTCTGATCGTTCGACTCGCGAACCACCACGGCAAGAAGAATACCATGTTGGCCGGTATCGCGATTGCGGCTGCGGGCCAACTCATTCTCGGCCTCGGAACAGCCATCAATCAGTTAACACTCGTCTTCGGTGGCACCCTCGTCAATGCCGTGGGTAACGGGCTCATTATTGGGCTAGTCTCCATCATGATTGCCGACACGATTCGTTACGGTACCGCCCTAGGCATTCAAGCGGAAGGCATCTTAGCCTCTACCGATGACTTCGGCGTGAACGTCGGTCTCGGTCTGGGTGGCTTGGTTACTGCCGGCCTCTTTCATCTGAGTGGCTACACCGCCAACCACGCGCAAAACATCGCCACGCAACACATGATTACATTGAACTACGCTTGGCTCCCGCTGTTACTCTACGTCATCATGTTCCTCGTTTTGATTTTCTATAATGAACGCCAATTACAAGACGCAATTGACGCTTAACTAAAAACATGAGGTCCGTCGCCACTTAGTTGGGTTGCGGACCTCATGCTTTTGGTTGAGTGGCTTTCAAACGCTGTGCTAGTTCTTAAGTTCAAAATCAACCAGCTTAGAAACGCTGGAAACAGAGCGAATTAACGTAACACTGCAGTCATGGATTCGTCCTGCTCCGGCTTCCAGGCATTCTGGGCAATGGCCGGAAACCCACGTCTTAAACACCAACATTATCTAACTGCTTTATCAGAATACAAATTTTGTTGTTCTGCACCATACCAACCCCCAAAAAACGCATGAAAAAAGCCGGCTCCGAAGAGTCGACTTTTTCTGAATCAAAAATCCAATTATTTAACAGCTGGAGTCTTGAACCAGCCAATACGTGATGTAACAACATCAACGATGGCTTTCTTACCAGGTGCCAATAACTTACGAGGATCGTAGCCTTTACCGATTTGGTCTGCGCCAGATTCGATGTAAGCACGAGTTGCATTGGCAAAAGCAACTTGGTTTTCGGTGTTAACGTTAACCTTGCTAATACCCAATTCAACAGCCTTAACGATTTGGTCCTTAGGAATACCAGAACCACCGTGAAGTACCAATGGCATCTTAACGGCTTCTGAGATTTCTTGAAGACGATCGAAGTGTAAGCCAGTCCAGTTTTCTGGGTACTTGCCGTGGATGTTACCAATCCCAGCGGCTAAGATGTCGATACCAGTGTCAGCTAAAGTCTTAGCTTCTTCAACATCAGCTAATTCACCTTCACCGATGATACCGTCTTCTTCACCACCAATTGAACCAACTTCGGCTTCAACAGAGATGCCCTTAGCATGAGCTAATTTGACGATTTCCTTAGTCTTTTCTAAGTTTTCGGCAAATGGTAAGTCATGGCCATCAAACATAACTGATGAGTAACCAACTTCGATACATTCCTTGGCAGCTTCGTAGTTACCGTGGTCTAAGTGCATAACAACAGGAACAGTGATGTTCATGCTTTCCATTTCATCAGCAACTAAGTCCATAACGAGCTTGTAGCCGCCCATGTACTTAGCAGCACCCATTGAAACTTGGATAATAACTGGGGTGTTAGTGTCTTGAGCACCCTTCAAGATGCAACGAGTCCATTCAAGGTTGTTTGTGTTGAACGCACCAATAGCATAATGGTTCTTGTATGCGTCTTGTGTCATATCAACAGCATTTACAAATGACATAAAATAACCCTCCTAGGTTAATTAAGAGATACGATTTTTGAATCACATTCATTTTAGCACATTTTAGATAGGAGTGATAACCGATTTGGCATATTTCTTAACCAACGATTGCCGGTAAATTGCCGTCTTTTTGATACCTATCGAATTGTAAACCCTTCCATCGATTTTTAAATCATTTCCCAATGTCGGAATTCTTGTCAAAATTAGCTGTAAAATCAAGGTTCAAGATTTTGTGACAGAAATAACAACCATTAATGATCATAAAATGTAAGAAGCCGATTTGTTTACATTATCAAACGCCTTGAATACAGCAATATTAACAATTAAAGACTAAATTATGAAATCTCAAATCAGCTATTTACATTTGTGAAAAAGGTTTTATAATAATGGTTGTGAAGGAAATAACAAATTGGTTTTTGCATAGGGGGAACCGTTAATGTTGAAAGAAATTGATGAACACACCACCGTGTCACAATCGATTGATCGGTTAGTCTTGAACGCCTCGTTAGCCGCCACTCGGCTAGAAGTGATGAACCAAGAACAAGTTGACCAAGCCGTGGCCGCCATGGCTCGCGCAGCCCACGCAGCTCGTGGCATGTTAGCTGCCATGGCAGTTGAGGAGACCGGACGGGGAAATTATCGCGATAAGGTCGCCAAGAATGATTTCGCGGCCAAACACATTTACGATTACATCAAGGATGATAAGACCGTTGGCATCATTAACGACGATCCGGTCAGTGGCGTCATGAAAGTGGCTGAGCCAGTTGGTATTATCGCCGGCGTTACCCCAGTCACTAACCCCACGTCGACCGTCATCTTCAACGCGATGCTGGCCTTAAAGACTCGTAATCCGATTATTTTCGGCTTCCACCCGTTTGCGCAAAAATCATGTGTCGAAACTGGTAAAATCATCCGTGACGCTGCGGTTGCCGCGGGTGCACCCAAAGATTGGATTCAATGGATCAAAACGCCTAGTCTAGAAGCAACTAACACCTTAATGAACCACCCTGGTGTGGCAACGATTATTGCAACCGGGGGTGCCGGCATGGTCAAAACGGCGTACTCCACCGGCAAGCCTGCGCTCGGCGTTGGTCCCGGCAACGTGCCCTGCTTTATCGAACAGACCGCTGACGTGCATCAAGCCGTTAGTGATGTCGTCACGTCCAAGTCGTTTGATAACGGCATGATTTGTGCGTCCGAATCGAACCTTATCGTGGCCGACCAGATCTATGACCAGGTCAAGACCGAACTCAGTCAACAGGGCGTCTATTTCGTTGGTCCTGACAATTTTAAGGCCTTAGAAGCAACCGTCATGAACCTCGATAAGCAGGCCGTTGATCCAAAGGTTGCTGGACAAACGCCATGGCAGATTGCACAATGGGCCGGTTTCGACGTTCCTACCGACACCAAGGTCTTAGCCGTTGAACTACCAAGCATCGGTGGCGACCAAGTCTTATCACGTGAGAAGTTATCGCCAGTACTCGCGGTCGTACATGCCAAAGATACTAAGACGGGCTTCAACTTGATGAAACGCAGTCTGTCACTGGGTGGCTTGGGTCACACGGCCGCCTTGCACACGACTGACGAAGCCGTCATGAACAAGTTTGCCTTGGAAATGACCGCTTGCCGGGCGTTAATCAACGTCCCATCCTCACAAGGGGCGATCGGTTACAAGTACGACAACGTGGCGCCTTCCCTAACACTCGGTTGCGGGACATGGGGTCATAACTCGATTTCACATAACTTGGAAGACTGGGACTTGCTCAATATCAAGACCGTCGCCAAGCGTTTGGATAAAATTCGCTAACTTCATAAGATAACTCATTCAGGTCACTGATAATAGACCCAAGAGAATTCAAACTGCCGCTAATAAACGTGCCCACCGAAGTCATTTCACTTCAGTGGGCACGTTTTAGGTTCAAACTGATTCAATTGTTACGCCAGCTTCTTGAACGTCCAAGCATCCCGGAACCGGTCCGGTCGATATAAGAACCAACGCCCCAGACTCCAAGTGAGGTAAGCGACCGCAATCGTCAATAGAATAAAAGTAACTAGCGGTAATTGCGGTTTATAATGATCGGTCAGTAAGCCAACAATCCCAGCACCAAATTGCGAACAGCTGATGGCAATAATCAAATAGCCGATTGAAAAACTCAGAACAGCGCCGCGCAATTGTGGGAAACGGAAAAAGTCCTGCCCATTTTCTAACGATAAGTGGTCAAACGCCCATTGGTTGAGCCAGTAGAGGCCCCCACTAATGACACCACAAATCACCAGGACAATTAACAGACCGCTGGGGTGCTGACTCGACAACGTCCCTAAAATATCCGCTTGGCGATAAGTCTGACCAGTCACTCCAGCCACAATGTTGATCAAGCCATCGTAGGCAAACGGCAGACTGCAAGTGAAGACGAACGTCGCCAGGGCACTTGCAAAGACGCGGCCGACCCACAAGCCAAACGTGGCCGCGACTAGGCTTAGCGTGATAATCAGTGCTAAGATTTCAACTTCCTCATAGATTGAGCCAACCCAGTTCACCCCAACATGCCGATTGACCAGCACCCGCCAAGTAATCAAGCCATAAATCGCTTCTGCCAAGACATACGCACTCACCACCGTCCCAATCAGGAGACCGATTTTGCGGCGATAGATCTGACGTCGCGGAACTGGCAAGCTAAATAAATACTGATCAAAGTTTGTAAAATTATCATTCAAAAATAGCACGACGCCTATGACTAGGCTGACTAAAATACTGACGACCAGCCCCATTCGAATACCGTTCGCACTGGTCAATGTAAAACTGGTCTCATTCACCGCAATGTATAAGGACGGACGCTGCACGATACTATAACCTTCCTTAATACCAGCCAGCAATAAAGCCATTATTCCTGTCAATACAATGACGCGATAGTGCCGCCACAACAACTGCCATAATGTTCGTTTGGTCATGTCCCCGCCCCCTAAGATAATAATTCAAAATCCGCTTCGTCCGTCAAATTCGCCATGAACAAGTCAGCCAATGAGAGTGGTAACTCTTCTTGAAAGACTGGCTTGGTCGCGGCCAATTGCGTCTGGAGCGCTTCGTCGAAATTCTCGAAAACAACGACGATCACCCGCCCCGACACGTGGACGATGTGTCCCAGCTGCTTGATCACCGCTGGAATCTGCTTATCACGGTAGACCAGTTGAACTTTGCGCGCATTATGCCGCATCGATTCCAGCTGATAATCGTTGACGATTTGTCCTTGCTTCAACATCAATGCCCGGTCGATCACGCCTTCTAGTTCGACCAAGTTATGCGACGCAATCACGATCGACCGCTCACCGGTTGCGACTTCATCAATCAAGATGCCCAGAATATTCTTGCGAATCAGGACGTCCAAACCATCTAGCGGTTCATCCAGAAAGAGGTATGGTGCTTGCGTCGCCACGCTGAGAATGATGGTAAATAAGCCAAAGGTCCCCTTTGAGAAATGCCGTAATTTTTGCTTAGAAGTTAATTGATAACGGTCGAGTAATTGCTCAAATTTGGCATTATCAAAGGCCGGATAAGCGGCTTGGTAGTACCACTGAATTTGTCTGATCGTCGCGCCCTTGAAGAAATTCGTCAGTGGGTCAATGAAGCACAACTGCGTACGAGACGCTGGTTGCGTTGCCACATTTTGACCATCGACTGTGACGGTCCCCTGGTCGCTGAGATACTGACCGTTGATAGTCCGAAACAGCGTCGTCTTACCGACACCATTACGACCGACCACGCCCACGATTTGTCCTAAGCCAATTTCAAAACTAATCTCATCCAACGTCTGGTGATGGTCGATTTGTTTGCTTAACTGATTAATCATTAAACTCATAACATTTCCCCCGTTTTATCCAGCCAGTCGTGGAGTTCAGCGATACTGACCCCACTCTGATACGCTAGCTTGACGATTTGTGTGAACCGTTCGCGTAATTCCGCTTGCAACAAGCTTGAATCCGCGGCCTGCACGTAAGTCCCCTTACCCGGAACCGTCTGAATGATCTGTTGTGCCTCCAACTGCTTGTAAGCCTTGCTGACCGTATTCGGATTGAGCAAATGTTGGCGCGCCATCTCCCGCACCGACGGCAACTGTTCACCAGGCTGCAACACCCCGTGCGCGATATCTTGTTCAATTCCGGTTACCAACTGCGCATAATACGGCTGCCTGCTCCCATGGTCAATTTGCATGGCCCACCTCCATTTGAAATCCGACGACTGCTTTGTTTAAACAACATAGTACAGCATAGTACAGTTGCTGACAAGGTAAGAAAGTCTTAACATTCTGTAGACCTTTGAAGTACAGCCAGCTTAGAACCGCTGGAAAATAGGGCAAATCGGCGTAAACTTTCTGTGATAGATGCATCCTACACCGGCTTCCAGGCATTTCTGACAACGCTGGAACGCGATGGACACAGATTTAAGCCGACAAATCGCGTCTTAAATACTGGTCTTCCACGTTAGCTGCAGTATGGATAAAACGTGTTCGGGTCAGACTGGGACTTCCGGTTAGCTACGCCAGAACGCCAAGCGGAAATTCACCGCTTAACGCTCTAGCTAGGCTAATCATCAGTCCCAACCCGTCTGAACCTCACACTCTGAAAAACGCTGAGCATTGTCAGAAACACCTTCCAACCGGGGATGGTATTCGAAAGGCGGACATGTGCGGACCCAACTTTTTTAAAGACTGATCACTGATTCATATCAAACCGTACAGCTGTTATCTGACTGTCAGATTTGTTTTGTCTAAAACTTTTTCTTAATCATTAGGCTATCGTCTAGTGCCGTCAGTACAGGAGTGTCTAGATTATTATCCCTTACTTGATACGTTTTCGAATCAGACTGAATATGAACTAGTCGTTAATGCTTTGAAATCAGTAATCCTGTCATCTACCAACAAGGCAGTTTCGATTAGATTCACTCAACAAAATCTTGACCTGCAAATTCCAGGTGAGTTTTATTGCCAATTCAAAGTTTGCTCGAAGGACCTGTCTCCTAATTATTCAATGGCCAATTGTACCCAGATGGGCGGCTGTTCATCCGCCATTCGAGCGGCTTCCCGACTGGAGGGGCCGGCGGACAATGCTCAAGGGCGAAGTTCTTCTTGTTCGGGTGGGGTTCCCGGGCTAGAAGAAGACTCGTATTTGAAATTACGCAGTGGTCTTCTGCGTGAGTTCAAATCGATGTCCGCCCTGTTCCAGCGTTGTCAGCCGGCCCCGGAAGTCGGACTAAGGAGATCACCGGCTGACGAACAGCAATCCAAATAACTGTCACATTCCACCACAACTCCCGACAAACAGCCAATCACAATGCATTAACAACTTTTTTACGAGTAAAAGCGCCCGCACTTGCCAATGACAAGTACGGGCGCCTATTTAGGTTGCGATTTAGCTGCGAGTCACTTATTTGCGCCGTAGTTCCGTTGCGGCGTATTCCATAATCGCCATCAACACAATCAAACTAATCGGAAAAGCAATCACACTGACTGTCAAACTAGCGGTAATTTCGAAAAACGTGAAAATCACCATTAATAGTAAGACGGATGCAATTAACATCCCAGTGTCCGCTTTTCCCCAATGCTTAATCATCTGTGTTAACCTCATTTCTATTTATTAGTCACCACGAGTTTAACACGTCTGATATCGCTTACTAGGCCTTATCGCTAAGAGTTCCATGAGAATTCTATTGGAGCAGTCGCGACATGGTCGTCACGGGCAGCCGACCCCCGGCACGTAACGGTAAGAAGAGTTGATTGCCATCTTCAAAGCCCAGTCCTTCCCAGAACCGCGCAACGCCTTCATCCGCAGTCACCCGTGTCAGCTGGATCACTTTGATATTGCTTGCAAGAGCTGCCTGCATCAGGCCAGTGACGATGACGCGACCGACTGATTTACGCTGATAAGCCCGGTTGACCATCAGCAAGCCGATAAATAGAAATTGCTCTTGTGGGTACTGATTCAACAAGTCCACAACTGCGACCAGCCGATGCGCAAGATAAAAACCAAAAACTTGTTTCTGTGCGGCAGCCAGCTCATCTGGATGGGCGGTCAAGTCATGTTGGACTTCCGTCATGGTCAGCGGTTCTGGTGAAAAATACTGATGATACTGCGGGTTACTCTGCTCTAAGCGCAGTAAGTCTTCCTGGTCTGCTAAAGTGAGCAGGCGAATTTCAAAATCCGGTAATTGTGCTTGTAACGTTGCTAATTTCATTTTTAATCCCAAACTTTCTCTAAGTTATACCAAGTCTCACCAGCATGCGTTGACTCAGCGACCCCCTGATTGACAAAGCCATTCTGTTCATAAAATGGCACCAAGCGTTCCAAGCAGGTCAAACTCATACTCGTTCGACCATGAGCCTGTGCATTCTCAGCTAAGGCAGTCAGTAGCTGGCTGCCAATCTGTTGATGACGGGCTAGTGGTGAGACCGCCAACGTGAACACGAGTTGGTGACCGCCACGTGGCAGGTTCGTCGGTGTCGTGACAAACATCTCGTCTTGAATGTACCGCGCACCAACGGCTGGCCCCACGATAAAGCCTAATACGACCGCATCATCGCGCGCCACTAAAAAAGTCTCGCCCAACTTCTCGATTCGTTCCCGATAGGCAGCTTCACTGCCGGCTTCGGCTTCCGAAAAACCCGCTTTTTCAATCGCCATAATTTGTGGCAAATCCGTCATCTTAACAGGTGTAATTTCCATCAATCTTCGCCTCCGATTCGTACGCCCATTATAACAAATCTTGCTTAATTGTTGACTCACTTAATTTTCCGATTGAATCCAGTGTCGAACGTGTCGTTTTATGAAGCGACATGCTATACTTGAATTGTGAATTCGGTTACATGATGACGAATTCAATATTCTAAGCGAAATTAGGTGACGGGTATGCCAGCACAATCAGCAGAACAATTATGGAAAGCTTACAATGAAACGACCGACACACAAGGGGCCTCTTATCAGACACGTTGGTTTGGTCAACAAAATAACCCTCAAGAAGTTCAGGCTTTGACTGATGCCATTCTGGCTGGAACGAAGACAGCCACAACGACACCGTTGGACACTTTTACAGCGGAACAAGTTGCCATTCCCCAAGTCGGCGATTATAACGTGTTATTAAACGGTGATATGAAACCAGTCGCAATCATCAAAACGGTAGTCTCCGAGTTGATTCCATTCTATCGTATCTCCGCGGAACACGCTTATCATGAAGGCGAAGGTGATCGCAGCATCGGCGATTGGCGGAAACGCAAGACCGATGAGTTCACCCCAACGCTAGAAGAACACGGCAAAAACCTTTCATCAGATACACCGATGGTCAGCGAGGTTTTTGAAGTCGTTTACCGCGCGGATTAATAACAACGATGACGGCCTGAGACGGATGTCTTGGGCTTTTTTAATGCCGCTTGGACGGTTGGCGGTCTGTGCCGGGCGATACTGCCGCCAGATTTAATGGTCCGTGCCAAATGATAACATCCGTTTCAAGCTGTTCAATGACGAGCTTTGACCGGTCGATTTGGACTAATCTAATGATGGCGCGCCAATCATTAACTTGAATCCACCTAGTCGTTTGGTTCTGGCCAGTCGCTAACATCCCGCATAAACTGTCCACCGACGAGACGCAGCTGACTGGTTTGGCGCCGTCTAGCGATAGCACGCTGATGATGTCACTTGAACCAACCTGGATGCTGGCTAGCCGCTAACATACCCCCGTTCGCTCGGTTTGTTCAATCGAACTAATTGTTCATGTTTGAAACGCAACTCGTACGCAACCGTGGCATAAAACCAAATTGATTAATTAACCGAACAACGCTCACCATCCGCCAAACACCAACCCGCATTAGCCTTTTCAGCCACGGGCATTTGGCGGTAAAAGTTAGCAAGCTAAAATTCGCAAAAAAGGCTTGCCACCACTCCATTTTTCATTATAATTAAAGCTCGTACTAAACTTATTGTTTAGTTAAACAAAACTACCGATTCGAGGTGAATGTCATGGATATTGGTCAACGCATCCGCAATCTGCGGATTCAAAAACAACTGACGCAAGAAGAGCTGGGCGAACGAACTGATCTCAGTAAAGGTTACATATCGCAATTGGAGCACGATCAGTCATCGCCTTCGATGGAGACCTTCTTCGCGATTCTTGAAGTCCTGGGTTGTGCGCCCGCTGATTTCTTTGCGACGGAACAACCGACCCATAAAGTCGTCTACCATCCAGATGAACAGACGACTTATGACGATGAAGCCCTCGGATACCGTGTCAAATGGCTTGTACCGGCGTCTAACGACAACCAGTTAGAGCCCGTCACCGTTACACTGGTTCCGAATGGTCGCTTCAAATCCTTTGAGCCTTCGCCGGCGGAAACCTTCATCATGGTTCAAACCGGCACGCTCAGTTTACAATTAGGCACACAGCGGTATACCGCTACGGCGGGTGACACCTTGTCATTTCATGCCACTAAGACGCACCAAATCAGCAACCCAGGCTCGACGTCCTGCACGTTCACCTTGGTTACGACCGCGTCCTACTTATAATCACAGTACTACTGACTGGCGCGCCACGTTGCGCGATCCAGCACACGTTTTAGGGAGGTCTTTACTTTGGCGGTTAACGCACAACCAATTATTCGGTTAACGAATATCACAAAAAGTTACGGGGAACATCAAGTTTTAAAAAATATCAATCTCGACTTAGAAGCCGGTAAGTTCTACACCTTACTAGGCCCTTCTGGTTGCGGTAAAACGACGATTCTACGGACCATTGCGGGCTTTACCGACGCGACTTCGGGACAAGTCTACTTCGATGGGCAGCTCATCAACGGACTACCAGCCAACCAACGGCAAGTCAATACGGTCTTCCAAGACTACGCACTCTTCCCACACATGAATGTCGCAGAAAACGTGGCTTTTGGCCTTAAGCTCCATAAAGTACCTAAGGACGAAATCGAGACTCGGGTTCAAGACGCGCTCGCAATGGTGCAACTGGCGGACCTCGGCGACCGCGAAATCAGTGAAATTTCAGGCGGACAACAACAACGGGTCGCAATTGCCCGGGCACTGGTCATGCAGCCCAAAGTCTTATTGCTGGACGAACCGCTATCGGCGCTTGATGCCAAACTTCGTAAAGACATGCAGTATGAATTACGCGACTTGCAACAACGGCTTGGCATCACCTTCCTATTTGTGACCCATGACCAGGAAGAAGCCCTCGCCATGAGTGATGAGATTTTTGTCATGAACGCTGGCGAAATCCTGCAAGGTGGCTCACCAGTCGACATTTACGACGAACCCATCAATCACTTTGTTGCAAACTTCATTGGCGAAAGTAATATTATTCCCGGCAAGATGCTGCAGGACTTCGAAGTCGAATTCGTCGGCAAATCCTTCGAATGCGCTGACGCCGGCATGCAACCAGACGAACCCGTCGAAGTCGTGCTCCGACCAGAAGACTTGGACATCGTCGCGGCGGACCAGGGCAAGCTTGTGGTCACCGTGGATTCACAACTCTTCCGCGGCAACTACTTTGAAATCGTGGCTTACGATACCGACCACAACGAATGGCTCGTCCACTCGACCAACCCGGCCGCAGAAGGTGAACCAATCGGCTTGACCTTTGACCCGCAAGACATTCACGTCATGCGCCTCAACGAAAGCGAAGCGGCTTTCGACGCCCGGCTTGAACAATATGAAGATGATTAGGAGGTGGCCAGCATGCAACAAAAACAACGGTTGAGTCGTAACACGGCTTACTTTATTCCGTACATGTTATGGATCATCCTCTTCGTCATCGCGCCCGTGCTGCTGCTCATTTATCAATCATTCTTTAATATCGATGGGCAATTCACGCTTGGCAATTACCAGACCTACTTCTCGTCCAACACTTACTTAATGATGACGCTCAACTCCGTCTGGTATGCTTTTTTGATTACCTTGGCGACCATTCTGATCAGCTACCCCACGGCGTACTTGCTCAACGAGACCAAGCATCCGCAACTATGGCTACTGCTGATCATCATGCCAACGTGGATCAATCTCTTGTTAAAGGCCTACGCCTTCATTGGAATTTTCAGCCAAGCTGGAATCGCCAATCAATTTTTGAGTTTTATCGGTATTGGCCCCAAGCAGCTGCTGTTCACGAACTTTAGCTTTATCTTTGTTGCGGCCTACATTCAGATTCCGTTCATGGTCCTGCCGATTTACAACTCGATCAGCGAACTGAACGCCTCGTATATCAATGCCAGTCGTGACTTAGGGGCGACCAATTGGCAAACATTCAGTCGGGTCATTTTCCCCCTGACCTTACCGGGCGTCAAAGCTGGAATTCAGGCCGTCTTCATTCCATCGCTATCACTCTTCATGTTGACGCGCTTGATTGGCGGGAACAAAGTGATCACGCTGGGGACTGCCATTGAAGAGCACTTCTTAACGACCATGAATTGGGGCATGGGCTCGACGATCGGCGTTGTGCTGATTATTGCGATGGTCATTATCATGTGGCTGACTAGTGGTGGCAAACGGCGCACACGAAAGGGGTTGACGAAATAATGACGTTACGTAACTTCAAGTGGCGCAATCTATACCTCTGGTTCATCTTTATCGTGTTATACGCGCCAATTATCTTTCTTGTTGTCTACTCCTTCAGTCAGGGGACGACCATGAACAACTTCCACGGATTTACGTGGCAGCACTACCAAGATTTGTTCGCCGACACGCGGTTGATTGCGATTTTTCTGGACACCTTATTGATTGCCCTCTTATCTTCACTATTAGCAACCGTTATCGGTACGCTCGGGGCATTAGGCATCAATAGTACGACCAAGTCAATCACACGCAACACGCTGTTATCCTTGAACAATATCCTGATGGTCTCACCCGATGTCATCATTGGGGCTAGTTTTCTGATTTTCTTCACGGCGCTGAAAATTCCACTCGGGTTTGGTTCAGTGCTACTGAGCCACATCGCCTTCTCGATTCCCATCGTGGTCTTGATGGTGCTCCCCAAGATTCAGGAAATGAGTTCGAGTTTGCTCGATGCCGCGGCGGATTTAGGCGCTAATAATTGGCAACTACTCAGCCAAATCATTATTCCGTCCATCATGCCGGGGATTTTTTCGGGCTTCTTCATGGCGCTGACCTATTCGCTCGATGACTTTGCCGTGACCTTCTTCGTGACCGGGAACGGCTTCAGTACGTTGTCAGTTGAAATCTATTCACGGGCGCGGCAAGGCATCAACTTGGAGATCAACGCGCTATCCGGACTCATGTTCTTAATGGCACTCGTGTTAGTGATTGGTTACTACTTCATCAACCAATACAGCAGTCGGCACCGGCGGCCAGCAGTTAGGGGGCGGCGGAAATGAAAAAGTTATTCGGTATCATCGTCAGTCTGCTCGTCGTCTGTGGTCTGCTCGCTTTTGGCGCACAACGCTTACAGACGAGCTCCGGCAGCACCGGCAAAAAGGTGTTGAACTTGTATACTTGGGGTGACTACATCGACCCGAGCTTACTCACGAAGTTCCAGAAGCAGACCGGGTATCACGTCAACGTCGAGACCTTCGACAGCAACGAAGCCATGTATACCAAGATCAAGCAAGGCGGTACCAGCTATGACCTGACCGTCCCTAGCGATTACATGATTGAGAAAATGAAAAAGGCCCACTTGCTCTTACCACTCGATAAAAGCAAGCTGACCGGAATGCAGAATTACGACCCGCGTTTCATGAACCTCGCCTTCGACAAGCACAATCGTTATTCCGTGCCGTACTTCTGGGGAACACTGGGGATTATTTATAATGACAAGTACGTGCAACCGGGCAGCATTCAGCATTGGAACGATTTGTGGCAACAAAAGTACAAAAATAAAATCATGCTGATCGATAGCGCACGTGACGTGATGGGCTTTGCCCTCGCCTCGATGAACCAATCCATGAATACCACTGACCCGGCGACCCTACTGGCAGCGCGTAATAAGCTGAATCGGTTATCGCCAAACGTCAAAGCGGTCGTTGCCGATGAAATCAAGATGTACATGATTCAAAATGAAGCGGCGATTGCGGTTGACTGGTCTGGTGAAGCGAGTGAGATGTTGGACGGCAACTCACATCTCCACTACGTCGTGCCGTCTGAAGGCAGTAACTTGTGGTTTGACAACTTAGTCATTCCGAAGACCGCCAAGCATTTTAAAGCCATCTACGCCTTCTTGAATTTCATGAGCGAGCCCAAAAATGCCGCACAAAACGCCGAGTACATTGGTTATGCGACACCGAACCGCAAGGCCAAAGCGCTATTACCTAAAGCAATTCGCAATGACCGGCAGTTCTACCCGGATAACCAAACCATCAAGCACCTTCAAATCTATCAAGATTTATCACCCGCCAAAGTCGGTCTATATAATGATCGTTACTTGGAATTCAAGATGCACCATTAATCTGAGACGCCAAAAAGTGATGTTAGCTTAGCTAGCACCACTTTTTTATTATGCTCATGCGTGTTCAATTGTCAGGACAACCGTTAGCTGCACGGCGACTCGCTCCCTCTGACTCGCAATCGAGCGACGCCGCAATTCAGTCACTAGTGTTAGTGAAAGACCATCGCACTAACGATGATAAACTTAAGATTAGCAATTAAGACTAGCGCGAAGACTAATCCGAGGCTCAGCCGATTCAGCCAGTGCCGGTCCGCTGTATTCGGAAAGACTAAGAACTGTAAATTGAGTATGATCAATGATCCAAATGCACTGCTCGCTAACCACCAGATTGCCTGCGACCAGAGCGTCACTATTACCACGACAACCACGAAACTAACGAACCACTTTTTAATTGGTGCTACCACTAATGGCGTTGTCATTGTCATCGCCCCCCTTGATTACCTTGATTGTAAGCGTAATCGGTCACAGGCGGATAGTAACGACAGCTGGTAACTTAATTGTCCAAATCAGCGGTTGATTGCGCAACTGTGGCAACGGGTAAACTGGGCGTATATTTGACTAGTAGGCCAATTGAGGGAGATGTAAGCTTAGACATATCAACGCAACGGGGAGTTTCAAGGCGGCGTCTATTATCAATAACCATTCTAGTTTCCTAATCACTGTAATTCCCAAGCGTTTCGTCTCAGCTCCCAGTTTATGGGCCTTTTGAAGTAAAGAACCTTTCTCAATTAGCATCCTTACCGGAATCCAGCACTCTACCAGAACCGTCAAATATAGTAGTGATATGCAAACTTTGAGCGATACAATAACAAAAATAACGTAGTAATAATCGTACTTTAGCGCCAATACGCTCACAAACAAACTCACAGCCACTGTCACTGTCACTATTTTGGTTCGTTGTAGAATCCTGTCCAGCTTGGTCTTTTTTACCTCTTGATCAGTTTTGAGTAACCCTGCTTTTTCCAACAGATCCATTTGTCTACGGACGATTGGACGCATAATGATCCCAGCTAGCCAGTACAAAGCACCGTAGCCAACCACGGTCAGCGCCTGATTCAATAAAGTGCTCTGAAACACAGGGATAAGGAGTTGCTCTGGATATAAAGTCATTAATTTGGCCCGACCTTTCTAAAACGGGTGACGTTATTTTCGGAATGTATTTTGAACCAAAGCGTTGTGTCTCGGTTTCTTTTAGAAATGAAGGCACAACGCTTTTGATAACTTATGGCAAATCAGCAGCCCTAATGAACGATTTTAAATTCATGAACTTCTGAAAAGGTGCAATTACGTTATCAAATGTGACAGTAAATATACGACCAAATGGGCCGTCATCACATCCATTTACAAGCAAGCCATATTGGCGCGTACGCACAAAGTCTCCCTGAATCTCCAACAGGTCATATCGGCGTTCTTTGTGACGTACCTGAGTCATAGACACCCAGCAGGATCTTTGTCCATTTTTCGGCAGCTTGTAATGCATCTGACCGTATTGGTATCACATTAAAAAATACCACCACATGGCAGAATGCCGACTCACTTCATTATTATAAAATGCATGGTACTTAGCTGTATTCCTAAAATTATCGTTATTAGCAGGAGCCCGATTGAGATGCAACAATAAAATAGTGACCACATCAGCCATCGAAGTCTAGCACGAGTGCTTCTATTTGGAAGAATGATTGCATCATCTATTCTTGGGTGTTTGTTGTAGAAAGCATAGCTAAACATCTGAAGAACGAGCGGCCGTATACTGAGAATGAGGTAAGAAATTCCACAAACTGGCACCCAAATCGGCTTGGAATTCTGGAACAAAAAAATGCACCATACAAGACCGGCGAGGCCTAAAATGTACAGTTCCTTCAAAAAGATTAGCAACGCGTATAACAGCTTAGAATGCTTTATTGTATCGCGGAGAATGGGTGTAAAAGTTTTCGTGAATTTGCCAATATGAGCTCGCTCTATAAATATACCAGCGACGTATTTATACCTTTTGGGCACAAACACATTGCGCTTATGCATTAGAATTACCGTATAGAAAAAAACGATAGTAACAATACAATTAACAGGCCTAAAATTTTATGCAATCGGGACACCCCTTTGAGTTTTGAATATGTATTATACTACAAACTGTGGGGTTCAATCAATCTCATAAAACAAGATTAAAAAGCTGATTTAACGGGGTAAAAATGCCTGTTTACCAAAAATAACAGTATTAATCATTTTAATAGCGATTTGACTTTATCAAAGAATATTGAATGGTAGGATTAAGTCTATTACGGTTAGAATAATTAAATTTAATCAGCATATAGATTACATAAAAGTTATAGAATTAGCGTAATTATATCTATAAGTTAGTGGAAAACGCTAATTAGCAGAACGTGCAAATATAATATCAACATTTACACCCGCAGAGCCAACGAAATATTAATATATTGGCTAAGTTGCGATTTAGATCTCAACATCATATACTTCTCGGGTAAAAGCATCGATGTTTTTACCCAAACCAGACGAAAGTAGCTAAATATTATGAAAAAGCGCATTTTGATTGTGTTATATGCATTACCGTTATTGATTCTAGGGCTGATTGCATCAATTTCTTTCTATGCCGTAAATATCAACTCAAGTCCCACTATCAAGCAAAGCGTCGCAGCTGAACCAGTCGTGATTTATGACAAGAATGGTAATCAGGTGCCATCATTTGATGCAACATCTCAAGAACTAATTAGCGAAAACGCTAGCCTAAAGCAACCAACAACCGTCAAACGGCGGAATAACGGCCAATCGAACAATTTTTGGGGTTCCGGAATGTATTACGGCGGAAATCTGTTCGCTACCACCGAAAAACCCAACAACATTAGATTTTCAGTAAACAAGGGCGCTTTTGCCGTTTACATAACCAATCGACCCGCTCCAAGTTCTCTGGTCCAATATTTGGCAGCCGTTCCAAGTCGTAGCTTCTATCACACAGCCTGGCATAACTGGCTCTACTTCGGCGCTTACAATCCAATATCTGGCCAAAATTATTTTATCCAAGCTCACTAACCAGTGATAGATTGTCCGTAACGACATCTATTCTGCCAATCCCGCCACCCACACGATCACTGGCCAAACTTCATCTTACCTTGCAATCAGACATCATCGCCGCAATTCGCAACACAAAAAGCGGCGTACTGATCCGAGACCCATCCTCGAATCAGTGCGCCGCTAGCCCGCGTTATTCCAGCAACGCGGACAACTTATTCATTTTAAAGATTAATGATACAAATCGAAACGACCCTTGCTGAAGACGGTGCCGAGGTGGGCACTTTCAAGCAATGAGCGGTCCGTAATAATCTTCTTCAAGGCAGAAGCCGCATAACCGTGCACAGGCTTATTGCTGCTGAAGATTTGGCCGATACCATCGCGGTCACTCAATGATGCGACCGTCCCACTGGATTCGTAGTTAAACGTCGTGGTAGCTTGGTTATGGCGTAACGCCCCAATGTTCTTGGCGGCTTGTTCACCAGCTGCTAAGGCAATCTGTGCCGTGGTTGGATAAGGCCGGTTGCTTTCTGGATCCATCACAGCGGCCACGTCACCAACGATGAAGACTTCTGGATGGCCTTCTAACGAAAGGTCAGGCTTAACTACGACCCGGTTACGACGTTGTTCAAAGCCGGAATCCGCAATCACGTGTGAGCCACTGACCCCGACCGTCCAGATAATGGTGTTGGCCGTGAATTCATGCTCATTCTTATCAGCATCGCTGTAGACAACGGCACCTGGCTTGATGGCTTCAATCACTGAACCTAACCGCATTTCAACGTTATTTTTCTCCATAAACTTCAAGGCATAATCGCGAAGTTCTTGGGTGAACATTGGCAAGATCGATGGCATCCGTTCAAGACACACGACCTTGGCAGCTGGTGTCTGATACTTGGCCTGTAATTTTGGCAATGATTGGGTCAATTCACCCAGTAATTCGATTCCCGTAAAACCAGCGCCACAAACGGCGATCTTCAAGTCGTTCTTATCCTTGGACGTCCGATAAGCCTTGAACCGTTCCTCGATATGTTCATAAACGGCTTGTGACGTTGCCAAGTCATCCATTGGCAACGCATTTTCATCAGCGCCTTCAACCCCGAATGTTTCAGATTGAAAACCAAGCGCTAAGACTAAGTAATCATACGTCATGTCGGCATGGTCATCGAAGCTGACTTGTTTGGTTTCAATATCCACATTGTTGACCGTTGCTTGAACAAATTGGACCCGTTTGCCAATAATTTCTGGGATTTGATAAGTAATCCGGTCCGGCGCGATGGTTCCCGCTGCGACTTCGTGTAAATTGGTCTTCTCAGTATGCGTCGGCGTCTGGTCGACCAATACGATTTCGTCCTCGGTTGGAAGACTCTTTTGTAAAAATTTGACGGCGCGCATCCCTGCGTAACCCCCACCTAGCACTAAAGTTTTTGCCATGATTTATTAACCCCTTTCATTATAAGCGTAGACTAATGTGTCTGTTGAGACGGACGCTAGCCATGCGTTCAATTCATTAATCCAGTCATAACTTGATAACTACATGTTACTCTCTTCTGACATAAAATTCAGCTAAAACGGCATGTTAATTTGGTTGTTTACAATTAATTTTATGTCCAGCGACTTTACACGGGGGATTTCAGTCCAGCTGGTCAGCGACATTGGCCGTCACGAGGGATAAACTCTCGAACAAAACTTGCCGCTGTCCGGCCGTCAACCGCGCTCCGACCAAGTCCGCACACCACTGTTCATAGGCGTGCAACTCTGGGTATAGCTTCTTGCCCGCGGCCGTTGGGTAGAGGCAGCGGACCTTTTTGTTTTCTGGATGTAACGCTTTGCGAACATACCCTTTTTTAATCAAATTCTGGACTGCCCGATAGTTAGTTGTCCGATCCATCTTCATCTGGTCGGCAAGTTGACTAAAAAATAACCCTGGCTGTTCGCAGATTCGAATCAGGTAAATGAATTGATTATTGTTCAACCCATACTTGGCAAAGCGCTGGTTTCCCTCATTCGTCACCATCCGCGACAATGTCCCCATCAATCTCAGTGTTGGTATCATAAGCGCTCCTTTTTATTATTGCATATACAATCATCTGGTGATAAACTTAACGTCAACGCCAAGGAGGTCTCACCATGTGGTCAATCAAAACATTCTCAGAACTAACAACAACTGAATTATACGCCATCTACGAACTACGCGTCAAAACGTTCGTCGTCGAGCAACAACGAATCTACCAAGAAGTCGACGCGATTGATTTACAAGCACACCACGTCTTCAAAATCGTCGACCAACAAATTGTTGCATACGCACGAATTTTTAAAGAAGCAAACCACGTCTCCTTTGGACGCGTCGTCGTGGTCGAAAACCAGCGTGGTCGCCACCTTGGTGCGGACTTAATGCACCACATTCTGCAAGTAATCGAAGCACACTATGGTGAACGACCAATTCAAATCGAAGCCCAGGTCCCCGTGCAAGGGTTCTATCAGCGGTTTGGCTTTACGACCAGTGGCACCCCGTTTCTATTCAATCACACGCCACATATAAAAATGATCAAGCCCGCCTTGACCACTGAGGCCCAGTCAAAAACCACAGATCAGCCGTCTGACCAATCGGCGAGCTAAGGTCATTTGATTAGCTAAGCAACTGAACTAAGGTAATCTTGACGAACAAACAAAATCGCAAAAAGGCGCGTGCCCCAGAATTAAAATTCCGAGGCCCGCGCCTTTCAAATTGATTTATTTAGCTGAAGATAAGCGTTCAACATCACGAACAATCATCAATTCTTCGTTGGTTGGCACAACCATTACTTTAACTGGTTCGCCTTCCTTACTGATGACTTCTTCCTTGCCGTGCATGTGATTCTTGTCAACGTCGACCGTGATACCGAAGTAACCCAGTAACTTGGCGATACGTTCGCGAATCATCCATGAGTTTTCACCCATGCCGGCGGTGAAGACGAGTGCATCAATACCGTTCATTTCGGCAATGTAACTCCCAACGTACTTCACAACCCGGTTCACGAAGATTTCAATCGCAAGCTTCGACTGTTCACGTGTATCCTGCGTCTTATCCAGGTCACGCATGTCTGGTGACAAGCCTGAAATACCCAAGAGACCGGACTTGTGGTTCAAAATGTCGATGAAGTCCTCAACGTCTGAAATACCGAGGTGCCGCATTAAGAACGGAATAATCGACGCGTCGATATCACCAGAACGCGTACTCATCGTAATCCCGGCTAATGGCGTGAAGCCCATTGACGTATCAATGGCTTGACCATGATCAAAGGCCGTGATCGAAGCGCCAGAGCCCAAGTGCAGGGTGACTAACTTCAATTCATCGAGGGGCTTGCCCAGTAATTGAGCGGTCCGGTTGGCCACGTAACGGTGACTAGTCCCGTGAGCACCATACTTCCGTGCACCGAATTTTTCATAGTAGTCGTATGGAATGCTGTATAAATAATTAACTTTTGGCATATCCGCATACAACGACGTATCAAAGACCGCGACTTGAACCGCTTTAGGTAACAGATCACGGAACACTTCGATATAGTAAGCCTGCGTTGGGTTATGTAACGGCGCATACTCAGATAAATCCTTAATTTTCTTCAATGTTTGCGGCGTAATCACAACAGAGTCCTTGAAGTCTTCGCCACCAGCGACGACCCGGTGTCCAACCCCTTTGATATCGGTGAGTTGGTCGACGATGTTATCATTCTTCAACCGCGTTAAAACCATTGCGGCAGCTTCTTTGGCGTCAATCGTATCCTTGGTTTCGGTCTCTTTACTCCCATCTGCTTTTTTAATCGTAAAAACAGAATTCGGTAAGCCCAACCGGTCAACCATTCCTGATGCGATAACCGTTTCTTCTGGAACACTAAAAAGTTTCCATTTTAAAGTCGAACTGCCGGCGTTAATTGCTAAAATTTTTGCCATGACTATTTTTCCTCCATCCATCATCAAGTGTGCCTACTGTCAGTTTAGCTAAATATGCATACGCTTTCAAGGATTTATTCACAAACTCATGATTTTCATAACATTGTAAACCGATTCGTCAGCATATTATTTCTTTCATAACCACTAATTAGCTTATAATATAGGTAGCAGAAAGTGAGGCGAATCATTATGAAAAGAATTACTTGGACTTTGAGCAACGGCTTTGCAACGCTCCTACTCGTCGTCGGAACGCTACTGGCATTGCTCACCCTCATCACTAGTTTTGGAACGGCCATCAGCGTTGATGCGATGGTCACAGCAGCCGTCTTATGGCTGGCAGGCGTCGTCTTCTTACACCCCGCACCCGCCAAAATTTTACTGCCAATCGTTGGACTCGCGAGTCTGAGCATTGGCTATGCCACTTACTTTAGTACAGCTGGTTCCTGGCTATACGCAACGCTTGCAACCATCATCACTGCCGTTATTCATCAGCTATGGGTTTAGCCTCCGCAAGACGATTCGCCAACATCACAGCCACTGGTACGACTAACATTGACGCATCGCACTAGTTGATTTGAATCACAATTCAGACATACCCGGTGAGTTGGATTACTGTTCGTCAGCCGGTGATCTCCTATTCCGACCTCCAGGGCTGGCTGACAACGCTGGAACAGGGCGGACATCGATTTGAACTCACGCAGCAACCCACTGCGCAATTTCAAATACGAGTCTTCTTCTAGCCCGGGAAGACCGCCCGGACAAGAAGAACTTCGCCCTTGAGCATTGTCAGCCAGCCCCTCCAGTCGGGAAGCCACTCGAATGGCAGATGAACGACCACCTATCTGGGTATAATTGACCACTGAATGTTGAGTAACAGAACCTTTAAGTAAACTTTGAATTATGCTGGATCTGGGAAGTTCAAATCCTGATAAGGTAATCTGAAGATTATTAACTAATGTCACGAAAACGAGCCTTAAAGTTAGACGATACGATTGCTAGCTTTTTAGAAATCAAGGCTTTGACATTCCGAAAGTTTCGACAATATCCAATGATACAGATAGCTAATAGGGCCAACATCCGAGTTTATTAGCGTGGAGGCCATCCGATAACTAGTCTTACAGTAGTGTAAAGATGACCGCTTACTAAGAATCAACAACCATTCGATTAAAAGTTGGGTCCGCACATGTCCGCCTTTCGAATAGGATCCCCGGCTGGAAGGTATTCTGGGCAAGGCCCAGTGGTGAAATTTCACTTAGCAAGCGTCTTTTGCTTGGTTAGTGAAAGACCAGTATTTAAGACGTGGGCTGTCGGCTTAAATCTGTGTCCACCACGTCACGGCCATTGCCCAGAATGCCTGGAAGCCGGCCTAGGACGAACCTACAACAGCAGGTTTACGCAGATTTGCACTTTTTCCAGCGGTTCACAGCTGGCTTTCCTTGAACTTGATAACTAAGTGGCTTTAATCTAACCAACATCTAGTACAACAATTTTATACCACGCTAGCACGCCCCAATTCGGGAAGGTGCTGGCGTGTTTTAGTGTGCTTGCAATCAACAGCAGACAAAAGCGAACAGATGTTTTATAATAGAAAACGACTAAATTCAGAAAGGACGCTCCGATGGCAACTAAGATTGGGATTCGACAACTGGTAGAATTCGTTTTACGACAAGGCGATTTAAATGAAGTCAAAAACAGTCAGAATACTGCGCTGAATGGTGCGAAGATTCACCGGCAACTGCAGAGTAGCCGTGGTGAGGACTATGATAGTGAAGTTTATTTGAAGCAACTCGTCACGATGAATCACACCGATTACATTATTGCCGGACGAGCGGATGGCATTCAATTAAACGATGACGGCGCTCTGATTGAAGAAATCAAGACTTCCGACCAACCGTTTGATGAGCTGACAGATAATGCGAAGACACTTTATTGGGGGCAGCTCAAGGTCTATGGTTATTTATTATTGCAAGAACATCCTGAGCTTGACCAGGTAACCGGCCAACTGACCTATTTTCAAGTCATTAACGAAAAAATCACCAAAACTCAGCGAATCCTGCACCGTGCGGAATTAGACGCCTTCTTCAAGGACCTGATTACCGAATACGAATACTGGCTGACGCTGCGGGCTGATCTTCGCGAGAAACGCAACCAATCGATTCAAACGTTGCCGTTCCCCTTTCCAGCATTTCGGCCGGGGCAACACGAACTCGCCGCTGCAGTCTACAAGACGATCCGTAACCAAACACGACTCTTCGTGGAAGCACCCACTGGGACTGGCAAGACGATTTCCACCCTGTTTCCAGCGATTAAGGCGATGGGCGAAGACGTGATCGAACGCCTATTTTACTTGACGGCCAAACAGAGTACCCGCCGTGTCGCGGAAGAAGCGGTTACTTTGATGAGTCATGACGGGCTCAAGCTGAAAAGCATCACACTGACAGCCAAAGATCAGATTCGTTTTCCCGAGGAACAGGACGTACTCCCCGAAGATAACCCATTCATGCTGGGTTATTATGACCGGTTAAAGCCAGCGCTCAAAGACTTATTGACCCATGAAGACCAGATTACGCGGACCGTCATCGAGACCTATGCGCGCAAGCATACCTTAGACCCGTTCGAATTCTCACTCGACACCTCATTATTTTGCGATGTCATTATTTGTGACTACAATTATCTCTTCGACCCGCTCGTCTACTTACAACGCTTCTTCAGTGAAAGTGACGACGAGAATTTCTTCCTTGTCGACGAAGTGCACAACCTCGTCAGCCGGTCGCGTGATATGTATTCCGCAGCCGTTAGTGACCAACCAATCAGTACGCTACTGAAGCTTGCCAAGCCCGATAAGAGTCAGCCAAGTGACGACCTACAACGCGAACTCAAAAAAGTTCGGCGGAGCTTCACGCGTCTCAGCAAGGCCTTAATCGACGACCATCTGACCGAGCAAGTCCTGCCAGACCCACCGGACAAATTGTTGCGCACGCTCCGAACTTTCAACGAGTTTGTCACCGACTGGCTGGCTCAGCAGAAACCCGGACCCTTACTAGACGCCGTTCGCGATTACTTCTTCGCCTGCCTGACCTTTGTCAAGATCGGTGACTTATATGATGGCAGTTATCAGACCCGCTACGTCCTTGAAGGGCATCATTTGACGATCAAGGAGCTCTGCTTAGACCCGAGTGACTTCTTGAACCGCTCGTTGGAATTAGGCGGTGGTGCCGTGCTCTTTTCGGCAACACTGACACCAATGGCCTATTACCAACGCGTCTTGGGCGGCGAGGCCAATAGTTTAGCATACCAGTTGCCATCGCCATTTCCGCCCAAGCACCAGGCGATTCTCGTCACCCAGTACGTCCAAACGACCTACCACGAACGCGAGCACAACGTTCCCCGCATCATTGCGAGTTTGCACGCGATGCTGGCTGCCAAGCCTGGTAACTACCTCGTCTTCTTCCCATCCTATGGCTACCTCCTGCAAATCAAGGCAGCCTTTGAAGCAGCCTATCCAGATGTGGCGACGACAGCCCAGGCAGCGGCCATGGATGCCAGTGCGCGCCAGGCCTTTTTGGACCAATTTCAAGCCGACCCCACCCAGACACTGCTGGGGTTTTGCGTACTGGGTGGCATCTTCTCTGAAGGCATCGACTTGCGTGGCAACCGCTTGATTGGCGTCGCAATCGTCAGCGTCGGTCTGCCTGGCATCAATCCAGAGACCAACTTGATTCGCGACTACTATGACCATCAAAACGGGCTGGGATTCGCCTATGCTTACCAGTTACCCGGCATGAACAACGTCTTACAGGCGGCTGGTCGCCTGATTCGCAGCGCGCACGACACTGGCATCGTCCTCTTACTAGATCAGCGTTTTGCCAGTCGCCGCTACACAGAACTCTTTCCAGCGCACTGGCAATATTACCAGACGATTGGCTCCGTCCCACAACTTGAAGCAACCATCGCCAATTTTTGGCACCAAATGGAGGTCCCACACCATGAAGACAAAACTAACTCGCCAACTTGAAACGACGCTCTACCATTATTGCTTCGAACAGGGCGCTTACGTCGTCGAAGAAGTTGCCATGCCGGATGAGCAAGGCATCGTCGATACGTTAAGCTACCAGCAGCTGCCAGATGGGCAGATCGAATGGCGTTGCTACGAGCTAAAAGTAACGAAAGCTGATTTTCATTCCAAGGCCAAGCTCTCTTTTATCGGCCACTATAATTACTTCGTCTTGCCGCAAGCCCTGTATGAAGACGTCAAGGACGAAATTCCTGACCGCATCGGCGTCTTGATTTATCGTGAGTTTGACGCACGGGCACTGGCCTTAGCACCACAGCCCCTACGAACGCCCGGTTTTTTGACGGTGGCCAAAAAGGCGCAGCACCAAGACTTGCAAGTCGACGAGACTGCCCTGACCGCCCACTTTGTCGCTTCCTTGTTCCGAGAAGTCGATAAAGCCAAACGCGTCAAGAAGGGCCTGCAGCTATATTCGGACGACCAATTATTTAAAGAACTCCGAAAACGCGCACGTAAAGGTTATGACGTCTACGACCCGGAGCAAAACTTATACGACCGGTTCATCGATGAGACGCAAAGCGACGCCATCGCGGCATTGCAAACTGAACTGGATGCCCGTAATGCGGAATATCAGGCACTCAAACTAAAATACCAGGCGTTAACGGCGCCAGATCTGCGTGACCAACTATGACCACTTATTATCCTTACTTTCGGGGGCGGATGTACGACCTATTAGCGTTACGCGCCCTGTGTGAACAAGGTCAACTAGGCCCACACATCGTCCCCATCATTGAGCCGGTCCGTGATTCCAAAGAACTCCAGCAGACGGTGACGACACTGATTGCAAGCGCGCAACCTTTCAGCCTGATTGCAAATCCCCAAGTCAGCGTGTACGGCCTCAATACGGTCAAATTACACCCGCTACCCGACTTGCGCGCTTATCCGTTTTACCATCCCGGAGCCATTCTCGCGGCTGATTTTAGTGCGGACTATCTCACCACGACGCCGTGCCAAACGAGTCTGCTGATTGCGCCTAACTATCCGTTGCTTCAAGCTTATCAGCACACTCAAGTCTTACAACAAGTTGGTGGCATTCTGATTCCAGACGAAGCCCGTTTGCATCAATTAGCGGCAGACCGGGCCATTTTACTAACAGACGCGCTGCCTTCTCCCGCACACGTCGCGGACTATCAAGATTTAACAGACACTTATTTTGCCCCCGCCTACTGGTCGCAATCACCGGTGGGCTATCAAGGTTTCGGCGACTATTCATTGATGGGCCACGTCTATTTCGAACACGGGATGCCGTCACGCGCGATTGCGTTACACGTGATTTATGTTACGGTTAAGGGTGACTTGCGCATTCATCACTTTGTTTCGGACAGTAATGACAGTATGCGTGGTCAAAAGAAGAAGTTCTTCGAGGCACTGACTAAGCTCACAGCTTGGGCACCGACGCATCTAACTGGCCTCAATCGAACGCCAGCGCTGACGGCATTATTAGCCTATGCGGACCAGCACAAATTCCCCGGTCTGGGGGGCGTCAAAAAGCTGACCATCATGCACCACCTTCAGTTGATGCAGCGGTTACTCGAACAACAATTAGGAGATTAATATGGCAAAACAAGAATCTGCTTGGAAACAAATGATCCACTTCTATCGTCATGATTACGAAGAACAGCATGCCCCCATGCTTTATGGCGATGTCTGGTTGAAGACCAAGTCCCATCAGCGACTGATCTGATCTTAGGGCTCAGTGACCAAGGACGTCAGCCATATACCACTGTTAGTCAGGTTACTTTGCCAACTATTGGCAGCCATCTGAATAGCGGCGATGTGCTCGTCACATTACTCACAGACCAAGGGCCGCAACCATTGTCAACGCCCTTTAGTGGCACGGTTCAGAAGGTCAACGATACCCTTCAAGCAACTCCACAACAACTCCTGACTTTGAAGCAAAATGACAACTGGCTCGTTCAATTAAAAGCCGATTAATTTCACAGTTACTAAAAGTAAGCTAATTTAGAGAAGAGCAAGCGTTTACATTGCCACTAAACCAACTTGTAAATTGACCAAACTAATTTGCAGATTGGATACTTATCATACAATTCCTAATCAGACGGGCGTTTGATGATTGACAGCCGATTTTGTTATGTCAACCAACAGACGCCCGCTTTATTTGTCGATAGTCTTAATTAAACCTTCATAAAACCATTGCGCGCCGCGTTATATTACAAAAGATTACAAAACCCGCCTTTTATTACAATAATCGGCCCAATTCGTAAAGCTCCTGCTATTTTCCTGTTACAATCGCCAGCTATACTAGGAACCATTGAAGCGCTTGGAAAGAATCTCGGGGCCAAGCCAAATTCGGACTAAAAAATAGGAGTGTACATTACAATATGAAGATTAAGAATGCTTTATTATCAACTGCTGCCGCTACTGCTAGTCTCTTTGCCATTGGTGCTACCGCCCAAGCTGCTACGGTTACCGTAAAAGCCGGTGACACCGTTTCTCAAATCGCCCTTGACCACAACACCACGGTTGACGCCATCCAACAAGCTAACCACTTGAAGGACGTTAACTTGATCTTGGTCGGCCAACAACTTGAAGTCAACGGTGATGACAGTACAACGACAACCACCACCACGACGACAACGCAAACGTCACAACCAGCTGCAACGACGCAATCATCCAGCCAGACGACTAACCAAGCTAGCCAATCTCAAACTAGCCAGAGTAGTCAAACACAATCGAGCCAAACCCAAACGAGCACACCAGCTGCTAAGACGACGACGCAACAAAGCACTAGCTCAACGTCCAACTACAGCAACAACAGTTCTGAAAGTGCTGCTAAAGCTTGGATCGCCAACAAAGAATCTGGTGGCTCATACTCAGCTCGTAACGGCCAATACATCGGTAAGTATCAATTAAGTGCCTCATACTTAAACGGTGACTATTCCGCTGCCAACCAAGAACGAGTTGCTAACAATTACGTTGCTTCTCGTTACGGCTCATGGGCTAACGCCAAGAGTCACTGGTTAGCTAACAACTGGTACTAAACTGCCCTTGAATTAACTTATCAACTAACGTCAACCGTCCTCATCTTTTGTAGATGAGGACGGTTTTTTTGTATGCCGCAAGGATGACTTGATTGGTGTATTCTTGGGCCTAAAATCAAAACCGCCAGCTAGGACCGCTGGAAACAGTGCGAATTACCGTAAACTTGCTGTGGTGGTTGCTTCCTATGCCGGCTTCCAGGTATTTCTGACAACGCTGGAACGTGGTGGACACAGATTTAAGCCGAAGCCCACGTCTTAAATACTGGTCTCCCACTAACCAAGCCAAAAACGCTTGCTAAGTGGAATTTCACCACTGAGCATTGTCAGAAATACCTTCCAGCCTGGATAGTATTCGAAAGGCAGACATGTGTGAACCCAATTTTTGGTTGAATTAATCGTTGATTCTTAGCACACTGTCATTTTGAGGTTCAACTGTAAGACTTGTTTCTAATAGCAGCTAAACTTCCATATTCGTGTTTGAACTCTTCAAATCGCGGATTTACGGAATTTGTCAGTATTTTCTCTAGTCGATTGAGAGATAACCAAGTCTCGAATTCTAAACGACGGCAATTTCATCAACTCATTTCAAGACTAATTGCCATTGAATCTGTGGTATTGAGAAGAGTAAATAGTAGTCAGGAATCTTCTCAGTGATTAAATGCGATAAGTCATTATCGATACCAACTAAAAGTTTGCCCGAAGGACCAGTCACCTAATATTCAGTGGCCAATTTTACCCAGATAGGTGGCCGTTCATCCGCCATTCGAGCGGCTTCCCGTCTGGAGGGGCCGGTTGACAATGCTCGGTAGCCAAATTATTCTAAGTCGGAAGTGGGCTTCTTCCGACTTAGAATTAGACTCGTATTTGAAATTACGCAGTGGGTTGCTGCGTGAGTTCAAATCGGCGTCGGCTTACGTTCCAGCAATTGTCAGCCGGCCCTGGAAGTCGGACCATGGCACGCACCGGCTGACGAACAGCAATCCGAACCGGCGTGATTTAATCATGGCTCATGACAAGTACAATGCATATAATATAGAAGTATTAACTCAAAAATCACCATCAATTATTGCCTCTATCCCACTAATACCAAGTTACCAGCCAACTCAAAAAAAACGACACAATCAGCTTCAATGATTTATTTTCGCCGGATTTCCCCATCGTTGCGTTAAATCATCTAGTCAATTCAACCCTATTTTCCGTCAGATTTACCCATCATTTTTTAAAATCCAGGTGTCTACTGAACTAAAATTCAGCCCAAAATAGCCCAAATTTTCGACGCGAACTGCCAAATTTTCATAAATCAAGGGGAATTTTTCTGTTTTTTGCGATTAATTTGACTGATTTTCAAGATTGATTCACACGTTTAATCATTGGTATTCTTGATATTACAAGTCGTCAACTCAAGTTGGTAGCGCTATTTTGCATGAAATCCGGCTCAAATATTACAATTCATTACAAAAACGGCCTTATATTACAAGACACCCCTAAAAACGTAATCTTCTGATTATTGCACTGCAACACTCACTCGTTATACTAGTCTCTGTTGATTGGTTGAGACATCAACTGCTCGACCAATAAAAAATGAATCTGTAAATAATCGCACACACGCAAAATTATAGGAGAGTGTATTAATCTTATGAAGATCAAAAACCTTGTATTATCATCAACAGCTGCTTTAGCCTTATTCGCTATTTCAACGACGGTTGCCAACGCTGATACTTATACTGTTAAGGCCGGCGATACTGTTTCAGAAATCGCTTTGGCACACAACACTTCAGTATCAGCCATCGAAAAGGCTAACAAGTTAGCAAACGTTAACTTAATCTTCGTTGGTGATAAGCTGGAAGTCAACGGTTCAACGACCACAACGACTACTGCTGCTACAAGTGCTGCACCACAATCTGCAACTAGCCAAGCTACTAGTTCTGCAGCCTCAACTGCAACTAGTGCTAGCGCAACCAGTGCTTCTTCACAATCAGTTGCTAGCCAAGCTTCAAGCTCAGCTGCTACTTCTGCTGCCAGCTCATCAGCTACTAGCTCTGCTGCTACTAGTTCAACTGCTAGTTCAGCCGCTACTTCAAGCGTTGCTACTAGTGCTGCTTCATCAGCAAGCTCAACTAGTTCTGCTGCAAGCCAAGCTTCAAGTGCCGCTTCAACGACTAGCCAAGCTGCCTCATCAAGCGCCAGCTCAACTTCAACGACTTCAAGCTACACTGGTAGCAACTTGAAGAGCTACGTCTTGAGCCAAATGCAATCACGGACTGGTGTTTCTGCATCAACTTGGAACACGATCATTACGCGTGAATCAGGCTGGAACACCACTGTTAAGAACAGTACTTCTGGTGCCTATGGTTTATTCCAAAACATGCACATCAGCAGTGGTTCTGTTGAAGACCAAGTCAATGCCGCCGTTTCTTTATACAACGCACAAGGCATGGCTGCTTGGGCTTTATAAGATAACTAAATCAAGCCATCAAAACGTGTCACGAACTATCGTGGCACGTTTTTTCTATGCCTAAATTTCGTAAAAAGGCGTATGCTTAATACCATAAAGGTGGTGTTGAAGACATGCGACAACTCAAAAGCGTCCTAATATTATGGGGTGGCATTCTAGCAAGTATGGGCATCGTCAGCTTGTTCCTGCGAATTTCGCCTTTCAACCAGTTGTCAGCGCTCCTCACCACTGGTCTACAAGAAAGCCTGTTATTAGGCATTGTCCTCCTGTTCAATGCCGCTTGGTTTCAGCAGCCACTGCACTATCGCAACGTCCCCATCAGCTGGACACAATTCAAACCCGTGCTACCAACGTTACTGGTGACCGCACTCATTGCTAGCCTAGCCTTGTTGTCCACGCGCCAGTGGTCGACCACCTTTGCCGCACTCAGCGTAGCCGTTCTGATCAGTTTATTCGAAGAAACTAGCTTTCGCGGCTTACTCTTTCAACTATGCCGATCAACCTGGGGTGTGCTTCCAGGCGCACTGCTCAGTAGCGTATTCTTTAGTCTGACCCACCTGCTTAATCTCAGTCATCAGACCTTAACTATAACGCTACTACAACTCGCCTTTACTTTCGTCCTTGGCTTATTACTGTGCCTCGTCACGGTCCAAACCAAGTCGTTATTCTGGGCAATTATCATCCATACGGCCAATGATTTTTTCAGTACGATGGCACCCAACGTTCAGCTACCGGGCATCACCACTACCGCCCAATTTCAAATTTTTGAAATCATCATTATTATCATCTTGATTGCTCCGTTATCTATCACGATTCGTGGCCAGGTTGATCATCCTCATCACTAATTCGGCCAACAAAAAGCCGACGTACCAAGTGATTTTTCAATCACCTGATACGTCGGCTTCTAATTATCTCAACCTAAGTCTCTGAGACAAATTGATGTTTTTCTAAGCGGTACGAGTGGTCGCACGCATCCGCCACGTCCGGTTCATGCGTCACAATAATCACGCATTTCTTCTGTTCGTGAGCTATTTTTTGGAATTGGTCGATCACATATTTCGTGTTCTCTTCATCCAAATTACCAGTCGGTTCATCCGCCACCACTAACTTTGCATCACACACCATCGTCCGTGCAATGGCGACCCGTTGCTGCTGTCCACCGGATAACCGTTGAACATTCTTCTTCATCTGGTCGTCACTAATGCCTAAGCGCCGCAACATCTTCATCGCGTAATCCTTGTCGCCACGGTGTTCCGAATTGGTAATCGCCATTGCCGTCATCAAGTTGTTCAACGGCGACATGTACGTCAACAGGTTGTAGGACTGAAAGACGATGGCCACCTTAGAACGCCGATAGTTGGTCAGGCCGATTTTATTGATGGGCTCGCCGTTCAGTTCAATCTGACCAGCGCGTGGTTTATCCAAACCAGCAAGCAGGGAGAGAAAGGTCGTCTTCCCTGAACCACTTTGGCCAACGATGGCATACGACGTGCCGGATTTAAATTCAAGATTTACGTGTTCAAATAGACTATTTTCTTGGCGGTCATACCAGTAACCAAGATCATTTACTTTTAACATTGCCGCCCCTCCTAATCAATTAAAACTTTCTTCGGCTGTAGTCGTAAAATGCCGCCTGAAGCTAACATAATCGACAGGAACATGATGGCGAGACCAAACCCACCAAGTTCAACCAGATCCATGATCGTGACGTTGATATCGAGGCCCGTGTCAGCCGCTGAACTAGCCGTGCTATTAGCACCACCGCCCATACGACCGCCACCGCTAGGCATGTTACCACTTGGTTTGCCACCACCCGTGTTGCCACTAGGTGCACCGCCGCCACCGCCAGGCTGACCTTGACTCGTCGAACTAGTTGACGTCGTAGCCGTAGTCGTTTGTTGTGAGACTAACTGATCGCCGAGTTTGTTACCGACGAACTTGCCACCGAAGCCAGCTAAGACGACGGAAACAATCAAGACCATCACCATTTCGATGAAGAATTGGCCGACAATCTTCCAGCGACTCTCACCTAATGACAGCAAGACACCGATTTCGTAGCGCCGTTCGCGAATCATCAGAATAACGATCAAAGCTAAGATAATCGTACCGGCAATCGCAACCAGCCAAACGATTTTATCCGCAAATGACTTCACGTTATTCATCGAACTCTTGACCGTCTGATAACTACTATCATCCGTTGCTAATGAATACTTCGACGTGTTGATAATCTTCTTACCAGCCGTCTTGACGCTGCTGACCTTCGCCGGGTTAGAGATTGAGAAGGTTACAGAATCTGCAGTATTCTTGTACTTCGAGCCTTTGACCGTGTTGGCAAAGGTGTATGACGTGTAGACCGTGTTGCTGACATCGGTGCTACCAGGCCCTTGTTGGGTGCTTGCACTTGAACAAGCCTTGTAGATCCCGACGATCTTCATCGTATACGTCTTCTTGTCACCAGTCGTCGCCTTGAGCTTGATCGTATCACCGACGCTCAGGCTGTCTTCCTTAGCCAATTCGCTTTCGATGACCACGTTATTGGTGCCTTCATCACTGGCCGTAATGCCACGACCCTTGGTGATTTTACTTGAGCTACTTTCAAACGTTGAGACACTGCTGGTATTCGTTACCCCAGTAATCGCGATATCGCCACTACTACTGCTACTCATACCACCCATGCCTTTCATGCCGCCACTACTGCTGGACGTTGAAATCGTATCAAAGCCCTTCGCATTGGCAGAAGTTGAAACCGTTGCATTATAACTGGCAACGTTGTTGAGTTTTGCGATCTTCTTGGCATCACTCAACTTAACGGGCGAGGTCGTCAGCTTCGGTCTGCTCGACTTACTAGTAGACGTGGAACTTCGCATCTTCTTGAATGCGGCCTCCCGGTTAGCAGACAATGTGACGGTCGCACCGACACTCTTCTTGGCATTGCTTGTCGCTGTATCAGCGGCATTCCTAATCAGTAGTCCCGCTAACACAAACAACATTATTGCAGTGGTCACGAGTACTAATAGAATTGAACGGCCCTTTTTCGCCGTTAAGTTAAGCCATGCGCGTTTAAAAAAATTCACGCTTAACCCTCCTTCAGATAAAGTATTAGTATGACAATTGCGTTCACAACTTTTAAAGTACACGTGAAATCCGACTAATTTGTGAACACGATGAGGTTATTTATAGGCTTGTAACCGAAATTTTTATATTCACCTGTACGGGGACTCTAAAGGAGTGGGTGTTCGTGATTGACGCGCTTAAAAACTGGTTCATCGGAGACTCTTTTTCAAGTGCGCATTTTAAATAAATCACGATTCAGAAATGAAAATTCTTGGCGGAGTAGCATACTAATTTATAACTTTTCAATCAAAAAAGTTTTGAAACGAATGGCGTTATTTGAGAATGGCAGTCTCAGGACTTGGGCCTAATCTTCCATCTTCAGACTTGCTCAAAAAAACGCCCCAAGAATGGCTGACCATTCTCAAAGCGTCGTACTTGATATGAGTTATCATCTATTTAAATTTGGAAGCCAGCAACCGAGTTAATGCGGACATTCAGCAAGATTATTGCGTCACACCAGTCGCTCACACCATAAGCCCAATGTCTATTCGGTCTGTGCTAACGACGATTGCTTACTTCCCAGGAACCGCACTCAACGTCCATGTCAACGTGCTCTCGTACTGACCGGGCACCGCGGCGGGATTGGTCTTGATGATCAAGCCGTGCTGGTCTGACCAGTCCTTGGTGACATTGTAATCTTCCCCAGCTTTCGTCTGCGTTTTGACCACCGTTTGGGTCGCATCCGTGACCGATTTGAGTTCTTTACCATCATTATAGTAGAGGTCACCTGCTAGTACTCGGCCCTGCGCCGTCACGAATTTGCTAGCGTGCACGTCAAGGCGCCAGCCAGTATTGCCGCCAGTCTCATCCGCGACAATGACTTCTAGATCCTTAGGCCGACTCGTTTGCGCCGCCCCAGTTAACCGCACGGCTTCAAACGTACTCGTCTTGCTGGAAGATTTAATTTTGAGCTCACCATTCAGGACTAGAATCGTCACCGCCACCGCATCTGAGGTCGCATTATCCTGGCTTTTGGCGCGCAGAATCAACTCATTTTCACCCTCGTTCAAGTCTTCGGGATCTAACTCTAACTCCACGTAACCAGGTGCGTCATCAGGGTCTAACAGATAGTCTTCCAGCCGTTCGCCGTTCAACTTCAGTTCAACTCGCATGCCGTCATTATCGAAGTCCAAGCCATCATCCAGCTTAACTTGGCCTTTGACGGTTGCGGGCGCCCCCTTTTTGACTGGCTGAACCGGGACTACCGACAAACTGACTGCTTTACCGGTCGTAATGGTGAAGTGTGGCGTGGCGGTCGCAATCTCCATCGCCGGGCCGACAAAGTAGCTGACATCATCCTGGACCTTCGTATCCTGATTGACGCGCTCGGCTTCCCCGCGCAGTGTGATGTACGCATGCCGATTCTCCTTGGACAAACTCTGACTCAGCATATGTTGCAGTCGGTCCTCAGATCGATCGTCATCCGGCAGCTCAATCGTTTCCTCATGCCCATCCTCATAACGGACCGTGGCCGACGAGAATTTCACGTATTCTGGCAGTGGAATATTGGCTTCCACCTTCTCCCAGCCATTGTCGCCACTCAAATAACTCAGCACATACTCGTATTCCAAGTCGTCGCCACCATGCACCCAACTGCCCTCATGAACGGGCAACTCTTGGCTCACGTTCGTCACGTTCAATTCAGACTCGATTTCGATCGGTTGTGGCAGTTGCTCAAAAGCCACCAGCGTTCGTGCGTTACTACTAGTCGAAGTGCTGGTCACACCCCAAGTCAGATTACGGACTTCCTTACCGAACACACTCGTATCGATTTTGACTAACCGCGGCGTATTATTGCCAAAGGTGTATGTCATGACCTTACTCTTCGCTGACCACGATAGCTGGAGGCGATACCACTGCCCATTATTCAACTTCAACTTTTCCTGTGCCGCTAAGTGATTTTGTTCAAACCGGTATGAACTGGTCAAACCACCACGCTGCGTATAGGTTTCCGGTGATGCGGGGTAATTAACTGCAACGTGGTTACCATGCATCTTTTCATCAAAGGAGTTCCCGCGTTGATATAAGCCTAAAAAGCCACCATCGTTATTTTTGGTGTCGATTTCAATTGCCCAGCTCTTTTGAATCGCCGTCTTGGCAATCGTTGATGAAGCCGTTTTACGACTATACGTATCCGTCCCGTAGACACCGAGGTTCTCGCCAATCACCCGTTTGGTCCCAAAGCGACTGATGGCAGCCGTCTTGCGTGGGTCATTTTGTAACACGAGGGCCAGCCCTTCCCCAGCACCCCGGTCACCAAAATTAACGAGCATCGTGATCTTATTATCAACGTTTAAATTAAACCGGTTAACGGGTGTCGACCAAATCGCACCCACTTGGTTATTATCATTATTCAATTCAAAGACGTTCGCCGTATGACCATCGCCCTGGTCAACAGCCAGCTTCGAAGCGGCGTTCTGCTCAAACTTGCCCACTTCAAATAACCCGTCTAAGTTCAATGCCGATTTAGGTAAAGAATCCAACTCATCCGCAGTGGCCGCAACCGTCGACCACCATAATCCCAATATCACGACTAACAGCCCGACCAACAATCCCCAACTCGTTAATTTTCTCACCTTGATACCGCTCCCTAAATTTTGCTGAAACTTGCCGTCTATTTATACGTCGTATCTTAGCAAAGTTTGTTAGTAATTGTCAATTTATTTTTATAGTTATAATAAGTATTTATTTATAAATAGACGCTGATAATCAGTAGTTATTCGGAGCAATTCAAAAAATAATAAAAACCACCCTCGCTCGCGCAATTGCGAATAAGGATGGTTAGTCTCACACTTAGACAGCTTCATTTTCTGGTGCACACGGGCAGTCACGGACATGGTCGTTGATGATACCGACTGCCTGCAAATAAGAATAAATTGTCGTCGGGCCAACGAATTTAAAGCCGCGTTGTTTCATTTGCTTAGAGATTTGGCGAGCCAAGTCATTCGTGGCGGGAACCTCATTAATTGAGGCCCACGCTTGCCGAATCGGTTGACCATCAACGAACGACCATAGCCAGGTTGCAAAGTCTGAGCCCGCGGGCCAATTGGCGATGACGCGTGCGTTGTTCAGTGTCGCCATCAGTTTTTGCCGGTGACGAATGATCCGTGCATCCTGCAGCAGTCGCTCCACATCCGCAGTCGTCATCTTAGCAACGGTCGCAATATCATAGTTAGCGAAGTCTTCATTGAAGGCCGCGCGTTTGTTCAAGACCGTTTGCCAGCTTAGGCCCGCCTGATACGTCTCTAGGCACAACAATTCAAACATCCGCCGCGGATCATGCTGGGGACGGCCCCACTCATTGTCATGATACGCTTGCATGACTGACGACGAATTCGCCCACGCACATCGTTCCATCTACCCATCTCCTCATTACAAAACAAAACAAAAATACAAAATACAAAATACAAAACGCCGCCCAACACAACGGTTGGACGGCGCCAGTTGGTTATACTTTATTATCGCATAACTTATCGATTTTAGTGACGGTTCCGCTTCGTTTGCTTTTCAGCATCGGATTCGTCTTCCATGCGATCGGTCAACGGGTAAGTTAACCGAATCAAACTTGGAATAATCGTTGGGATGGCGAATACCAGGATAATCAACCCAATGATAACGACCATCGCCACTTGAATCAATGTCAAGACACCGGATGGCATCAAGGCGGCAAATGTCCCACTCAGAATCAGGGCGGCGGATAAGACCACGGCACCGATTACGGCAGAAGCTCTGACGATTCGAGTGCTTGGTGTAGCAGCCGAATTATCAAATTCACGATATTTCATCATCAGGAAGATACTGTAGTCGACCCCAAGGGCAATCAACATGATGAACCCGAAGAATGGTGTGTTCCAAGTCAACATGTCTTGACCCATGAACCAACTACTCAACATCCGCGTGATACTTAAGGACATAATGTAAGCCAATAACAAGGTCCCTAAGATGTAGAACGGTTGTAATACGGAACGTGTGATGACCATCAAGGCAATCAGGATTCCGACTAACATGATCGCTGCCGTCCGAATAAAGTCACTAGAAGCAATTGATTGGGTATCGTTGGTTTCAGATGTTTGACCACCAATGGCAATCGTTGCACCGTCTAACGCAGTCCCCTTCAAGCTATTTTCAGCTTGTTTTTGAATTGCCGTTACCTTATTCATCGCTGACTTCGAACTTGGATTTTCATTCAAGACGATCGTCATCTTCGTGGCATGGTTATTACCAGACATGTAAGCCTTTAAAGCAGACTTGTAAGTCTTACCCTTCAAGGTACTCTTTGGCACGTAGTACGTCTTCGCAGCCGCAGAATCCTTCAACCCAGTCAAGTAACTATTAGCTGAGCCAACACCCTTGTTGATCGTCTTAGTCCCATCACTGGCAGTCTTCAAACCGTCTTGGAGGGTCTTCATCTGACCAACTAAGCTTTGAATGCTGGTGTACATCTGTTCGTTACCTGAGGCAACTTGGGAGGCACCGCTGTTAAGCTTGCTTACCCCACTGACTAAAGTAGGCACTTGCGAGTTCAAGCTTGATGTCCCACTAGCTAATTGAGAAGCACCACTGTTCAATGTTGAAGAATTTGAAACTAATTGATTAGTCCCAGAATCTAAGGCACTGATAGCACTGGTCAATGTAGGAATTTGTCCCTGTAAACTAGTCAAACCACTTGAAACTTGAGAAGCACCACTATTAACTTTGTTGGCGCCAGTAGCAGCGGTCGATACGCCATTGGTATACGTATTCAATTGAGAGGCTAGAGAGCTTGCCCCACTTTGGAGTTGAGTCAAACCACTTGAAATTTGTTGGGAACCATCTACTAATCCATTCGTTCCATTCAACCCAGATTGAATTTGTTGCATTCCGCTAATTGCAGACTGCAATTTAGCAATCACTTCCAGAGAACCATTATTGGCTTCAATGGATTTAGTAGCTAATTGGTTTAAGTCAGATAACTTGTCCAATTCGCTGCTTAATGACGAAAGTTCTTTCAAATCGTCAGATAAATCAGAGCTCGTTTCATTCATGGTCGTTAAGTCTTTTTGCAATTGCGTTGCACTCGTTTCAGTCGAACTAATGCTTGACGACATTGAAGAACTTGCACTTTTAACTTTTTGATTAATCTGTTCACCGGTGGCTTTCAAAGCAGCAGTCAATGCGGCAGTTTGTTGCGTCGTTAATGCTGTTCCACCATTTTTATTGACGGCAGCAACAATTGTCTGAATGTCGCTCTCGCTCAAACTAACAGAGCCAACTCCAGATGCCGAATTTTGCAAATTAGATAATGCATTTTGCAAATTAGTTGCGTCTGTCTTAACAGCCTCACCATTTTTAGAAAGCGTCGATGCAGTTGTCGTAATTCCACTAATATCTGGCACAGAAGTTGAACTAGCCGATGATAAGGATTCCATCGCTTCATTTAATGAAGTTAACCCTTTTTTCAATTCAGCCAACTTTTGTGTATTAGCAGTGCTAGTTGCACTTGAAACACTTGAGTTAACGCTGGTTTGCATCTTTTGAAGCCCTGCAGTTAATTGAGATGCACCTGATTGAAGTGACGAAACACCACTTGTCAGCGTTCCCGTTCCACTAGAAATCTTGGACTTATAACCATTCAGCGTATCCAGGCCAGAACTCAGAGAAGTCGTTCCTCCAAATACTGAACTAGCACCCGAAGCCAGCTGATTAACACCACTAGCCAACGTCCCAGTCTTACTATTCAACTGGTTCAAGCCGCTGTTAACCGTGTAAACACCATTGGTATAGGTAACCAACCCACTAGCAAGTGAACTTGACCCGCTTGCCAATTGACTAGCACCACTAGCTAAAGTCCCGGTCTTACCGTTTAAAGTGTTGAGACCTGATGAGACTTCATCCGCCCCATCCGCCAACTTCTTAGCTGACTTAGCGCTATCAGACATATTCGCGCTCTTCAGCTTACTGTTGGCGCTGTCCAAACCACTGCCAATCTTGGTTAGGCCTTTGCCGGCACTCTTCATACCGCTAGTGACCGTGCCTAATTGATCGTTGACGTACAATTGACTCACTTCTGAGCCACCTGGTTGGGTGACTGAAGCGACCGTTTTGACCCCTTTGACCTTTTGGAGCTGCTTAGTCAAACTGTCGATGAGCTTCAAATCTTTTTCATTATTTAAAGCATGGTCAGTCTTGATATACAGCGTTGATGGTTCGGCCGTCCCCTTGGAGAAGTGGTCCTGGACGACTTTGAAACCTTTCTTCGCTGGGATCGAATCGTTCAATTCGGCTAACGTATCATAGTTCAATTGATTGTTGTAAGTCAGGATGAATGGTAATGAGACTCCTAACACAACGACCAACGCGATGATTGGGTAGCGCACGGATGAAGCAGCGATACCGTGCCACATCTTACTCGTACTCCCACCCGCAAACTTCTTGGTCGGCCAGAACAACCGTGGTCCTAACAAAGCCATGAAAAATGGGTTCAAGGTCAACAAGACCAGCAGTAAGATTGCAACGGCAATCGCAACACCGACCGCTGACTTGTAGATTGAGAAGTTGGCAAGCCCTAGGGCACTAAACCCAATCAGTAGTGACGACCCACTGTAAAGGATCGTTCGTCCGGCAATCTTTAACGCGCGCCCAGTCGCGGCGACCGGACTATCGCCATGACTGAGTTCTTCTTTGAATTGATCGAACATTAAAATGTTGTAGTCGGTCCCAATCCCGAACAGCACCACGACCATGAAGACTTGGGTGAAGTTCGACAATGGAAAGTTAAATTTATCAACTAAGTTCATCACAACGCTCAGCGAAATGATGAATGAGACCCCGACTGACAACAGCGAAACTAATGGTGTAATCGGTGACCGGAAGACCAAGGTCAACACAATGAAGATGAAGATAACGGTAATAATTTCCGTTTTCTGGATCCCGGCTTCCGTCTCTTGAGTGAAGTCATCATTTAAGATGTCACTCCCTGTCACGTACGTCTTGACACCAGCGGTCTTGGCGCCGTCAGTAATATTCTTCGTCATATTCGCGACAGTTTGCTTTTTACCAACCATTAATTGTAACAATTCGGTTGATTTATCCTTCGAAATCAATTGCTTCTTAGCAGCGGCATTATCGCTGGCTGCCGTCATTGATTTCACGTGATACTTCGATTTCTGATCTTTGAAGTGTTTAATCGTCCCATCGATTGCCTGCTTCTGATCAGCGGTTAATGGTGAATCACCATTATTGAAGACCACGACCACTTGGCGCGTATTATTCTGATTGCGCCCCCAGTGATTTTGGATAACCTGTGCAACTTGACTCTTCGCACTACTTGGTAGCTTGGTCTGACCCTTGTCGCGGACCAGACTGCTGATATTTGGCAAGAAGATGATGGCCGCTACCATCACGACTAGCCAGATAATCGCTTGAATTGTAAAGCGTCTACGGCTCCCTTTCACTCTGTATCCCTTCCCTTAACTCAGATTCTTAAAACGACATCGTGACATTTAATCAACAATGTGTTTAAATAATAACAACATGTTAAATGAAAACCGTTGTAATTTCAACCAACAATTTTCATAAAATCGTCATTAAATAAACAAATAAACAGCGTACTGTTCAAATAATGGGGTGAACTTCAGTGGTAGGCACTAAAAACAACCGACGTTCGCAAATGACCGAACGTTTAATTCAAGATAGCTTAATCAATCTGCTCCAGCAGCAATCACTCGATGAGATTACGGTGACTGCGGTCTGTAAAGCAGCCGACATCAACCGGGGGACCTTCTATGCGCATTATGAAGATGTCAAAGATTGCATGAAGAAGATGGAACAAGACGCCACCGAGGAATTACTGGCGGTGATCGATGAACATCTCAATCCCGACTCACTACAAGCCATTCTGACGGGAATCTTCGAAGTCGTTAAAAAACGGCATGCCGTGACTTCCTTCATCTTAACGACTGACCAAGACTTCCTGATGAGCTTCATGGCAACTACCAAACGCGAAATCTTGGCGCACAACCAAGCCGAGATCGCCGGCATCGGTAACCGTGAAAAGGAATACATGTTTGAGTATTACATCAACGGCATCATCGGCGTTGTCCGTTACTGGCTAAAGACTGGTCTACATGAGACGCCGAAAGAACTCGCCCGGTTCATCAATGACTGGTGGTACCGGGGCAAGCCCATCAATAACCTCACGGAACACTAACTTCGACGGGGTCCACTGGCTCGCTAGTTAAGCAAACTAACTGATGTGTCACTATATTAAATTAATTATTGTTTCAATACCTTGATATTTATCTGACATATTTAAAGTAACATGGACCCCACCAATCTAAAAGCAATCTAACTTACAAATTTTAAAGCCATGATTAGCATACTAATCACCGCACCTGACCACCTTGACCGCCGTCAAGTGCACAAAAAAAAATCCCTAGCCATTTTTCAACAAAATGACTAGGGATTTTTCAGACTTCCTTTGGAGGGGTCTTCGGTTGATACATCCGACGTTTGATCTCATCCATTTCTTGATCCAGCTCAGTAATTAGCTGCGCCTTCTTCGTCAATGAGGCTCGTAAATCGGCCTGATGTGGGACGTTCTTTTTATAATTTAATTCATGTTCCAACGACGCCCAGAAGTTCATCGCAATCGTCCGGACTTGCAATTCGACCTCGACAATACTTGGGCCATCGACCGTATAGACGGGAACGCCCAGAATCAAATGCAAACTTTGATAGCCGTTTGCTTTCGGATGGTGGATATAATCCTTCACCCGTAAGACTTTAATATCTGCCTGGGTTGCCAACAAATCTTCGACCGTTTTCACATCGCTCAAGAAGCGCACAATCAGCCGAATACCGGCAATGTCATGTAAATTGTTAAAGACCGCGTTCAATGTCAGCGGCAAGTGTTTGCGTTGCATCTTGCCGACAATGCTTTCCGGCGACTTGATTCGGGACTGCTTGCTGTCAATCAAGGCATAGCCGTAACGCAGCTCATATTCACGACTAATATAATCTAACTTATCTAAAACGAGCTTCATCGCCACTTCATACCGTAACGAATAAGCTTTCAACTGATCAACAGCTTGCAAAAGTTCCGGGGGTGCTGGCAGAAGCTGGTCATTATCCGCACTTGCTTGGGATTTTGTTGTGCTCAATCAATATCGCTCCAATATAAGACTCTATTCTCTCTCGATCCTGCTTAGCGGATGGTCACAGTCCACTCACGCGCAATCTGGTCATAGGCAATCTGATAATCGTCTTCACCAACTTGGTAAGCCAATTGCCCATCTACGTCCTTAAAGTCACTCGGAATGAGGCCGTGCCCTTCCAATACGTTCAAGTGGCCAACGACCATTCGATCCGCTAAGAAATTTTCAAACCGCTGCCAAAAATTTTGGAAACTCGCAAAATCATGCACGTCAAAAATCTCATTACGTAACACTTCAGCATTAAATTCTGGCCGAATCCGTACACTTTTCAGCATCAATTGGGGCCTCCTTTATTCCGGTTAACCCACAAGGCACCGCCATTTCAGTGATGCTGTAACCAACCTTTTACGTGGGACTACTTCAATAATAAGACAATCGTAGCACCCAACGCAATGCTTGATTGATGCCATCCGCAATTCTTAAACACAACTTTAGGTCCGACTTAATTGATTTTACGTTTTGGATTCAAGAGGTTCATCGGGTCAAACAGCGCTTTGATCTGGTGCTGCAGCATATCCACGTCCTCGCCTAATTCGGCATTGTTCCACTGATTCTTCAACATGCCAACCGCATGTTCACCCGAAATCGTGCCACCAAGTGCTAAGGTCTTCTTGAACATTTCCTGTAACGCGATGACGACTTTTTCTGGGACCTGCTTCTCCGATGTTGGCCAAACGAGGGTCGGATGAACGTTACCATCACCCGCGTGGCCGGCCGTATAAATCTCAACGTCTAGGCGCTGGGCTAAGTTTTGAATATAGTCCATCAGCGGTGCCAATTGTGATAACGGCACTGCCATATCTTCCATAATATGGTTCTGACCCGCAAAAACGGCCGGCAGCATGTCGCGCCGTAACTGTTCGAGCTCGGCCTGCTGCTTAGGTTCAGTCGTAATCGTAACGTTGCTAGCGTGTTGTTCAGCCAATAATTTCTGGACGACAGCCATGCTAGCTTGGCCACCATTATCGAGTTTGAAAATCAACATCGCAGCACTATCCTTAGCATAATGCGTCTTCTCATAGCGGTCCAGTGCGGCCACCGTATTGCCGTCGAGCGCTTCTAGCATCGTCGGGTAAACCCCTGAGATGCGAATCGCCGTCACCGCTTTGGCCAGCGCCGTCATGTTGTCAAAGAAGGCCACGCCCATCACGGGAGTCCCTAATGGAATCGGTAGTAACTTGACCGTCACTTCCGTAATGATTCCCAGCGTCCCCTCTGAACCAATCATCAACTGGGTCAGATCATAGCCAAATGCTTGTTTGAGCGTCCGACCACCGAGCTTGATTTCACGACCGTCAGCCAGTACGACCTTTACACCTAACACATTATCCTTGGTAGCGCCGTACTTGACGGTACTCATACCACCCGCATTAGTCGCCACGTTACCGCCAATCCCAGAGATTGGTTTGGAACCTGGATCAGGTGCGTAAAACATGCCCTGTTTGCGCGCTTCTTGGTCTAAATCACCATTAATAACGCCAGGTTGTACGACCGCCACTGAATCGGCCTTACTGATTTCGATGATACGATTCATCTTGGCCGTTGACAGAATCACACTCCCAGTCAGACCATCGGCACCAATCACCGTACTAGTCGTCTGGTCTTGCGGAATCACGGGCAAATGATATTTGCGGGCGACGCGGAGCACACCTTGGATATCCTGCGTGGAATGGGCTTCCACATAGGCCAGTGCCAGCCCACTGTCGTCATCCGTTAACCGGGGACTAAAGGAATACTTCGTCAGTGTTGCCTGATCGGTGAACACTTGACCATCCGTCACTTGGGCGGTCAAATCCGCTAATACTTCTTCATCTGAAAACGCGCGAAAGACTGTCAAAATACAAGACCTCACTTTATTTATTTAAGCTCAATGTCAGTATAAGCCAAGAATCCGTTTTCGACATTAATACTGTCCGCAAGACGCTCGCCCGTCTATTCGCACAGTTTCCAATCCAATACTTTTACGTGGTATCTATTTTTTGAATTGCGTACACTCAAAATAAGTATTTTCCGGCGGCGTTTGAACCGGGTATGCTAGTGATTGTGAATCATTGCAAACGGGTCGTTAATACGGGGAATTAGCCTTAACGACCTTCATTAAGGGAGGATTTGAACATGCGGCATTCAGCATCTTCAAAATTACGGCCGGTGCTCATCACGGTCGGCATTATCATTGTCATCATCGCCATTGCACTGGGCGTTATTATTCGCCAGGCGCAGGCCCGCTACCAGTCGACCATCTACACGGGTAATAGTAATACCAAAGTCAATCCGACAAAGCCCCTCAGCATCCTGTTGCTCGGGGTCGATACCGGGGCGGACGGTCGCATCGACAAGGGCAATTCGGATACGATCATGGTCGTCACGATCAATCCAAAGACGAAAAAGACCGTCATTACGAGTATCCCTCGCGATACGCTCGCTGAGATGGTTGGTGACCAAGACACCAACGTGCAAAAACTCAACGCCGCTTATAATATTGGCGGCTCCAAAATGGCGAAAGCCAGTGTCAGCCAACTGCTCAACGTTCCCATCAACTACTACGCTACCATTAATATGGGTGGCCTCAAGCAAATCGTGAATGCGGTCGGTGGTGTGACGATTACCAGCCCCCTCAACGTCTCATTCGACCACGTGACCGTCACGAAGGGCAAGCACCATTTGAACGGGACCCAGGCCCTGGCCTATACGCGGATGCGTTACCAAGACCCGCGGGGTGACTATGGCCGACAGCTCCGCCAACAACAGGTCATGCGCGCCGTCCTAGCCAAGTTCGCGCAGACCAAGACTTATAGCCGTTATGATCAATTGCTTACGTCGCTCAAAGGCAACTTGCAAACAGACTTGAGCTTTGACGACTTGGTCGGCTTGGCCACCCACGACCGTGCGAACATGAAGCACATCCAATCCACACAAGTCGTCGGGTTGCCCGCCTGGATCAATACCAGTTCCTATCAGATTTTGACGACTAAGACGTTACAACAAACGTCAAATCGCTTACGGACCCAATTAGGACTGAACACGCAGACTCTCAGCAATATGGAGACCAAGTTAAATGCCGCTAACACAGTGTATGACGGGAAGACCAATCTCAACTACGATACGCAAGGGCTAGATAAGATTACCTATACTGACAATACAAAGTAACTCTGATTCCAAAGACGGATGGCAGCTCGAAGTCGTGTGCTTCGAACTGCCATCCGTTTTCTAGTGCAATCAGCTGTTAAAATTCTTCATTGAAATAAGACGTTAGAACTGGTTGTTAGAATCAGTTGGATTCCTGTTCGTCAGCCGATGCGCGCCCTATTCCGACCTCCGGGGCTGGCTGACAACGCTGGAACAGGGCGGACATCGATTTGAACTCACGCAGAAACCCACTGCGCAATTTCAAATACGAGTCTTCTTCTAGCCCGGGAAAACCGCCCGGACAAGAAGAATTTCGCCCTTGAGCATTGTCAGCCAGCCCCTACAGTCGGGAAGCCGTTCGAATGGCGGATGAACGGCCACCTATCTGGGTACAATTGACCAATGAATATTTAGTTGCAGTAACTTCAAGTAAACTTTAAATCAGCATTACACTGATTTGTCGCATTTAAATGTTGGTAAAATGCCATAAAATTAGTCGATAGTCCTGGATTCACTTAGCATATTGTTACCTCAGGCGAGTAGACAAAATCTATACAACCTTCAGTAATACTGAAGATTCGCAGAATTGAAATACAACAGGATAATCTAGAAACTTGCCAGTCTTACAGCCGAATGTCAACATGGCGTGTGCCAAATATCAACGACTAGTTCATTTAAAGTTGGGTCCGCACATGTCCGCCTTTCGAATCCCATCCCAGGCTGGAAGGTATTCGGGGCAAGGCCCAGTGATTCTCAGAGTGTGAGGTTCAGACGGGTTGGGACTGAGGATTAGCCTAGCTAGAGCGTTAAGCGGCGCATCTCCGCTTGGCGTTCTGGCGTAGCTAACCGGAAGTCCCAGTCTGACCCGAACACGTTTCATCCATATTGCAGGAGACATGGAAGACCAGTATTTAAGACGTGGGCTTCGGCTTAAATCTGTGTCCACCACGTCACGGCCATTGCCCAGAATGCCTGGAAGCCGGCCTAGGACGTCTCCACAACAGCAAGTTTGCGCTAAGTCGCACTTTTTCCAGCGGGTCTCAGCTGGCAGCACTTGAACTTAGAAATTGTCATGATTTAACCATGAATCATGACAATTTAACTAGCACAATGCGTAACATATATATTTGTTTAGTAACATTGACAACTTTCACGATTTACTTTACATGTCACAAAATTATGATAGCGCGGTTATTGAACACAACGACCGTGCTGGTCATGCCAATAACGCCCCAGTCACAATCCCGACTCGTTTAGCTGACCCAATCTGCCAATTGTGTGACCAAGCCACCGGTATCATCATTGAATTCGTATTGCACGTCGCCACGAGCAGCGACCGCCCGATGCTGACTGACCCGCAAATCACTCAGCCGAAAGGTCAATTCCAGTGGTTTGAAATTTTGAACCGAGCGAATCCAGATATAGCCTGCTAACCGTTGTGCTTGCACGAAAAAATAACGCTCAGTGGTCGTCGTTAAATCAACTTGTTTTAAAATCCCCGTCTCCATCATCGCTGCACTCCCTTCATCTATTTTTCACCATTAAATATAAGCGCTGAAACGCGTTTCAGGTCAAGGGGGCACACTTATTTATTTTTAATTGAAACTTCAAATATTACATTTTAATAACACTAAGTAAAAAAGCTAGTCAAATTAGTCAAACGGTTGTACTATAATTGGTGACATTTACTGATTAATATTAAACAATTGAAACCATCATAAAGGAGCATCCTGACCATGAGCCAGCTCGACACACTGCATCCCCAAGCCTACTGCTACTACATTGAATTAACGGGTAACGAACGCCCGGAATTACTCACCTCATTAACTGCTAGTGAACAGGCCCTCGGAGAATGGGAGCGTGTCCATGCCGCTAAGCTCCCGACCTGGCGATTATGGACGAACGCTAACGCGGACACGATTCGCTACACCGTCGCCCACGTCATCGCCCGTAGCGCTTTACCACAAAACGCCTACTGGTTACTGCAATATAAAGGCGCTGATCATGGTCATCCGCGGATGCTGCACCCGCAGTTTCATACGCGGTGAGCTTTGTTAATTCGCTATGGTGCTACTATCTGAGATGATAGTTGGTTTGCTGTTCGTCAGCCAAAAGCTTGCTAGTCCAACTGGATCTTCAGGCAAACTTTGAATCTGTAAAATTCGTCAGTATGGTATTTCTAACATTTTTAGAAACGGAAGGTGCACGATGACGACGAGAACTGATACCAATAAAACCCAGTTGCGTGTCTCTGTAGCGACAGCTGACTATGATACGGCTAGCCAGTTATTTCACGAGCTCGGTATGGATATGACCACAGCAATCAATCTCTTCCTGAAACAAAGTATTGCGGTAAACGGATTACCCTTTCGACCACACCTAATCACCGACACTGACAAGGCCATTCGTGAAGCCTATAGCGACCAAGTTCAGCACTTTAATAATGAGGCTGACTGGCAAAGTAGTGTCCATCATGAACTTAACAAGTCTGACTAATTCAAGACCAGCCTGTGCCATGACTTGAAGCATGTCATAATATCTGCAATCTTATAGACACGTTACACAAAATCACCACCACACAAAAACACCACGCCAAACCTACGACAACCGTCGCACTGGTCTAAGCGTGGTGTTATTTATTTTCAGCAGTTAATTAAGCTTCAACCGTTTCGCCGGCAGCTTCCTTAGCAGCGAAGGTCTTTTCTTCCTTAACCTTGTCACGATCCAAGGCCTTGAAGAAGAAGTAGTAGATGGCACCGTCGAGCACGATATTGACAACTTGTAATACCGCACCAGAGATGTGCATCGTGGCTAGGTAACCAGAGATAATTGGCGGCGTGGTCCAAGGAACCATGACCCCAACCGTCTTAGCGACTAAGCCGGTCGACATCGCAATGTAGGTCGTCGTAACGTTAACTAATGGTGCCAAGATGAATGGAACGGCAATCCGATAGTTCATAACGATTGGCAACCCGAAGACGATTGGTTCGTTGATATTGAACAATGCTGGTCCAATCACCAACTTACCCAAGGTCTTAAATTCGGCACTCTTCGACACAAAGGCAATCATGAAGGCTAATCCCAAGGTCGCACCTGAACCACCCATGTGAACGAAGTTATCGAAGAATTGTTGCGTTACAACGTTTGGCAAGGCTTTACCCGCCTTAAGTGCTTCCGCGTTTTGTGACATCGCAGCCAACCAGATTGGTTGCATAACCCCAGAAACCACGTTGGCACCGTGAATCCCGAAGATCCATAAGATACATACAACGAATTCGGCAACTAAGGCCCCTGGTAACGTATTACTCAATAAGCCCAGTGGTTTAGCCAAGACGAAGGAAATCACGTTAGGAATGCTGTGCATTGGTGATGCTTCGACGGCTAACCGGAGTAACCACATCAAGAATAAGATAATGAAGCCAGGAACTAAGGCTGCAAATGAGTTGCTGACAGCCGGTGGCACACTATCTGGCATCTTAATCGTCCAGTTGCGGTGAACCATGAAGACGTAAAAATCAGTGATGAATAACCCAATCAACAGTGCAGTAAACAGACCAGCAGAGTCCAGTTGAGTTAAGGGTACCCACAGCGCCCCTGCCTTATCCGTGTTTAACGGAATCGTTAAGAACCAAGCGCCTAACGAAACGATTGACGCGGAGATTGGGTCGACCTTATAACTCTTTGCCAAGTTATAAGAAATCCCGATGACCGCAATCAGTCCCATAATATGGAACGACGCGTTGGTTGGATATTGAACGATCGTTGCCCAATTCGAACCAAAGGTGTTCGCCATAAAGGTTTGATAGCCTTTGATTGGGAATTGCGCGATAATCATGAAGACCGACCCGATGATAATCATTGGCACCGCGAGTGTCATCCCATCACGTAACGCAATCAGGTGACGAGAACCCGCGATTTTACCAAAGAATGGGACAAGTCGGTCATTAACAAAGCTCGACTTATTGTTTTCGCTCATGTCGTGACCCCCTAGAATAATTTAATAACCTAACGTATTCAACGGACAACTGATTTTAAAAGACAGAATAATTGATATACCAAACGGTCAATGGCCAGTTAACCGTTTACAAAATTAAAATCAGCTCTCACTAAGTCGTCCTGTCATCTGACATTTGTACCCATGAATACGTTTCCTACAATTTTCATTATACCTGTCATCACGCGAATGTATACCCTTACACTTTAAATTGGAAGTTCGTTCCAGATATCGGAACTTGTTCTATTTTTGGAACATGTTTCACAAATTGGTCACGAACTTAATTCAACGGTTGCACGATCATGGCTAATTGCTCTAAATAATAGACGACTGGCAACGGTGACAAGGTGCTCCCACCGCTGACGGCTTGCACTTCTGGCGTGTCATAATTCAACACCACGTCCGCGATTCCCGCCAACGTCGAATGACTGCTAGCGGTGATTGCGACCACCTTGGCACCATTTTGTTGGTAATAGACGCCCTGTTCATTAATGTCCTCGGACTCCCCAGAGACGGAGAGTACCAAAAAGACGGTGTCCGATAAGTCTTGCGGTTGCACCGGATGTGGTTGCCCAGTGTCCGTCAGCATCAGACTATACAGGCCAAAGTTGGCAAACAAGTGACTGCCATAGGTCGCTAAGCCCGCACTGGTCCCGGCCCCGGTCAAAATCACCATCCGCGCCTGCTGCAATAGTTCCGCCACCTGATGGAGTTTGGCCGTCACATCAGGTAAACTCATGTGGTCAAAAAAGGTCCGCATTGGTATCACGGTCCGCGCCAACGGTTGGGTGGCATCTTGCCGCAATTGTTCCTTGAGCGTGAACTTGAATTCCGCGTATCCGTCGTATCCCATGTGCTTTAAAAAGCGCAGAATCGTGGTCGCCGAAACGTGGCTGTGGTCTGCGAGTTGACGAATCGTCATGGTGCTCACTTCAACGGGATGGCCCACAATATATTTATAAATTTCTATCTCCAACCGATTGAGCTGTTGGACTTGGTCGTACGAAAACATGGTTTCACCCCATTAAAATTGATTGGTCTATCTGATAAATTGATGTCATCACTTGGATTAGTAGGAACAAATTCCACTTATTTATCGCCCCACCGGCCGTCAATCTGTGGTTTGATCTCGATATCGCTCATTTCTAAGGCACAAGTGGCCACCGCCGCCGTTAGTTTGGACGTGAATTCAGCGGTCTTGTAGGGGGAATCAACGGACCAGGTTTTAAAGTTCGGCGTGCGATTGATTCGGCCGAGTGCGGCGATTGCTGGCACTTCCTTCGGGTCGACTGCCGGAGCCGACTTCCTCACGTTGACGTTATAGCCATAGTGCCCGCTATGATAGAGTGCTTGCATGGCATCACCAAAAAGTCCCATCTTACTCACTTACTTTCCGTTTTATTAGTCCAATTTTAGCATAAGTTCTAAGGCGCTTTCATTGCGCATGCTAATTATCCACAAAAATAAGTCAAAATATCGGAAAACCATCATAAATATCCGCTATAATTGAGGATAAATTATGATGGGCTAGTTGGGATATTCCGGTCATCGCCAACCTGCTAGCTGTGATTGAATCCTCTGGAGGCGTATATCATTGAAAAATACGATTTTAATTGTTGAAGATGAGGACAGCCTATCAGGTTACCTCACTAAGGAACTTCAATTCGAAGATTTTAACGTCCTGGTCGCCGCTGACGGTTTGGCCGCTATGGACACCTATCAGGCTCACCAAAACGAGCTCTTACTCATCTTATTAGACTGGATGCTGCCCAAGTTGGACGGTATGGAAGTCCTAAGACGCATTCGCAAACACGACCAAGTCCCCGTCATCATCATGACTGCCCGTGATTATGTTGGCGATAAGGTCGCCGGTTTAGATAACGGTGCCGACGACTACATTACGAAGCCGTTTGAAATTGAAGAATTACTGGCACGGATACGGGTCATTCAGCGACGGGCTGAGAATCAAGTCGAGCCTAACCAGGTCTATCAGCTTGACGATATCCAACTAGATACCAAGGCCCACCGCGTCACGAATGCTGGGGAAGAAGTCACTCTGACGCATCGTGAATATGATTTACTACAATTCTTCCTCGCGCACCCGGACGAAGTCTTTACCCGTGATGACCTACTCGACCAGGTCTGGGGCGCAGATTTTCTCGGCCAACAGAATGTCGTGGACGTTTACGTCGGTTATTTGCGCAATAAAATTACCACACCCGATGCGGCACCATTGATTCAAACGGTGCGTGGCGTCGGCTATAAGCTAAGGGAGTCGATCACCAATGCCCAAAACTAAGGACACGCCAACGTACGAACAACTGATCAATCAAGCGATTCGCCGATTGATGCTGACCATCACACTACTCGTCAGTCTGATTACCTTGATCATGGTCGGCGCCCAACAAACGCTCAATACGACCCGTGAAGCCCGTGATTTGATGACCAGCCTCAATCAAGCCAACATCAAGGACGTGCCGAGCTTTGTTCAGTGGAACAATACGACGACGCGCAATACCAAGCAGCCCGCATTCATCCGGGTAACGACGAAAAAAGCCACCTGGACGACGGCAACCAAGACTAAGCGGACGATTATCACGACCCCGTCTTCCAAAGCGTTCTTCGCCAAGCACCAGACGAAATTGGTCGGGCCACTGGTCTATGTTCAGGACTTCGGTTTCTTCCTATCTTATCAACAAAAGGACAGCCATAACACGTACCAGCTGTGGGTCAGTTTGCGGCGACTCTTCAACAGTCTCTTCATCTTGATTCTACTCATGATTGCCGTGACGATTGCCGCACTCGCGCTTGGAACCTGGTGGGCACATCGGCTCGCTGGTCGTCTGAGTGAACCGACCATCAAGCTCCTGCACGAGACGCGCTACACGTCTAATAATCCTGACAGTGACCAGCCGACCTTAGATGTACCGGCCAGTCCTCGAGAAATCAACGATTTAGGGCGTGCGTTCAATGAACTGCTCGTGACGCAAAACCAGCGGCTGCAACACGAGCGCCAATTTATCTCCGACGCTTCTCATGAACTGCGGACACCAATTGCGGCGATTCGTGGCAATCTCAGTCTGATTCGTCGGCGTGGTGACGCCCATCCGGAAGTCATTCCCGAGTCATTGCAATTTATCGATGAGGAGTCGTTGCGGATGCAGCATTTGATTGAGAATTTACTCCACTTATCACGTGCAGATCGCGCCAAGCTCACCTTGACCGACCAAGACTTATCGACACTACTACTGAGTCTGGCCGAACACTACCAGCCGTCCATTGACCAACCACTCGACCTTGAAATCGATGCTGGGATTCACGTTCAGGGTAATGCCGAAATGCTACAACAAATCGTGGTGGCGCTCTTGGATAACGCCCACAAGTATTCTCCGCATGACCAGCCAATCACGCTGCGGTTGCACCAAACGGACACCGCAATTGAACTGGCAGTCGCCGACCACGGTGAAGGCATTCCGGATGACCAAAAACAGGCCGTTTTCCAGCGCTTCTATCGCGTCGACCAATCCCATTCGCAGGCCGTCGAAGGTAGTGGCCTAGGCCTAGCCATCGTCCAACAATTAGTTGCGCTGAACCAAGCAACGATCAAAATCAGCGATAATCACCCAACTGGCAGTATTTTTACCATCAGTTGGCCCGTCGCTAAATAAGTCTTCTCAACTAGTTTTAGGGTTATTTTAGCCTTAAAACTAGTTTTTTTATGTCGTCAAAAGGCCGTCACAATGCGGGATTGGTCGAATCTAAGTGCTAATCTAAGAATTTCTTAGATAAAGTTTATGGTAAGTCGATAGTTACAGCCGCACTTTGCCGGTAAACTATAGTCATTCAATAAATAAAACAACCGATGCTTAAACATCAATTCATTAATTAAAAACGATTAAGCCAACCGATTAAGGAGAAATCAAATATGTTATTAGATACCGACCCTAAAATTAAAAATATCACCGCCGTACAACTGGTCAAGGTGACTTATCCGTTGGTCATTGCTAAGACTGAAGACGGTGAATTCGTCAAAGTTAAACTGAGCGACGACCAATTACAAGATCCCTTATTCTGGGATACGTTAAAGAACATTCGCAAGTCCCAGCTCTGGGTACCACTTGGCCGTCACTTTCATCAGTTACTTTCCAACGACTGGTTAATGCCAGCTGCTCAGTAAACCGTCCGTCTCACAACCACGATTATCACTTAAAAGGAGTTCGATCATCATGAAAAACACATTCAAAAAATTAACGTTAACCTTAATGGCCGCCGGAACACTTTTTGCCACTTCAGTTTCCGCTTCCGCTGATACCACCGCTACTAGTCATTCTGAAACGACTTCCACGACCCTCGTCAACAAAGTCACCCGCGATACGGACCTCGCCACTGGTGGGTCAACGACGCAACCTAAGCACGTTTTAACGCCCAAGCCAACGCGGCTAGTGGTCAAAGCATCCACCCAGAACCAGGTGTTAGCCACGATTGATGCTAGCAGCCCAAGCATTACCAAGATGAAATACCTGACCAACGCCCACTAACCGGCCCCGTTTCAAAGCGTCCACCCCGTCCCTAGCAACCCGCTCAAGAAAAGTGTGCATCACAATAACTCATGTAAGGAGGCCTCGCGATGAGTCAATTGACTAAGGCAATCACCCGCCAACTACAACGTCAATACGCCGAGCCCGTCTTCAAAGCTAGTAATGGTACCTGGTATACCGGGGCCGACATCTTGGAAGACTTGGCGTTGTGTGAAACCAGCCTACAACAACAAAATGTCCACGCGGGCCAAGCCATCCTGCTGAGTCCGATGCAAGCAATGACGATTCCGAGCTTACTCCTGGCGAGTTGGCAATTGGGACTGACGGTCACCCTGACACCGCCGAGTCCCCGCCTCCCCGAACTCGCCCCGCAAGTCTACGCGGCAATGGTCTATTCACCGACCCAGACGAACCAACTGGCGACCCAGCTTGACCCTAGCGAAATCAGCGTGCTGACCTTGATTTTAAATACCGCCCCCAACTTCGCCTACTTGGTCCACGACCACGCCCAGCCACTCGCTCGCCACAGTCAGCCGGACTTGATTCTCCCAGCCAGTCAGCTGCAATTCACCCAGTCCCAATTGCTCAAGCTAGCTGAACACGGCCACCCCCGCGAGCAAGTCGCTGATTTGTACGATTTTGAAACCGGGCTACTCCCTTGCCTGACCGACCTCATCACCGCGACTCCCATCACGATGCAGGCAACTAAAAACGCGTTTCTACCAAATTAAAGGCAGAAACGCGTTTTTAGTCGGTATCATTGACCCACGCAGGTGCTGACTTAATCAACTGGCCTGGTGTTACTTAACGATTCCCAAAGTTTGTAAAATCAGATAAATGTTCAAAATAATTAAGATGACGGTCACGACCCACGCGGTCCACTTGACCCATGCACGGTTGGTGAAATTCCCCATCAATTGGCGATTACTGGTAAACATCACCAGCGGAATCATCGCGAATGGTAAGGCGATACTCAGGAACACTTGTGACATCGTCAGCAAATCTTCAATCTTCGCTTCATTACCATGGTAGTAAATCGCGAAGGCCAACACTGGTGTCACGGAGATCAACCGGGTCAATAACCGTTGGGCCCAGAGTGGCATCTTCAAACGGATGAACCCTTCCATGATGATTTGCCCAGATAACGTCCCGGTAATCGTAGAACTTTGCCCAGATGACAGTAACGCGATGGCAAACAACATGCTGAGTAACGGACTGGCAATCGAACCAACGACCTTACTATCGCCCAGTGCGTTGTATAAATCAACGAACCGGCCAAGGTCACCATTCGTACCGAAGAACAGTGCCGCACCCAAAATCAGGAGCAAACTGTTCACAACGAACGCGACTGATAATTGGATATTCGAATCAATCGTCGTAAACTTAACGGCTTTCGCCACTTCTTTTTCATCACTACGGTCAACTTGCCGCGTTTGTGAAATCGATGAGCCCAAGTATAAGTTATGCGGCATCACCGTTGCCCCAACGATCCCCAATGCTAAGAAGAGCATCGACCGGTCGCTGACGATCCGACTGGTTGGGACGTAGCCCTTGAACATTTCTGGAATGTTGGGCTGTGAGATAATTACTTCGTACAAGAAGACGAACAGAATCACGGCAACCAAGGTCGCCACGATGGCTTCAATCTTCCGGAACCCTAACTTCATTAATAGCAGTAAAATCAAGACGTCGGCGGTCGTAATCAGAATACCGACAATCAGTGGAAATCCGAATAATAGCTTCAAAGCAATCCCAGAACCAATGATTTCAGCAACATCGGTCGCCATAATCGCGAGTTCTGTGACGATCCACAGAAAGATTCCCATTCCTTTTGACGTTCGTTCCCGTGTCAGTTGCGCTAAATCTTTACCGGTCACGATCCCCAACCGGGCCGCCATGGATTGTAACAACATGGCAATCAGACTTGATAACAGAATGACTGAAAGTAACGCGTATTTATATTGTGACCCACCGGCAATTGACGTGATCCAGTTCCCTGGGTCCATGTAACCAACTGCAACTAGCGCGCCCGGTCCAGTGTAGGCAATTAAGGTTCGCCAGAAATTGGCATCCTTAGGGACCCGGACACTCCCATTGACTTCGTCCAAGCTCTTACTATCGGCACCCGTTGAATGAATCGCCTTTTCTTCGGCGGTCTTCATCTTGGCGTGATCCTTCGTTTTTGCTGATTTCATTATGAAACCCTCTCTTCTATTGGTTTAGAATTCAGGTTGTGGACTACTATGTGATCCTCAACAGTGCGGCCCTTAATTGAGCACTCACTTTAATTCCACTTGGTAGTATAGCACCATTAACCTATTAGTCAACTATTATTAATTATTAATTTGGCATCCCTAAAGCTTGTTACGACGCGGTGTTATCACTTTGTAAGGGGATACGCCGTGGGCTCAAACCGTTAACTAAGAAATCGCTGAGATAATGCACCACCTGTTGGTCACTCAAAGTGGCGGCTTGCGGATACAGGACTTGCTCGACCAAGTACCCGCCAATGGTTGAAAAGACCAATTGTAAAATCATGTGATTGGGCCATTCGACGAGCTCACCAGTTGCTTTCAGCCGCTCCATGGCTTCAGTGGCCTGTGTTAAGATTGCCGGTGAAACCATTCCTAACACGGCAGCACGGTCCTCCGCGTTATTGAAGAACTGCGACAGAATCACAGCCAAGGACGCCCGGTTACGCGTCACAAACTTGACTCGGTCGCGAACCAGCGCCACAATAAAGGCTTCCAGCGTCTGATTGGGACTGTCCAACACCGCTTGGTCTAACGTATTCAACATCGTGGGCAAAATATTCTTCACGATTGGCTGCATGATTGCATCTAAAATACCATTTTTATTAACAAAATTATGAAAAATCGTCCCTTCCGCAACGCCCGCCCGTTCGGCAATCTCGCGGGTTCCGACTTCTTCATAGCCTTTTTCTGCAAATAAATCGAGGGCCGCGGCTAGAATCTGCCGCTGGGTCCGGGTAATCCGACCATCCTTGCCCAAAGAGGCCGCATAGTAGGCTTGAATGGTTTCAATTTCACTCATGGTCATAAGCTCCTTTTTTGCAGTGACTGCTCATTTTTGGCACTTATATCATAACTGATTTGGCTACCCGAAACAACCTTCACGTTAAAAGTTACATGATACCTTCCCATAATCTTGTTAATTGCTTTTATTAACAAATCTATTTATAATCTTAGTAATCAATTAAGTTACAGGAAGTGATTTCATGCGTGTTTCAACCCGTTTTAGCGACTCGATCCACCTATTAGCCTACATCAAAATTTACGCGGACACCCGCTTAACGAGTGACGCCATCGCCGCGAGTATCGAAACAAGTCCGGTCGTCGTGCGCCGTCTGATGAGCAAGCTCCGCCAAGCTGGCCTGCTTACAACGACTCCCGGCACCGCCCAACCCGCGCTAGCTAAGCCACTGAGCCAAGTCTCACTACTCAGTGTCTTCTACGCCATCGAAGGCGACAAGCCACTGCTCGCTGTCGACCCCAAGACCAATCCCGACTGCATCGTCGGTGGCAATATTCAAACCGTCCTGAAGCAATATTATCAGGAAGCACAAACTGCCGCCGAAGCACGCCTAGCCAAGACGAGCTTGCAAGACGTCGTAGATAATATCCTGGTCGAACAGGCCAAGAAGGATGCGCGCCAGTAAGTTGGCGTGACTTGGCATGGTAGCGTATTGTTGATTGTAGTCAGTAAAAAGGCCCATCCGTGTTGTGGATGGGCCTTTTTGAAGTGCCTGTTTGAGTCGATTAACATCACGTGAGCTTTAATTAGTAGTATGGAAAATTAATCTAAGATTCTTCGCGCGAAGCTAGGCATGTAATACTGAATTTGCGTCTCCTTAACCCCATCTTCGGGTGTTGAAGCATGAATCATTACCCCATTACCTTCATATAAGCCAACATGATAGGTACTTCCCCGGGTACCATAAAACAGTAAATCGCCTGGTTTTAATGCATTTAACGAAACTTCATGTCCAGACTTCTCTTCGGTTGTCGTAACTGTTCCGTTCAAAGTAACGCCTGCAGCAGTCTTATACAAGTAATAAACAAAGCCTGAACAATCAAATGAGTTCGGTCCAAGTCGTCCCGCTTGAGATTGCGTGTAGGGATCTCCAAGCTTAGTTTTGGCTAGTTTAATAACTTGCTGAATTTTCACGCTGTTGGCAGTCTCTTTATATTGAGCAACATTAGCCTTGTTTGCTGTAAGATAACCGCCACTCACCTTTAACCGAGGGTACCCATTAGGCGCAAACTCAATTCCTTGCACATTGACTACTGTCCCCTTCGTTACAGCATTACCTTGATTTTGGAGGTTTACATCTCCATAAATATGCGCATTAACTAACATGATAATCTTACCAGGATTTGTAACATAGTAATTGGATAATGTTGAAACTGGTTTTGTTACACGAGAATTATTTGCAGTTAAGTATCCCCCACTAACCTTCAGCCTTGGATAACCGTCCGAAGTGTATTCAATTCCTTGCACACTTATCAGTGTACCTTTTGAAACAGCTCGAACCTTGGTCGTAAAATCTAAATCAGAATAAACATAATCATTAACTAGAAGTGCAACTTGGCCTGGGTTAGTAGTGTAGTAATTAGCTATCTTATCAGTTGGCTTAGTCACAAGTGATTTATTTGCTGTCAAATACCCGCCATCAACTTTCAAACGTGGATAGCCAGTTGAAGTATACTCAATTCCTTGTACCGTTACCAGTGAACCCTTTGAAATCGAACGAACTCTACTCGTGAAATCTACATCCGAGTATACATAATCATTGATTAACAGCGCAACTTGTCCAGGATTGACTGTGTAATAGTTCTCTATTTTATCAGTTACCTTAATAACATTATTCTTATTTGCCGTTAAATATCCTCCGTCCACCTTCAATCGCGGATAACCACTTGGAGCAATTTCAACACCATACACATTGATAACTGACCCCTTTGTCACCTTTTTAAGAGGATTTTTCAATTCATTATCAGTATATGTGTGTGCATCTACCAACATAACTATTTTACCAGGGTTAGTGGTATAGTAGTTGTTTAAGTTAATTGAGGCTGCTTGCACATTCGATAACTGTGTATCATTTGCAGATACGGATGTTACATTTGTAGCTATGCTGTCTTGTCTAGTATACGTCTCTGGTTCATCAGCTGACACTTGAGAAAACGTACACATAGCGCCAAGCAGAGACATACCTATAATAACTAACGGTTTAACCATTTGAATCCCCCCAGATTTATTAGCTGAACTAACTTATTGTGAAAATCATAACATGTATAAGTGTGCTAATCTACATTTTTATATAACTATCATCATAAGCTTAATAATTAAAATAAAAAGTGCCCAATTATCAGACCGTTTCGTCCAACAATTAGCGCACTTAAAATTCTTAAATATTAACCCTACTTCGGCTGTTCATCATCCCCGTAATATTCCGGCCGAGCAGCCTGAATGGGGTGTGCTCGTAGCCAGGTAATAATTTGCTGGCTTAAATCATCCGTCATTGGTGCAGCGGCCGCAATCTGTGCCTTAGTAATCTGGTTGACATGAATTCCAGCAGTAATCGTGCAACTTCCCGGCAACGACGACTGCAGGCGCTTCGCCATTCGATCCGAAATGAAGTTATCCTTGTGAAAACGGCCATCGTGACTAGGAAATTTGACGGTTTGGGCCGGCATCGTTGCTGTAATGGTGGTCACATCACCAATATGCGGATTGGTGCCGCCCGTAACGACAATCAATAAGTCATATCCGATAACCTGAACGGTGGCTTGCATCTGGTAACCTGCTTGTTCAGTCGTAAAAGTGGGCATGGCTAATCTCCTTCCCAACGGCGATCCGTTTCATTATGAATATGGAAGGCATCTAAGATTTTCATCGTCTGATGGTTAACCAAGTCTTGAATCGTGGTCGGATGGTTATAAAAGGCCGGAATCGGTGGAATGATTTGTGCACCCAACTTGGCTAATTTCGTCAGGTTTTCCAAATGAATCACACTTAAGGGTGTTTCACGTGGAACAATGACGAGTTTACGTTGCTCCTTGATCGTCACATCGGCTGCACGTGAAATCAGATTATCGCCAAAGCCGTAAGCAATTCCGGCAACGGTCTTCATGCTGGCTGGAACGATCACCATACCGTCATTTAAAAATGAACCGCTCGCGATTGCCGCCCCCTGGTCGTTAGCACGGTAAGTCGCATCCGCCAATGCCGTCAATTGTGCAAGTGAGTAATCCGTCTCGAGCTCCAAGTTCTTCTTCGCCCAAGCACTCATAACTAGATGCACTTCAACATCAGGGAGTTGGTGTAACTTCTCTAATAAATCAACGGCATAAATCGTTCCTGACGCCCCTGTAATTCCGACAACAATTCGCTTCATCCTGACACCCTCGTTTCAATTATTTTATTAATCCTACTTATTAATCCTCACCCTTATCATAACTTGTCCTAGAACCGTGAACAAATCGTGTTTCGACTGGTTAATATTCTATTTTCGAATATTAACGTTTACTGGGCCACATCCACCAAACAGTTAGTGCGCGGTTCCCGGCATTATATTATAATAAACATGTTAACTATTTGGATATAAATTATTCTTTGAGGCTGAATTTACAGCTTCGACGGGGGGACCTCATATTGAAGCATTTTAAATTACTCATGTTGGGATTCGGACTAGTTTTGACGCTAGTTTTAGTCGTACAACCAGCACAGGCCAGCCGCACTTATCATCGGACACCAACGACGGCCATCAGGCACCAGACCTACTATACAACTAATAGTACGTCGCATACTTTTAAAGCTAATGGCAACTATAATCGATGGACATTCAAAGCGAACCATAACTTGAAGAATTACCGTAATACGGCTTGGACTGCAACGCAGAAGACCTACATTACGAAGAACGGCAAACGGTGCCTCTATTATTGGGTGCACAATGGTGCCAATGGCGCTTCCGGCTGGATTTGGCACGGCTTTCTCAAGCCAATTAAAAATTCACAAGCTGCGATGGTCTCGCAATTAAACGTCGCACGTAACGCCCGCCAAATCGTCACGGTCGTCCAATCAGGCAAATCAACGGCCACGCTCCGCTTATGGGAAAAGAATCGTGGCTTATCTTGGCGTAATACACTGACTGCCAGCAGTCGGATTGGTGGCAGTGGTATTGGCTATTCACGCGAAGGCAGTAGTCGTACGCCTATCGGGACTTATCATCTGAGCTTTGCTTTCGGTAAAGCAGCCCATGTTCGGACGAACGGCATCGGTTACCGGCAAATCCAGAAAAACAGTTATTGGATTGAAGACTTAAAAGACCGCCAGTATAATACTTGGCAAAATCGCAAGTGGGCGAACAATAAGAATGAACATCTAATTGACTACACCAAAGCGGCACCTCGTAATCAGTATCAGTTGGCAGTCGTCATGGATAATCATGGACAGAATAACGGCTCCGGCTTCTTCATTCACGTTCGTAATCAGTGGGCAACTCAAGGCTGCGTCTCCATCAGTTTAGGAAGCATGCAAAAGTTAGTCAGCAAGCTAAGCACACGGGCTTACGTCACTAACGTCCAATATGCAACGCAGCTGTTAAACTACTAAGTTACTGATTCTTAAATTAATCACGCTTTACAATCATTTTTATTTTCACGGATAATCTCTGACTGTGCTTACGCTAATTAAAAAGCAACGATTTTCAAGATAGCTTCCTGAAAATCGTTGTTTTTTAGTGTGTATTAGTGTTTGTTAACCATCGAGAAGAACGTCTGATAAACGATGCTAGCCGTATGCTTACCATCATGCGGGGCAAACTTCTGCTTGAATGCTTGGTACTTCTCACCATAAGTCTGCCAATATTGATCACCTTGGCTGATTTCATCAAACAAGGCCGATGCATTCTCGACTAGTGGCCCCGGCACTTCCTTAGTAAAGTCGAAGTAAACGCCTCGCAAGGTCAAATACTTCTCCAAGTCGTAGCAGAAGAAATAAATTGGCTTGTTAGTATCCAAATAATCAAACATAATCGATGAATAATCGGTAATCAGCATATCGCTCGCAATCATCAGTTCCTGAACACTCGGATAATTAGAAACATTAATAATATTATGCCTCATCGCTTCTGGAATTTGTAATTTTGAAGCGACCACCACGTGCTCACGCATCAATAAGACATAGTCGTCACCCAATTGACGTTCGAATGCATCAAAGTCTAATTGATTATCTAGAACAAAACGGCCATGTGACTTTTCATAATCTCGAAAAGTTGGCGCGTACAAAATCACCTTCTTATCCGCTGCAATGTCTAATTGTTTACGAATTTTTTGCCGCGTTTCTTCCACGTCATCCGCAAAAAATAAATCATTCCGCGGATAGCCTTTTTCAATAACGGGGCCCTCATATTGAAATGCCGAACGGAAAGCCTTAGTCGCGTATGGTGACGGCGATACTAAAGCGGTCCACTGGTTCTTAGCATGCGTCACCCGCTTCAGATACCCCGGCTTGCGACCGGAAATAACTTCCTGGTCATGCTGCATTTTCTTCAGTGGGGTCCCATGCCAAGTCTGCAGGTAGGCAGTCCCCTTACGCTTCGTCAGATAGGTCGGAAAGTTCTGATTATTAATCCAATACCGACTAGTGGCAAGGTAGCGATAGTAATCGAAGGATAGTCGCCGGACAATCTTCGTATTGGGGTTCGCTTGCAGGGGCTGATTGTCTCTCGACACCCAAATATATTCTAAATCCGGATACAAGTTGACCATTGCTTCATAAATGACCCGCGGCGAATCCTCGTAGCGTTTCCCAACACTACTTTCAAACATGATTCGATTGGGCTTCACGGCACTGAAATGTGACCAGAACCAGTACAAGAACTTCATCGTTGGAAAATATAACTTACGCGTACGCCGGAAACGTTGCTGAAGCTTCAGATAGAACACATCACTGCGTATTTTTTCTTTGACGGTCTTATCTTGCAACTGGGTCACGGCACTAAAAATCCGGTCACAGGATTGTGTATCCCGATGTGCAATGAAGCGGTCAGCCTTCTGAATATCCTGTGGTCGCATCGCAAAGTCCTGGGCACCATATTGAAATAACTGATCAAAAATCTGATCAAGTGAATCCGTAATCGGCCCTGGTAATTCCTTATCCAAATCGATATGAGAAGTGTATTGACCAATAAAGCGTTTTCGGTCAAATTGATAATAAAGTACTGGTCGATGCAAAAAGCTGAAATCAAATGCAACACTAGAATAGTCCGTCAGCATCATCGCACTTTCTTTGATCAACACCTGCACATCTACCTCACCCTGATGAACAATCGTCACTGGGGCATCTTTAAAGTAATCGACGTAGGCTTGCATGTTGGGATGTAAACAAAACACAATTTCCATCTGGTAGCGTTCCGAAAATTCTTTCAAACGAGCATCAAATAATAACTCACGATAGCGCGCTAAATACTCACTCTTCTCAAAAATTTCGTCGTTAGTGATCCAATCGCGCCACGTTGGAATAATCAGTAACTGGCGTTTGACGGGCAAATCGTTTTTAAACAAGCTATCAAAACGCGCTAAACCCGTCACTGCGACTTCCTTATCATCATAGCCTAAGTCAGATACCGCAATTTGCTTTTCTTTTTGTGAGCTCGTGATAAACAAATCTGTATAGAACCCGTTCACGACGGATTTGCCATAGAACGGGGCAATATTCTTCGTTCCAAAGACCCCGTGCTGTAAAAAGATTCGTTTGGCATGAATATGCTGTTCATAAGACTTGCTTCGAATGGGATATAGAAAGTCCGGATGATGCGTCCCGCAAATGTACTTAGCTTGAATAACCTTCTCGAAATGTTCAGCTGAACCGAAGTCGATCACATTTCCAAGTGGTTCGACATTCTTGCGCTCAATCGAATCTTTGCGGATGACATAGTACGCTTCAACTTCCGGATGCTGTTCACGCAAATATTTAAAGAATCGAAAACCGTTGTCCTGAGCCTTATAAGAGCGCTCACCAATAATCCAGATATCGCGATCTGCAGCCTGCTTAGCAACGGCCCGCCAGTGATGCTGGTGCGCTCTAAAGTACGCATAGGCATCTTGCTGATAAGCGTTGAACGTGAACGACAAATTCAATCCTTTGATTGTAAAATATGGGACCAATGACAGCCACTGTTTCTTGGCTGAATCCTGTAGTGCGAGTTCACCCTTCATCGTATAGTTGGTAATAAAGCGTGGGTTACCAATTCGGAATTTTAACGGCGCATCGGTACCCGCTAAGTGACCGATGAAAAATAAGTCCAAGCTCAATTCGTTGGATTGATCCAACTGTTTGAGGTAGTCACTCAATTCCGCCATGGTCAGTTCAATTTTGTACGCATACCGATAAATGCGTGAATATTTGGTCTCGACCGAATGATATTCGAAGGACCGTTGATACGTCTTTTCACCGCTCCGCTCAACAATTGCCATCCGACAATCAGCCAGTGGGAAAAACAAGGTATCAAAGAAGCCTTCAAATGCGACCCGGTCTTCTTGAACTTTAATCTTCCGAATGACTTTATAGTTCACATAATGTTTCAGACTAAGTTCACGGTCAAGTAGGAATGCTAAGGCGTTCTTTTTCGTCACATATGGTTGTAGATAGTGGCTGTGCTCAGCGTCCCAAAACCGTTCAACGTTCGCTAGCTGCCATTCTCGCCGAACCGGAATTCGGAGTGAACGGTCATATTCACGGACTTCACCAGTCGTTTCATCTGTATATGTATACTGATGCATCATCGTAAATTTAGTTGCCACATCATCAAGCTGTTGGTCATCCACCATTGCACTCAATGTTTGCGCTAAGTCCAACGTAAACCGGTAGTTAACTGCATCATCTTCAACACTGAGCACTTCTTTATTTAAATAATATGATTGAACATGATTAGTGAGAAGCAATTGTAAGTTCTCAAATTTACTGTTCTGAGAGGTCTCAATCACTAACTTACCAGAACTAATCGCTACCGCCATCTTTTTCAAACAGATTCCCTCCAAAATTCCAGCGCCACTTACCGCTGTGGTGTTGAGCCATATGTCCAAATGGCTAATTTAAAGCTCTTTTATTACCTTCAAAGCTTGCTTCATGATTCATCCAAATCACTTTATGATGATTAAAACTGGCATTAACTATCATTATAGCATGTAAGCGCTATCCATCCGAACATTATCCATCTTCCTGCTGAGCAACAGCTAACACAACTAGTAAAGGCAACCTATTCTCGAACACTCAAGAATAGATTGCCTTTAACTATATTATATGGTCGTTTACCCCTAACCCGGTGTAACAGCCGTTTATCGTACAAGACACATGCGATTACAAATTCATAGCAGTTTCCGATTTTTTAGAAACATTTGCCATCATCAGCCAAACATCTTGTCCTTGTACCTGTGCATTTATCCAATAACCACCGGTATACAATTCATCAGTGCCAAAGTTGGTTGGCACGATACAACCAATTTTGTTGATCGTAATCAAACCATTGGTGTTAGTCTCATCAAAATTCCCAGCAAACTGGTCACCCGGCAATCCTGGAATGTTTTTCCAGAGCAGACTAGCCGGGGCAATTTTTACTTGGTCGTTTACCGTGTATCCTTCAGCCGTGTCAACTTCACGCCGCTGATAAGCCGGTTGTTCGTCAAATACGATACTTAATAACCGTTTGGTCGCCTGACCGTCTTCCCAGCTAGCGAACTTTTTCAAAAATCGGTGATACTTCTCATTATCGATAAAACGTGCTGGTTCAGTTATGGCCTCATTAATCAGTGGCATCAATTCATCATTGTTCCCGACGATTGGTCCCGGTACAGTTGATTCATAATCTACATAGAAACCTCGGATATCATCCGCATAGGCCGCCAAATCATAGGCGTAGAAAATCATCGGTCGTTTCAGAATGGCGTAATCGAAGAACACACTGGAATAATCCGTAATTAAAAGATCACTAATCAAGTAAAGATCTGAAATATCTTCATAATCACTGACATTGATCACTCGTTTGCCATAACCTGACAAATCCAAATTATTGGCAATCATGTAATGGGTCCGAATTAAAATAATCGTATTATCTGGTGTTTCCCGAATAAATTGATTTACATCCAAATGTAATTCCGCACGAAAATGATCAGCTCGAACGAAGTCATTATCCCGCCAAGTCGGTGCGTACAAAACTACATGGGCATCATCGTCAATGTTAAGATGTCGCTTAATTTTCAAAATATCAGCTGTTGACGCTGTACTTAATCGGTCATTACGCGGATAGCCTGTCGGTAATAACTGCGCATAATTTTTTCTAAAGGCATGGTGCATGATTTCGTACGAGTAAGGATTGGGTGTCAACAAGTAATCCCACCGAGAAGAATCCCGGACGACCTGCTTATGATACTTCATCCGCGTCAACCCTGGCATGGTTACCTGTTGAACATCGGTTCCAATCGTCTTTAAAGGTGTCCCGTGCCACGTCTGAACAACGACCGTTCCTTTAGGCTTAATCCACCGAAAAGGCCGTCGAACATTGGTAAACCAATACTTGGCCCGTGCTTGCTTCCAAATACCTTTAAAACTGAATCGAGTCACGTATGGAATCTGATGGTCAATAAAGTACTGCTCATAATCCTTATTGACGTTCCAATAAGCCTTGATTTGCGGATAATTGGCCTTCATATAATCATAAATAGCCTTGGGATTATCCGAGTATTGGCGGCCAAAAAAGCTTTCAAAGATTGCAATATTCTTCTTCGGCAGTTTCTGTCCCAACGCATTGAGCAACTGCGACTGTAAATTGGTCAGTTTGAATAACCGGGTCAACTTATTGCCAATCAAATGACTCACAACGGAATCTTGTGATATTGGCTTTAAGTTCAACATCGCTTCAGTTAGTCGTTTGGTTGCATCACCAGCACGCCCATACTGACAGAATCGATCATAAAAATCAGTCATTTTATTTTGGTAGGTTACTTTTACTGTATCAATATGTTGTAACGCTTCAATCACATCATCAGTCGTCTTAGCCACTGGACCAGGAACCGTTGCGTCATAATCCATATAGATACCACGATTTGCCGGGTCGAGATACCAGTCCTTGTCATAGGCAAAGAAGACCATCGGCTTGCGTAAATATCCAAAATCAAACATCACACTGGAATAATCCGTAATCAAGACATCACTGATCAGATATAAATCATTAATATTATTATAATCGCTGACATCATATACAAAGCCACTCTGATTAACGAAGTTTTGTGAATGTGAAACAAAATAATGCAATCGCATTAACAAAACATAGTCATTTCCTAGTGCCGCCTGCATCCGCTCTAAATCCAATGCTAAATCAAACGGCTCATCAGTGGTTCGGTACGTGGGTGCGTATAGCACGACTTGTTTGTCAGCGGGAATACCCAAATAATGTTTGATTTTTTGAATATATGTCGCATGATTATTCTGAATTAACTCATCGGTTCTCGGAAACCCAGTCGTCACAATTTTCTGTTCAGGATAATCAAATGCCCGCGCGCCGTGTTCAAGCATGAAATCAGACGGTACTGACATTAAATCCCAGCGACCAATCCGATACGCGAATTTCTTTTGAATATTATTCGAAGCTTGCTTAAAATGTGGCTCGTCAAATCCCATGACCTTCATAAAAGTGCCGTGTAAAGTTTCAACCTCGATTTGACCGCGCCGTTTTGCATACTGATTAGGCAAATTCGTATTCTGAACTAAATACTTCGCACGCGCCATGTAATACCAATATTTAAATGACATGCGCCGAACACGAACGCCTGGTCCACTGATTGGTGTTTGTTCATCCTTAAAGACCCACACAAACTTCATGGACGGGTGTTGCGCGACTAAATACTCATACATCGCCCGCGGGCTATCATTAAACAACTGTCCCCATAAGCTCTCAAAAACAACCGTATTAGTTTTGAGTGGCAATAAGCGCATCAGGGGGTACAAGACTGAGAAAGATAACCCCCGCCGAATTTTGGTTCGATCAATCCAGGGACGTTTCCGTATAACGCTCAGCTTCAAGTAGCCGAATTTATCAGTATAGGCAGATACGGTCGTTGCTTTCGCAATTTTCGTTTTGTCGATGAGATACTCACTCGTTAGATTATAACTATAGACTCTGAACCGCCGATTATTGCCATCCGTCATCTTTAAATCTAGGTATAATTGATATTTGCCTGCCAGAACTACTAATTGTTGCTCCTGATTGAGTAATACGTCACCCACTAACCGATTAGACTCTTGCCGAGTCACGATACCACCATTCAAGTAACGATTGACCAAGTTGGTCGACAATAGCTCAATCTTGCCACCAGTAGTCGCTAAATTCGCTACGGTATCATTATCGAATTGCAAAATCAGATGATTGCCATCTGATTTCATTTGAATATCAGCCTTGCTCAACATAAGTGCGGCAACATCTGGTTGAATCCACAAGCCTTTACCCAACTTAGGATTCAGCGCAACACTTAAGTCAGTACCAAATAAAACTGCCGGTGTTGGCATCTCAAATTTAAAATCTGGGACGACCGTCACGCCAGTTTCTGGGTTTGTAAAGGTCAACGCAACTGCATGATTTAAAAATCGCTTGAGCAATTTACTATCGATGCGGTAAGTAAATTTTCCATCAGTAATCTGTTTTTTCCCAATGACAATCCCATTAACATCTAGCGCCAATACTGCCTCGGAAGTACGACCTTCAACAATCAACGCATCATCAGAATCAAGTCGAACTTTGGTTAACAAAGTGGGATTGGGTTTACTGCCGACAGCTAAATTTTCTGTTGGCAGTAGACCAATTGTGATCTGCCAATTCGTATTGTAGCCATAGACAACTGAAAGCTGCTGGCCATCAATCTCAAACGGTGCAATTCTTCCAGCACCTTTCCGTGGCTGCCCTAAGTACGTTGTCACAACCTTATCCGTCTTCGTCGCTTGATAATCAATTCTGATTTTATAGGTTCCTTCGCTGAGCAACTGATTAGCTTGTACCATGTCTAATACCAGCGTAAATTTACTTGAGGGGACTGGCATCCTTCTAAGATGTAGATTAAACATCGTAAATTGACGTTTAAAAGTCGTCACAGGCAAACGATCACCCGTAACGAGATTCTCCAAATAAACTTTGACAACTTCTGGATTATGCGGGAAATGTCGTGGCACTTGCTTCCCTAATTGTAGGCTTCCGCTTATCACAATCGAATCACCCACGCGCCGCACCCGAGTCAATCGAGTTGTCAGGGATTTGGGCGCATGAAAATTAGGAATACCCAGGTCCTTTTTTTCAGTCTGTGCAGCCCGACCACTAAACGCATTCGCTGAAATGCGTTTTAACACTTCAAACTCACCATGTATTAACGCATAGTATTGAGATTGTTTTTTCACAGACAACTGCTTCAATATTGGTGTCTTTAACAAGCCCCAACTTCTAAAAAAGTTGATCGTCGTCTCCTGAAACTGATAAACAAACGATTCATCAGCATCCGCAATATCATCCATAAAAAGTGTAATATCCAGATCTAATAATTTGAACACTACTTGTTGTTTAATCTGCCCATGCCATAAGTCATGTGCTTGTAATAATGCCTTGACCTGATTGACGCTCGTGATTCGGTCGAGATACTTAGGCAATTCATTTTTGACTTGCGTAAACGATGCTTTAGCCCCGTTCTCACGCCAGCGCCAGTTATAAACCACATCGGTGAGAATATCGATCCCAGTACTCTTCAGAAAAGCATTCAACGTGAATGAAACATCTTCGTAAATCTGTCCCGTGGGAAACGTAATGTCGTTTTCACGTAACAGCGGCAAGGAATAAATCTTATTCCAGCTAGTCGTGTCGTACAATAACTCCGGATGGTCAGCAAATGTCGCATGACGATAATCATCAATAATAGCTTTTTTGTGCAAAAACGACTGTTTATTGCGCTTGCTATCAAAGCGCCGAACAAACCCAGTAACGACCTGTGACTTTGACTTGATCAATGATCCCATCATTAATTCATAGGCTCGTACGGGCAAAATATCATCGCCATCTACAAATGCGAGCCAGTCGCCTGTAGCAAGGGTTATCCCCAGATTTCTTGACGCACTTGGTCCTAAATTATCTGCGTTATGAACCGCTTTAAAATTCACATGCTGCTGTGCGTAGTCATCAACAATTTCTGCCGTCCCATCATCCGAACAATCGTCAATCAGAATAACTTCTAAATTATTAAATGACTGTGCGAGTATTGAATCCAGACATTCTGGTAGATACTCTGCCACATTATAACAAGCAACAACGACACTCAATCGATTGGACACTTGCTTAACTAATCCTATATCTTTCACAATCTTCACCTATGTCTAAAATTTCAAATATTCTCTGTCTAGTTACACCCTAAATCCACACGGACTGCCGGTTTAGACACCGTCCAACGTAAAAGCAAATCAGCGTTTAAACCGAGCCCACTTTCTAAGAGGGCTCGGTTACCTTAACTGCTTTCTTATTCGCCTCTGCCTCCATCAACGCCACGACCCGTTCACTAGCGGTTCCCTTTTCCCACGTCGTAAATTGCTGACGGAAGGCGGTCATTTTAGCCGCGTATGCCGGATAATTACCCTGACTTAAGAATTGTTCCAAGGCACTGACGAAATCCAGTTCGTTCGTGACGACTGGACCGGGGACCTTGTCATAGTCAAAGTAAAAGCCACGAATATCCCCTTGATAATGCGCCAAATCATACGGGTAAAATAACATCGGCCGATTTAAAATCGCATAATCAAACATGACAGAAGAATAATCCGTAATCAATAAATCACTAATTAAATATAAATCATCAATATCTTCATCAACACAGACTTTAACCTGCGCTTCAAAGCCATGGATATTGATTGATTCTGCCACTAAATAGTGCGGCCGGATGATGAGCACATCATCTTTACCCAAAGCGTTAACAACCTTGCTCAAGCTAAAAGGCAAGTTCATTTTATACATACCCTTGCGAATGAAATAATCATCTCGCCAAGTTGGCGCGTATAAAATCACTTTACCTGTCTTGTGACCAATGATTTTTTGCTTAATTGCTGCCAAGGCTTGTGGATCCTTAGCCTGATTCACTAACCGGTCATTGCGCGGATAGCCGTAATCCAAAAATTGATTATGAAAATCAAACGCCCGGCGAAAAATATCCTTAGAGAATTGATTAGGCGCAATTAAGTAATCCCACCGCCGACTTTCAGTGGTGAAATTCTGACGATACTGTTCCGTATCCGTTCCCGGCATGGAGACGTTCGGAATATCAATCCCGAGTCGCTTTAGCGGTGTCCCGTGCCAAGTCTGAATATAGGTCGTCTTCGAATTCTTGCGCAGCCAATATGGCAAGCGCGCATTTAAGACCCAGAACTCAGCGACCGGCGCCACCCATAGCCATTGCAGGGAAAAACGGGGAATAATCGTCATTTGCGGGTATTGGCGCCTAGCTTCAGCCAACAATTGCCGCTTGACTCCCCAGACTAAGTGCCAATCAGGATGTGCCGCTTGAAGGGCTTGGTAGACGTACAATGGATTATCTGTTGGCATTTTGCCATTAAACGCTTCGAATAATACAACGTGCTTTCGAACCGGGCACATGATCGCAATCAAGTTGAATAGCTTGCGATAAACCTGACTAATAATGCTTTTTAATGCCATGTATCCATTCCCCGCCTAATGTTCGTCTTGGTTGAAATTCAAATCTTTTTTAATCTTAGTCGTTGAGATTTCTGGTGTTCGTGGTAAGTAAATCACTTCAGCATCCGTCTGTTCGCCGACAAAATCGAACTTACCGACCCAGTCGTCACCCATGACAAAGCGGTCAATCTGGTATAATTTCACATCGCTGACTTTTTGGTCCCATGACTTTTCTGGAATCACTAAGTCGACATAGCGGATTGCTTCTAACAATGCTTTACGTTTCTCATACGAGAAGTACGCCTTCTTCTGCTTGCTGTTCCAATTAAATTCATCCGTTGACAGCGCAACAATCAAATAGTCCCCCAATGATTTTGCCCGTTTTAGTAGTTCAATATGCCCGTAATGTAATAAATCAAACGTCCCATATGTGATAACTCGTTTCATAACAAACTCCTCCTAAATCTATTTTAATAATTCACATTAACTGACATTATAGCATGTAAACATCAACCAACGGAATGTTATACAACTCTCGTAATGATAAATTATAAAATTGTAACTGCAAATATATCAAAAGGTCCTAACAGTTAGCAAAAACATATTATTATTGCCATAAGAATTTATGCTTCAGTATCATCGTCGCCGAATCACAAATTATCCCCGCAACTTAAGGATTCATTGCGCCACTCCCCCTATTTTGACCTATAATTAAGGCAGTGTATCAATGGGAGGAATGTCCATGGCTAAACGTCGTATCACACATGATCCACATCAGTTTGTTAACACCGCCGCTGACCGTCGTCGACTACAGTTAGCCGTTCAACTCGCATTACCCACAAACGCACACGTCTTAGCACGTAATTTTGCGCGGTCTAGTGCCAGCTCATATTGGCTACTCATGTTGACGCAACCGAATCACGCGACGCCGCGTTTTTTGACATTACGTATCGCTGACCACTTGCTCTGGCTAACGAATCATGACCAGCTTGCAATTAGTTGGGAAGCCGGTAATTTTACCGCGGTCCAGCAGACCTTGCATCGCCAATTAACACCGGAAACGTTGCAGCGCTACAGTTATCAGTTCACGACCACTGATATCATCACGCTCCGACTGATTCTACACCTCGAGCAATATCAATTGATCTGGCTGATCCAGCTGGCACCGGAAATTGCCAAGGCCTATAAGAACCAGCACCTCGACTTACGCGATGATTTTGGTCAAGCCAAATTGCTGCTAGGCAATATGAATAATAGCAGTCTTCAGCTGGTGCCTGTTAAGCAACCAGCATTTCAGAACCGGCTCAGCCAATACTTCGGTCGCAACCTGTTATTTTCACAGTTCACCAGTCACCATTTGTTACGGCTATTGCCGACCAATCAATGGATTCGGCCACTACTCAAAGTCTTGCCACCGACGCCCAATCTCGAGCAACAGCTGTCAACGCTGTACGGCACCGACTTTGTCCGCATCTACGTTGAAGCCATTCGTCAACAGGCCCGGCTACAAGCAATCAGTTCCTAAAAATAAGACCCCCGCTACTTTGAGCAGGAGTCTTTTTTTGATTCAACCGTCAAACGCTATTTTGCGGTCGCCGAGGGTGCCGGTAACATTTTGTCAGAAAAGCCGAATAAATAAACTAGGGTCGTCGCAATCAGGAGGGTGCCATAGTGTGAGATCAAGTAGCCATAGAAGTTAGGGCCAATGCCCACGCCCGGTGTAATGAAGGCCGGAAAGCCAATCAAGGAACCCGATAACGCGTAATTATTGACGTGCAACAATCCCGTCAACAGGCCGCCTAAGCCGCTGGCGATGCTGGCGACCACGAACACTCGTTTATACTTCAAATTAACGCCGTAGAGTGCCGGCTCCGTCACCCCGCAAAACGCGGAGATGGCTGCCGCTAACGAGATTTCCTTGAGCGGCCTATTCTTCGACTTCAAGAACACGGCCAGCACCGCACCCCCCTGGGCGACCATCGTTATCGATAGAATCGCATTCAGGTAGCTGTGCCCATTCGTCGCAATATCGTTGATGACGATGGGAATGATGCCCCAATGCAGACCAAAGATAACCATCGTCTGATATAAGCCACCAATCACGAGTCCCGACAAGGCCGGACCAAAGTTGTAAATCGCTAAAATACCACTCGCGAGCCCCTTACTAATCATCGTAATCAGGGGACCAATCACTACTAGAACGATGACTGACAAGATCAACGCTTCAAGAATGGGCACAAAGACACTGCGCAGGTACAGGGGAATCACGCGCTTAAGCCCACGTTCCACAGATACACCGAGCCACGCGGCGACAATCATTGGAAAGACCGACGCCGCATACGACATCAGGTGGGTCGGAACCCCGAAGAACGTGATTTGGGCCGTCGTGGCGTGGCCTGCCGCGGTCATTAAGCTTGGGTAAATCAGAATCGCACCAACGATTGCTAATACGATCGGGTCAGAACCCAACTTTTTAGCGGCGGTAAAGCCCAATACGACTGGAAGAAAATAGAAGGTCGCATCCGCGACGGCGTTCAGAACCATATAAGTCCCGCTCGTCACGGTCAACACGTGAAACCCAGTCAGGGCCGCCAAAATCCCCTTTAAAATCCCGGACCCAGCCAGAATACCAATCACTGGAATCATGGCTGCGGTCATCACACCAATCACCTGACTCATCCCATGCCGCAGTCGCGGTAGCCAGCCGGTTGGCGCATCGGTTTCCGTCGGTGCACCAGCTGCCTGGGTCGTTGCCGCGGTTGGTGTGCCAGCCGTCATATCCGCAAATGCAGGTCCTAACTGAACCATCACGGCATCGAAGACCTCATTAACCGCGGGTCCAATCACCACTTGGTATTGACCACCCGCCTTGGCAACGTCAATCACCCCATCGAGATTGGCAATCACGGCATCCTGCGCACGGTGCTCGTCCTTTAAGTAAAAACGCAAGCGCGTGATGCAGTGAATCACGCTGTTAATGTTGCCCGGGCCGCCGACGTTCGTCACAATTGCTGTGGCGAGTGCCGCATATTTTGACGTTGAGTTTGGTTTAGATTTCGGTTTAGATTTAGATTTGGCTTTGGATTTGGATCCAGATTCAGATTCAGATTCGAATTCAGATTCTAGTTCCACGTCTGATGCTGCCGTTGTCGATGTCACCGCTTGCGCTCCTGGTACCGGCGTGACGGCCAATACCGCGGTTGCCACGGCAGTTTTAGCAGTCACCATTTGGTCCGTCGCAGCGACGATTAGGTCATCCAACACGGTTTGGCCGTTCGTCACCACGACGATGACCGTCGCTAACTTCTGCGCCCGTTGTAGCGCCGCCAGATCCATCTCGGCTAGCACTTCACCCGCTTGGACCGTATCGCCGACCTGCACATGACAAACAAACGGCGCGCCATTCAACTCGACCGTATCGATACCCATATGCACCAGCACTTCTAAGCCGCTCGCCGTCACGAGTCCAACTGCGTGCTTAGTCGTGGCCACGACCGTCACCCGACCGCTGACTGGTGCAACGACGCGCCCGTCAGTTGGTTGAATCGAAAATCCCGGTCCCATCGTCGCAGTCGCAAAGACCGGGTCTTGCACGTCAGCCAAAGCTAAGACGCGCCCCGCAACCGGCGCCAAGAGTCGTCTTGTTGCTGCCTTCTTCATGATGATTATCCCCCCTCTTAAGATTGTGTCACGACCTCACTGCCCATTATTTGGGTTGACCACTCGCATTATTCACTAAAAGTCTATCATCACGTTTCGCCCCTTCACAACCACTTGGCACTATTGTCACCGATTCGTACGGTCGACTAATCATCAACGGGGTCTCGGCGGGCTGATTCTCTCTAAAAAAACAAGCATTTCTCGAGTGAGAAATGCTTGTTAAAACGTGTCCGTTAGTTGTTTTACCGTGTGCCAGCGAATGTGCGCCCCAATCCAACCTCCAGAAATAAAATTAGAACTTGTCTATCGCTGCATATTTACACAGACTCGTATTTTTCCAGCGGTCCTCCGCTGGCCGCTTTTGACCTAAAAATCCATACGTTCAAATCCTGCTTCATGACAAGTTAGCTTAAGCAGTTGCACCCAAGTGACGTTTCTTAGGCGCCACTTTGACGGCATTGACGTCTTCGTCCTTGAACCCGAACATCCAAGTTAAGGCAAAGGAGACGATGATGGTGGCTGCGGATGCAATCAAGAAGCCGTAGAAGCTGAAGTCGAGGCCCTTAGGGTTAACGAAGGATGTGAACCCAATTAGTGAGCCAGTAAAGCCCCACATATTAACGTTCAGGAGCCCAGTTAAGAAACCACCGACCGCCGCACCGATGCTGGCAGTGATAAAGGCCCGACCGTATTTCAGGTTAATCCCGTACATGGCGGGTTCCGTAACACCGCAAAAGGCTGAGATGGTTGCGGGCCAGGCGAGTTCTTGAATATTGGCTAGTTTAGATTTCAATGCAATCGCTAGAACTGCGCCACCTTGGGCAACCATCGTCGCAGAAACGATCGCATTCAAGTAGCTGTGACCAGTCGTCGCAATATCGTTCGCCACGATTGGAATAACGGCCCAGTGCAACCCAAAGATAACCAACACTTGGTAAAAACCACCGATAATCAGCCCAGAGATAGCGGGACTCAAGTTGTAGATCCAGACGATCAAGTTGGCTAAACCAGTCGATAATACCGTAATGATCGGGCCGAGGAATAATAGAATGGCCCCAGAAACAATCACAACTTCAAATAATGGCACAAAAATCATCCGTAAAACCGTTGGAATCACCCGTTTTAACCACGGTTCGAGCTTGCTTGCTAACCAAGCGCCCGCAATCATTGGGAAGATCGAATACGTGTACGACGCAATGTGAACGGGTAACCCGAAGAAGTCGGCATTGATGCCCATTCCTAGCAGCGTCCCGGTCGCCTTGCCGCTCGCCATGGTCACAATCGCAGGATACGTGAGCACCCCACCGATGATTCCCATGATAACAGGGTCGGCACCCAACTTTTTACCAGCCGTGAAGCCGACAAAAATTGGCAGGAAGTAGAAGACGGAATCGCCCATCGCGTTAATAATCACGTAAGTTGGCGCGGTCGTGCTGACAACTTTGAAGGTCGTCAGTAGCGCCAAGATTCCCTTTAAAATACCAGAAGCAGCCAACAGTCCAATCACCGGAATCATCGAACCAGTGATGACGCCAATCAGACTGCTAAAACCCCATTTGACCTTACCCCAAGCCGTCGTTGGTTGATTAGCAGCGGCTGCCGTTTCAGCCACCGCCTGAGCAGTTGCCGAATCGTTGGAGAAGTGCGGCCCAATTTGCTTGATAACGGCATCGTACACATCCGTGACCGCCGGACCAATGACGACTTGATACTGACCGCCCGCCTTGGCGACATCGATGACGCCTTTTAAGTTCCGAATCGCGTCATCGTTGGCTTTGCTCTCATCTTTCAGATAAAAACGGAGCCGCGTAATGCAGTGAATCAAACTATTGATATTGTCGACGCCTCCAACATTGGCGACGATGTCCGTCGCGAGTTGGTCATATTTGCCCGCCTTAGGTAGCCGATTCTGACGTTTGGCATTAAACGTATTCGCGTTCAAACGCCCGGTCGCCGTCACGTCACCGGCTGTTTTTTGTCCAGTCGTCACGTCCAATAATTCGAGTTTGTCGCTGGAATTTGTAACGGCCAGAATGACCGTCGTCTGACGGTTAGCGGCGACGATTGCATCCAGATCCATCGTCGCGATCACATCGCCCGCTTGAACGTCATCGCCCACGGCCACTTGAACGTCAAACGGCGCACCCTTTAAATCGACCGTATCAATGCCCAAGTGCACCAATACTTCCAGATGATCGTCCGGGGTCGTAAAGCCAATCGCATGCTTCGTCTCAGCGACCATCGTAACCTTACCACTGACTGGCGCCACCACTTGACCACTCGTTGGTTGCACGCCAAATCCTAAGCCCATCATTCCTGCTGAAAAGACCGGATCTTTGACGGTATCGAGCGTCATGACATCCCCACTGACTGGCGCTAATATTTTAACTGTTTGTTCCTTTGCCATACCCATTCCTCCATTCTTAACCTAACAACAATGCAACGGCTTGATACGGTTGCATCGTCAACTGCGACGTCACTTTGACATCGTCGTAATTTGACAATAAGACGTGTGCGCTCACCATTTCATCCGGCAACGTGACCGTGGTCGGTTGCTCGTAAAAATTCGTCAAAACGAGCAATTTCTGTTGGTGATACGTCCGCCAATAACCAAAGACTTGTGGATCATCTAACCGCCAAGATTGATAGCCGCCGTCTGCAATAATCGGCATCGTCTTGCGTAATTTAATGAGCTGTTGATAATAGTTGAAGATTTCACCGTGCGCCAATTCGTTGTTGACATTAATCGTCGACTGATTGGTCGGGGCCAACCACGGCCGGCCAGTCGTAAAACCAGCCTGGGCGCTGTCATCCCACTGCATCGGTGTCCGTGAATTGTCGCGCGCCTTCGTCTTAACGATCGTAAAGGCATCGTGGTGACTATATCCGCTTCGAATCAGGGCCCGATACGCATTGAGCGCTTCAACGTCCACGTAATCCGCCATGTTATCGTAGTCCGGGTCGGTCATCCCCAATTCTTCACCCATGTAGATGAAGGGCGTCCCCCGCAGTAAATGAATGACGGTCGCCAACATTTCAGCTGATTTTTCACGATACTGGCCGACATTTCCAAACCGGTTCAGGGCCCGCGGTTGGTCATGATTGTTCCAGAAGAGCGCTTGCCAACCGCCACCAGCGGCCATGCCACTCGCCCAGCTATCTAATAATTGCTTCAACCGTGGAAAATCAAAGGCCATCCGTGACCATTTGCGGCCATCTACATAATCCGTCTTGAGATGGTGAAAGTTAAAGACCATCGATAATTCATGATTGGCCGGATTGGTATAGCCAACGCTATTTTCAACGGTCGTCGACGACATTTCACCAACCGTCACACTATCTGGGTCTTGACCGAAGCTCGCCGCGTTCAGTTCCTTGAGATAGTCATGAACGATTGGCGTATCGGTATACAACGTCTTACTTGGGACGCCTTTTGGAGCGTCAACTAATTGTTCGGCCTTACCCGTGACGTTGATGACATCGAAGCGGAAGCCCTGAACCCCTTTGTGCCGCCAAAAGTTGACGACATCGGCACATGCTTGGCGGACATCCGGATTATGCCAATCTAGGTCTGCTTGGGTCGGATCATATAAGTGCAAGTAATATTTTCCGGTATCCCCAAAGGGCGCCCAGGCCGGCCCACCAAACTTCGATTCCCAATTAGTTGGGAGTTGGCCATCTGGCTTCGGCGGCCGTAAATAATAAAATTTTTGATAGTGTTCATCACCTGCTAACGCCTTTTGGAACCACTCATGCGCGGTGGAGGTGTGATTGAGCACCATGTCGAGCATGACACCGATACCATTAGCTTTCAGCTTCGCGACGAGTTCTTCGAAATCAGCCATCGTCCCAAACATCGGGTCAATGTGATAGTAATCAGCGATGTCGTAACCGTTATCATTTTGGGGTGAGACAAAAAATGGATTGAACCAAATCATGTCGACATTCAGTTGCTTAAGATAGTCAATCTTCTGAATAACCCCCTGTAAATCCCCAATCCCGTCACCGTTGCTATCATAAAATGATTTCGGGTAAATCTGGTAAATCACTTGTTCTGATAATTTCATTTTGCAATCCTCTCATGCTAGGTTATTTCTTGGTCCGGCGAGCAAAATCCCGAAAGCTGAACCGGTCGGCCCGGTGACGGGATTCCGTGTACTGGAACGCCCGCGCATCCGTTAAGCTCGTCACACTGCGGACGATTGCCACATAAGCGCCCTTATTCAACGCTAAGTGCTCACGGTCCTCCTCAGTAGCCGGGGCCATCGTAATTTCCTTCGTCGCATACCCAATCGTCAATCCCAATTGGTCTTCAAAGTAGGCGTATAACGACTCCTCAGCCGCCCGTTTGGGAACGTCCGGAACGACTGACTTCAAAATATAATCCTTATCAATAATGGCTGGTTCCCCATTGATGACCCGCACGCGCTTGATAGCCGTGACGGGTGCTTCAGTCAATTCCGTGCCTAACGACGTAAAATCAGCTACCGGCAATAGGGCGTCCGGTTGATAATCGTAAACCACATTCTCCGTTTTAATGTGTAACTTCGCGGCTAATTCCTTATAACTGACGATTCCCGAAACCGGAAATTCATATTGGCGGTGCTCGATCACAATGGACCCTTTCCCCCGAATCTTCTGGATATAACCATCGTCGGCCAAGGTCGCTAACGCTTTTCGGCCAGTCTCACGGGAGATGCCATATAATTCGCACAACTGATGTTCGCTAGGCAAATAACTGCCAATCGGATAAACTTCCGCGTCAATTTTCTGTAACAGATCTTGATACACTAGCGCCGCTTTGTTCACGGCCAACACCTCACTTTGTTATCGCTTTCATTTAAGAATATAAACTTGTTTAGACAAGTTGTCAATCACTAGCAATAATTTCTTTTTTTCGCTGACAAATAAGCTTAAATCAACAGAATAGCTCCTAAATCGTCTTGACTGTACATGTCATTAGTAAAAATTCTCCCACCGGGTAATTCGTTACTATCATCCCGTTTAGCACCATGAATAGTTATGACAGTCACATAAGAATCTCATGATGAAACAATAAACCAGTGGTTCTCGTTGTACAACTCTGCTATAGTTAACCGTATTGGTCATTTCAACATGACCTAGTAAGTGCTTTAGAGTCCACAATCAGCGCAATTAGACGCGCCGATTGCACAGAACCATAAATCTGATTTCATTGAAGGGATGTTTCTTCACCTATGCGCAAGAATAGAGTCGCCATCGCCGTCATTGGGCTAGCAACCCTACTTATGATCAGTCCGCTCCTCCTCAATCACCAGGCACTATATGGTGTCGACGGGCCATTTCAATACAGCCGAATCTATGAAGCGGCGATGCAACTTAAAAATCATAATTTTAGTTTTATGAACCTTTACACTTTTCAACAGGCTGGCCGTATCGTCAACAGTCTTTACAGCCCACTAGTGGCCGTGCTCTGTGGTATCCTGCTGCTACTAGTCGGTAATTGGTTCCGCTTCCAAATCATTTCCTTATTTATCGTTTATTTTCTATGCGGCTACTTTATGTACAAAGCGGCGCTAAAATTACGGTTGTCACGAAAATTGGCAATTGCTTTAGGTGTCATTTTTCTTAGCTCCAACGCTGTTTACGGCTTCTTGTTTGGGATAATGTGGCGCTCATTGGCCGTCGCGTTATTGCCAATATTTATCGGTCCCATTTTGGACTTGTATCATGGTGACTGGACACTTGCCAAAATGATGAAGCTGGGCTTATTCGTCGGTATTATGGGCCAATTTCAGATTCTAACTATCGGAGTGTTTTTGCCATTCCTTGTTCCCTTTTTCATTCACGGGCTGTGGCAGTCACGAGAGAAGCTACTCAGCAGTCTCAACTTTCTAGCGGGCGTACTATTGGCGCTAGTGCTTAGTTTGAATGCCTTAATTCCCATGTTAGAGGTCTACCATGGCAACTTGCTGATTGCACCGGTAGGAATGGATCTCATGGACCACGCGAGCCGGATACTCCAACCGCTTTATACGAGCGTCTACTCTAGCAGTGACATTATCTCAACAATCATTGCATATGCCCTGATAACGGGATTATTACTATTCTGGTCACATCTTTTGCCCTTTACCAAAATGTTGGCTGGCGTTACTGTCACATATCTTATTCTGAGTACCAGTCTGTTTCCTTGGGACCTCGTGCAGCAATCGATGCCTTTCTTGCAGTCATTCCTGCAAATGCCTGGTCGGATTACGTTAATCGCCACGCCGTTCATGCTGTTATCAGCCGCTTTAATCTATGATGAAGCAGCGCAACATACGAATAATCTCAGTCTCCAGCAAGGATTGCGCTCAGCCGGCGTCTTACTGAGTGTCTTATCACTTAGCCTCTGTACGCAAAATGTCGCTCGGAGCGTTCACACGAACATGAAACCTGATACATCATTCGCTCAAGGCATCCAAACGTACCCTCAAAATGTCCACACTAAGCTGCAGACCATCGCTAAGTTACAACCGGCATTCCATACCCGGAACCTTGGGCAGCTAATTAAGGCAGCCGATCGTACAGTTCCAGATTATGTGCCCGTTTCCAAAAAAATCTCGACTGACCCTGAAACTTACAAAGTCGTCTATCGCGAATATCGCCAGAACTTCTCTGAACAGCAGCACAACTTCCGCTACCGCGCCGTTCGAGGGGGTATTCAATTAACTTGGCACGCTAAGACGGCTAGGTCACGAGCTGTTCCCGTCGTTGCTTATCAGCGGTCGATCCTAACACTGAATGGTCAACCCTTATCGACAACGCGACTCACACGCCACTGGGTCGGCAATATCAACGTCCACCAGCATCGAGGACGAAATGTGCTCACAATTCGATACAGTTCAAGCATTCTGACCAAGATAAGTAAAATCATTGGTTATACTGCTTGGCTGATTGTGTTTCTCCTGATTCTGCTCTTCAAAACGCCACTAGGTCGCTGGGTAAACAGCTTGATTCAGGCCCGTCAACTAGCTGCAAGCAAATAGTGCCTACTTACAATAAATCACTCAATTTGAAAATGAATGTCTCCCAGCAACGACTAGTCATAATCTGACACTTGCCGCCACTGGGAGGCGTTTTTGTCTGTGCAAATTTGGAGGACTTTTAAATTGATTAAAGCGTTTATTTTACAGCAACGGAACGTAACCAGCTTTCGACCGCTAGTCGTTTGAATTCAAACTGTGCGCTATTCGAGGTGTGAAATAAAATGCGATTCACGGTAATATCCGATTTTGTGCG
>NZ_JAGYGU010000039.1:0-22417 GCF_018991255.1 Lactiplantibacillus sp. 30.2.29 | reverse complement strand
AATTTCATCTATTTCTACTCGCGGATTTAGTTTATCAACTGCAAATTCGTCCTGAAATCCCGTGATATGCTTTCGATTGTCGTTGCCTAAAAGTCCAGCCTTCATAAAGCCGTCAAGCACAAACTTTTTGGCAAACGCGATATTGTCCGCATCCTTCCGACTGTTCTTCGTATACCAGGTAAATTTGAGCTTGCAAGGCCAATTAAATTCAACTCCAGAATTATGACTAGCCCGCGCATATACACTACATAAGGCCGTGTACCGCTTCTTTAGTTTAGCTGCGGCGTATCTGTTGGCCCGTTCAGCCTTGATGTACTCATTTAGGCTAGGCAACTCGCCCTTGATCACGACTTTGCTCATACTTTCGGCACCCGGCTGATGTAATAGCCGCAAACAATGCCGTTTGAGTAGCTTGCTTGCCTTATCGATCTAGCTGGGGCACCGAGCTTGTCACCCAGCAACTCGACTGTTTGCCCAGTAATAATCTCGTTGGGATTGTCGTACTTCTCGGCCCGCCAGTACTCGTTGCGTAGCGGCAAGCTATACTTGTGTACGAGATAGCTCACTCGCTTGGTAATATAGCCAGTTTCGTCTGTCAACGCTCTAATCGTGTGTTTGCCGGCACGATGAGCATGACGAATCTCTTTAATTTGCTCATGTTCCTCGGTCTCGGGGTCTGGCCGCATGCTTGCCAAGTATTCCTTATCGTCCCACGGCTGAGCCTGCTCGGGCTCAATGACTACTGGAAACTGCCACTCGCCATGTTGGTACTTTGCCAGTACCAAGCGATGTAGCTCTGGCTCGCTACCAGTTGCGAGCACTTTATGTCGCTGATCAATCGTTTTTACTGCATACATTAGCCATTACCTCCGCTAATTCTTGTTCGTAGTGTTGATGGACAGCTTGCGTGCAGTTAGGGCACGGCTGTACAACCCAGACACCTTTCATAATTTCAACATGTACAATCTTTGTTCCGTTGCATTCACACATTAGAACGATACCTCCCGTTTGTCTGGGGTCGCCTCCGTAAAGCTGATGACGTGCCCATTGATGCCACGATATAGACGCGAAATGATTTTTGGATTATAAACGCTAGCCAAGTCGGCACTGCCTAGATTAGTCGTGATAATGGTTCGCTGGCGGTTGTTCAAGATGCCAAACAACACCTTTTGCACGTAATCGCTAGCTTCCTTTCGGTTCTTGCTTTGATGGCTTTGAAATGTTGCCTCTGAGCCTAGGTCGTCAAGTACAAGCAAATCGGCGTCACTTAGTAGCTGAACCATGTTCTGCTCGTTATATCGACTGTCAGGATGGCCGAAACTGCTTTTGATTAACCGGAACAATTCATTTACGCTAACGAATAGACAGGCCATAGATTTATCTGCGTGATCGTTTACCGCTGTGGCAATGGATAAGGCTAAATGTGACTTACCACGCCCCGGCATTCCCGTCAATATCGTGTTGTACGTAGTTTTCGGGTTTAAATACTCGCCAGCAATCTTCCGTGCCAGCTTTAGGTTATTCGCTGACTCCGAACTGTTCGGACGGAAATTATCAAAGTTGGCATCCATCAGGGTCGGATCATCGAATATCGAGTCCATAGCCAACACGTCAGAGGTTCGGCGCTTATGCCAGTAGTCATTAGCATGATCAATAATCTTGTGGTTTTGCTGTTCAATTTTTTCTTTGGTACAAACCATGCAGAATGGCTGGTGTCCCTGCATGTAAACCATATTCACCCCATGACGTGGGCAAACCTGGTCACTAGTCTTTAACCGTTGTAGCTCAGGAAAGCTAATCCCTCGCGCACTCTTAGAAGTCGTTTCTGACATAGGTTTGCGCCTCCTTCGATGTTTCTATCTGTGAATTATCTCTATTCGTTTTATCAGGCGTCATGTCGTATTGGCTTAACCAGCCACCGTTATCAAGCCAGTTAGCTAGCTGTTCAACGTATTGACCTTTGGTACCTTTAGCCACTAAATGTTTTTTATACCGGTTGATACCATCAACAATCGCCTGCTTAGTCGTCTTTCCTGCTGGGTTGCTGCCGGTAATAGTTGCTCGGTAATACGCATTCCAAGCATCACCAAATTTTTCTTGGCGTGGGTAAATCGCCCACACTTCGTTCTGGAAGTCTTCACGGATACGAATACGAGGATCTATATTTTTTTTGTCAGTATCAGTCAAGTTAAGGTCGGTACTAGTAAGTTCTTTATGTTCTACTGGTTGACCTCCACCTTGCCCAACCAGTTGGCCTACTTCATCTAAACCAGTTGTCCTACTTTTATGACTTGTAGTTTGGTTACTGGTTGGGTAACCATCTGGCCTACTATATAAATTAATAATGCGATATTCAGGTGGTTTCACATTTTTCTTGCCTCTAACGTATTTAATTAATCCTAGTTGCACTAATGAGTTGCGTGCTTTATCGAGGCCGGGTTCGGATAGTCCTGTCAGACTGAGTAATGCCGAATTTTTCATGCGAAACTGAACGTCCAACTTGCCTTCGTCGTTCGCATAGTCTAGTAACTCGCGATACAGATTATTTTGGCCGTTAGAGACACTCGCTTCATACATCTTAAAATTACGGTACGCTCGTCGTTGTTTGAAGTAATCCAAATTCGTCCCTCCTTTACTAATGGGCCTTTCACCCGTTCGGTGGATTCAGTCACTGCTGCATTCAAGCCAATTCGAATGTTTATTTCTTATCAAATGCCGCTAGCAACCCTTGTAGCTGGCTCTTAGCATCCTCTGCTTGTGCTACTGTTAGATTCTTCCAATCGTCGTCACTGCCTTTCCAGTCAGGAACGATCTGCTGCAATACTTCGTTGGCTGTTGACACCGGACTGCCTGACTGTGTCTTAGTGGCCAAGTCTCCAGCTAGGTTTGCAATATCACGAGTTTGTTGTGACGTCGCGATCATTTCGCCCGTGTCCTCCGACGCCGGTTGAGCATCTTCTTTAGGTGCTTGGTATACTGCTGGCTTACCCTTAAGTAAGAGTTCAGCAGCTGTCTTAAATTCGGCCTTCTTGGCGTTTTCAGCGAGCCATTCGATATAGCTTCGATTTTCGTTCATAACTTTGCCCATGGTCTTGCCCTTATTTTTACCGAAGTTCAGTTTCAAATTGAAGGCTTCATCGTACGTCATGGTTTCGTTATTCTCACGTTGGTTAAAGTTCTGCATATCTTCGACATCTTGCGTGAAGACATTTGATAAACTAGCGATGGTCAGTGTGGCATCAACCTGGGCCCGCTTTTTAGCCATTTTCAGTACCGTATTTTTCATTGAAAAGCCATCACGCGAAATGTACTTACTCTCTTTTGTGTTTGCCGACCCTAATCCCTCAGTTAACTGCATACCGCTCTTGTATAGCACGCACTTGACGGTGTAGTCGAAATAACCCGACTCGTAGTCCTCAACTTTATCGATAACGTTGTATTCGCTGGTCACGCCCATCAACATTTGAATTTTCTCGGCACCCGGTTTAAGGAGCGTCGGCTTCTGTGTACCAGGGACGACCCCAAAATCTTGACCATCTTTTAGTTGATGTTGAACCATAGTTTGGAAATTAGAGATAGCCTGTAGTTCGCTAGCCATCTTGTTTTGATCAGTACCCATGATTAGGGATAGACTGTTCGTTTGATTTTCTGCCTTCGCGATTGCTTCACTCATATTGGTTCCTCCTAGTATTTAAACGTGACCTTCTCAGTTTCCGGTTTTTCAGTAATACCAGCGATAATCTCGCCATCTTCCATGACAAACTTGTCACCAACCATGCGACCAGCTTTTTTTAAATCGACTTTATCAATAGATTCCTTGACCTTGATATATTGGCTCATGCCCTGATTACGAAGCGAGTTTAAAACCATCTTTTCGTCATACGCCAACCCAGCCGGGTTCTTACGAGTTGATACACGGCCATTAGGGGTATCGATTTTGAATTTCTTATCGACTAACCGTTGATCACGTAAATAGTCGGTCAGTAACCCTTCGAAGTACTCGCGGTTAGCTTGGTTCTTATCAAGCTCCCGGTCGCGCCATGCAATTGCCTGGTCAATATTGTTCTTCGCAACTTGGCCAATTTCATCATCATGCGCTTGGATAGCCTTGAGCTTCTTTAACGCCCAGTCAGCTTTCTCCAATGAGTCAATTTTGAAGCCTTCGTTTTCACGTTCTGTCACCGTTCTAAGTTCTTCTTTTAACATTGCATCCATGATTGAAATCCTCCTATTTAATAATCAGCAATGACGCCACTTTCAATCAGCTCTTCCTCAGTAGGCACATCATCACGCCAGCCTTCCGCAGCTTCTTCTTGGTCAATTAACCAGCTATCGTAACCGTTCATTTCGTCCACCTCCGTATTAACGTGACCAACCATTGTCTTAGTGACAGTTTCGGAGTACAATAGAACTCGAAAATAAATTTATTAAGCGTCTTAGCTGCACGGGTACTACCAATACTCGAGCAGCTTTTTTCGTACTCAAATTTAGGCTTTAGCGATACTTTGCGTACTTTCAATTCGTTCGACCTCCTTAAATGTGCCAAAAACATTATTCAATTCTTCAATTGTGATCTGTTTGTAAAGCACGTTTCCGATCCGGAATGTAAATTTCATTGTCTTCATCTCCTTAAATTCCAAACCAACTAGCAACTTCATGACGCTTGAACCATAATGCAGTTAGCGCGCAGCCTACTAATGCTCCTTCAATCATTGCTATTTCCTCCTTACGCTCGTATTTGGTTGTCAGACATCCAATTCTATAAAGCTTTTTGTAAAAATGAATCTTTTGTCCCCTTTTTGAAATGTGGAAATCCAGGCTGATAGTAATAAAAATCTTTTAATGTATCTACACTGCATCCGAGCATACTCGCGGCTTGCTGTTGGTTTAATCCCTGATCCGGTGTGTAATACTTCTTCACCAGCACTTCCAGTTGTGGCATGATTCCATCAGCTACAGCAACGGCTACAGCATCAATAAACTCAGTATCGTCATTTTGCGTTGAGATCATCATCTCTATCACTCCTTCCTATGTTTAACGACTCCATCTTTAAACCATTTTTTCATTCGCTGTTTAAGCTGATCTTGCATCGACAAATCAAAGCCACGACATACATATGCGATTAGGTTTAGCAAGTAAAGCACTGCATCAAAACACTCAGCGACTAGCTTCTTAGGATCATCAAAGTCATTTGGCTTTAAGTCCTCCTTAGGTATCGTTAGTTCATCAAGCGAATCCTGAATTGCCGCCAGAGCTTGGCTTAACTCCGGCATGGTTTTAACAGCCATCGCCAGCGGTTCCTTCATGATTCGGTCACCGTCAATCACCGGTGTTGTTACTCCCACGAATCTGTGTGCCAATTCGATTGCAAAGAACTGATTTTGGTTGGGCAATGCTGCTAAGAATGCAGGAACTGATTCGATCTGAATCCGTGCTTGATCATGTCTTTGTTTGTAAATTAATGTTACCGAGTAGCCTACCTTGCCACTCAAGTTGATGGGCGTTACGCTGTTTTGATTAATGGCATCAGTAAGCATACTGCCTGCATATACTGAACTAGATTGTGTTGGCATTTTCTCACCACCTTTCAGTTTTCATGGTTTAACCTGAATCAAAAACGCCGGATAATATAATTAAGAATTAATCATTTCATAGAACTCGTTTCGGTCCCCATCGTGAATCATAGCTATTAGCTCTTGAAGCTCGTCTTCCGACATCCAGAATGTCTTAGCATTGATTAGACTCGGCGACACTGCCGGGAGCAGTTCGATGATTGAATCGACAAGTTCACGTTTGTGATTTTTAATTGCTTGCATGTTGTTGCCTCCGTTCTTTGAAAAGTTAATAGTTTTTTTCGCTCCTTATGCGATAATTATGCTAAATAACGAAATGCGTGCTCACGATTTAGCGATGTTGGTTGCTAAAAGGGCTTTAGGTAGTCTTTCCGTGTAATTCACTTATAATTTAGTTAGTCGGGATGGCTTAATAGATAATCCATCATCTCAGCTGCTGGAATCTGCCAGCCGTTATGGGTATTCACATAATCAATGAAGCCACCCTGTTCAACATCCAAATCATGGCGATGCTTGATTAAGTATCGCGAAGCTCGTTCGGTTGACTTGGTTCCGTATTTATACTTGGCCAAATCTTTAAGCTTCCAAGTACGAATACCACGTTGTGCTTGCTTCCAGGCTTGGAACCTCTCGTATTCTTCTTCGCTAATGAATTGGAAGCCCTTTGGAGCCTCATGCCGAATCAATATCGTATCTGACATGTTCGCACCTCCTAATATGAAACTGACATAAGTTGGCTAGCTTGCTCGTTATACTCGGCCGTTACCGCCCGGAATTCAGCATCTAGTGCTTTATCGCTTAGTGCCTCAAACATTACTCTTGGCGTTTCTGGCTTAACCTTTGCTAGTGCATTGATTAATGTAGTTCGTGATAGATGTGTCATTTTGTTTCCTCCGTTCTTTGAAAATTAAATATTTGCTTTTAGTAACTCAAATATTCGACGCGCTTCATCAATGTTGCTCTCGTTAATTTGATATACGTTAGACACACCTAAATGGAATCTAATGATCGTTTTAACTGCGTCTGACAATGAATAAGCTTTTGGGTTCTTACCGTACTTCTCGTTGACAAATTTTGAAATATCGTTTTTAAGCTCCATCCAAGCAGTGTTTTTTGCTTTGACTGGTGCTAGGCTTTTGGCGGCAATAGCTGCGTTTACCTCCGATTGGACCATTTCGTGCAACTGTTCTTGTGTGACTTCCATTACTTAATCACCTCCTTAGGTTCTAATAAGTCATCCACGGTTACGCCCATTGCTTTGGCAAGTAAATTTAGTGTTACAGCATCAGGATGCTTTGTTCGGTTTTCGAGAGTATTTACAGTACTCTGTGATACGCCCGCAGCATCCGCTAACTTTGCTTGCGTCCAGCCAAGCTTGGAACGATTCTTTTTAATTTCTGAGCCGATCATATTTTTCATCTCCTTAAAGTTAACGCATTTGCGTAACTATATTTTTATTATAACGCCATTGCGTGAATTGTCAACGCAACAGCGTAACTTTTTTAAATGAATTTGTTTTACGATTAACGCAAACACGTTTGGAGGATCTTTTATGACTGAATCAGAATTAATAATTCAACGCTTGTATGATCTTATGCGCGAGCGTAATTTAACCGTCAATCGTTTGGCCACGTTAGCAGGAGTTACTCAATCAACAGTGAGTTCTTTCATTTACCGGCAGAGTGTTCCAAAAGTAGATCTATTGCATTCACTTTGTTCTGCTCTCGGCATCAGCGTCCACGACTTCTTCGACTTCCCGCCTTACAACGAGGTGGAAAAATAAATCTAATGGCATCTGCTTCAATTGCATTAGTGAAGATAGTATCTGCCAGTATTCCTTTGTTTGCCGTTGCAATATCCTATTTCTTTGGTTTAAACACACAAGCACACCAACGAAAATATGATGTGTTACGCGAGCGGTACCAAAAGCTTTATGTGCCATATTTCAATTTACTTTTAATAACACCCCCGGAAGATATATTGCCTAGTGAGTTGTCTTTAGGCGCTCGCAGTAAGTATTTAGATTTGATTTCAAGTCACACACATTTGTTGGGATCAAAAAGTGCTGAGATTTTTCCTAAGTTCTTTCGTGCTTTTATGAACTTGCTTGAATTAGAAGATGACAATACTGATTTTGAGGACGCAGATACAGAATACAATGACGCTTTTATCAGAATGGAAGATATCCTTTTACAAGAAGGGTCAAAGTTAGCAAAGCAGCTAAAATACCCAGACTTAGCAAAAACCATTTCAACCATTCGAGATCAACGGTTGCGTGAATAATAACCAAATAAAGCCCAATAAGTGCCATGATTATACTAATCACGCTCTCGCCTCCTTTCACTACCCCTGCGATATAATGATTGCAAGGAGGTGATATTAATGAATAACTATTTAGTAACTTTTAATCCAGAAAAAGATCTAAACTCTGAATTTGCAGTGACCATTCGAACAACTTTAGAGAATCTATCTCCAGATAAATGGGTTCAAATATTTCCCTTTCAGATTGCAATTCAATCAGAACTAACAATCACCGAACTGAAACAAGAACTTAGTAAGATAGAAAAATCACAACGTGTTTCAATTGTTCGCTTTGATGCATGGTCTACTAACGAAGAACGCAGTAGCCAGTTCCTTTCTGAATACGGATATTAGTTGCTACATCTCTTTACGTATTCACCATAATGTTTTACAAACTCTTCTTTTGATACCGGGGCAGCTTTAAAAGCAATCCCTGGGAAAATATCATGGCTTACTTCTTTGCGCTCAAGACTACTTGCGATAGTTTTGAGCGTTTTATTAAGTTCGTGTAACTCGACTAACAATTGTGTTACTTGTTTTTGTGTCATTTTGCCGCCTCCTTTTTATGACTAATAGTCATATTGTTTCCACGCAAAAGATCATCAACAGTTACGTTTAACGCGTCCGACAATTTTAGAATAGTATCAGTAGAACCCTTTCGTCTGCCATTTTCCATTGATTGGACCATTGCTACAGAAACTTTTGCATGTCTTGCTAACTCTTCTTGGGTTAAATTCATTGCTTCTCTATAATATTTAAGTTTCAAAATCATCGCCCCTTTCATGTACTAATAGTACTATGTCTATTTGTACAAGTCAAGTCTTTTTGTACAAATAAAATAAAAGGTCTGTCCTTTACTATCTGTACAAGCTAAAATACTAATTGTGGAGGTTATCATACATGACTATTGGCAAAAGAATAGCAAACCTAAGAAAACAAAAATCTTTAACCCAGCCCATGCTGGCTGACGCAATGAATGTTAGCCAAAGCACCATCGCAAGTTGGGAAAGTGATAGAAGATCCGTTAGCAACGATGACTTAATAAAGCTATCAGATTACTTTGGAGTAACAACCGACTACTTGCTTGGAAAGAACGGTACTCCAAAATGGGCCAACGAGAAAGACACTAAAGACTTACAAGATTTTTTAGATGCGAATGAAGGCTCAATGACCTATGGGGGTGAAGATCTTACTGAAGAAGAAAAACAACAAGTGCGTGTGGCCATGGCAACAATATTCTGGAAACGCCACAAGCATGATTAGGAGTTTTACCTATGGATAGAGTAAAAGATATCGTTAAAACTATTGTCAATCGTTATCACACAGCGGACCCGTTTGTAATTGCGGAAAAGCTTAACATACAAGTGGAATGGTGTGATTTTGGGGCAATGCCTCTAGGTAAAAATGCTTATGACAACCAAGAGCCTATCATACTACTCAATAATTCTATTAAACACACGCCTACACAGTATTTCATACTTGGTCATGAACTAGGCCACGTTATATTCCATGAGGGGCTGATTGGGTACTACACTTCCGTTAAACATGGACATTCTAAGTTTGAACGGGAAGCTGATGAATTTTCAGTTGGATTGATGGGAATGCTGTTTATTGAGGAAAATGGCCATATTCCCTATTCATACAGAGAACTGTCCTATCAATACGGGGTACCATTTGACGGAGATTAATATCAATTAATTTGGAGAAATTACAATGAAAAGAATGATTGCAATCGGTATGACTATATTAAGTGTTGGGATGTTCTCTGCCTGCTCGACCAATTCTAACTCGCCAAAGAGTTCAAACAGTAGCAGCCACTCAAAATCTAATACAGCTCAGCATTACAAGTATTACGCCAAGGGAAAAACATTCTATGGCCCTAAAGGTACACTAAAAATTAATAAGTTAATTGGCTATACCCTAGATAATAATCACTACTTCATTTTAGATATTACCTATAAAAACACTACTAAAAAAGAAGTCGATGCCAGTGACATTATGACGCCCAATATAGAAGCACGGCAACTAAACAAAGATAAGTCTCAAAAGGTCAATCTGAATGGGAGCAACTCGGCTTCCCAATACTATAGAGACAACAACAACATCGATGATTACAACAAATTCAACGAAATAACTGACAGTGCGTCTAACTCTTTAATGCCTGAAAAGGAACTACACACTTTACAGGAATTTTCATATAAGTTGAATAATAACGAAAATGATATTGAACTTAGTTTAAGCGATCCAGATGCAACATCAGATGACACTGTTAATCCTAAGAAGAACAAAATTACAATTGATATTAATTCAATTCAAGACAACTCACTTAATTTGAATGACTACAGTACCAACTAGTCTTCACCATCGGTATTGTGGTAAAACATTTTATGAAAAATAACATTGTAATTGTTGAACGAAGGTGATCAATATTTTTACCGCTAAAAACATTCTAAAAACTGCAAGTAACGTATCGGGAGCCATATCAATTGCATCCATTGGTATGCTAGGAACAAGCTACCATAAAACAGGCCTACTCAGTCTTATTATCTTCATCCCTCTAACGATTATTTTGTGGCTGTTGGCTGCAAATGTTGATACAAAAAAACAATTAGGTAAGCTACAACAGGAGCTCACTGAAGAAAAAAATGCACAGAACGCAGTAAATGTAAATCTCAGTGGGTTAAAAGAAGAAAATAAAAAACTGATGGAAACGATTCGTGGACTTGAAAACACAATCAGTATATTAGAACAGATGAAACAGTTTTATGAAACTGTTCTAAATAGCTACACGCTCAGTGAAACACTAAATCAGGAGGAACAAAATGCAATCAAAAAAATTCAAAATCATAAAGATTATTGATTCAACTCATATTCTAATAAATGGCGGTATTTCAGATGACGTTACAGTAGGCCAACGTTTTCAGATATCTGGAAACGACGGCGAAGATGTAAAAGATGAAAATGGCACAGTTATTGGCAAACTTGTCACAAAAAAAGCTATTGTAGAAGTTACTACTGTGCAAGATAAATTTGCGATTTGTGAACCTATTGCAAAGGACTTTCTGGCAGGACCCGTAGCAGGAAACTACAGATCCCCTCTTAAAGTGAATTTAAACCAAATATCTGGTGGATTAAGCATTGACGATGAACCGATTAATATTGGTGACAGCGCATTGCTTCTTCCATGATTAACATAATCCATTCTTAAATGCTTGCTGAATCAAAAATGACATCCTGTCATCATCTGAGTACATGTTTGTAGCATCTAAGTAACATTTTCGGTTAGTCCAACTAGGATTATTGGCTTTATTGATTACCGCTAAAAAATTAATTGTCTCAAAGTAGTTCAAAGATTTTACTATGCTAACTAGATTCGTACCGTCAGAAGAATATTTTTTTATCTCACTTTTCTTAAACATATGCTTTCTCTCCTGTCATCAACTTTTTCAGTACAATTATAAAACATACGTTTGTGTTTTACTATTCTCATCGTCTACACTAAAAAAGCGCATCCCCTCCCGCCGAGAAGATGGATGGGCTTTCACGCGAGCGTAGTTCAACGGTAGAACAGTACTCCTATGAATTGCTAACTAGATACTTTCAGATGTAGGTTCGACTCCTGCCGCTCGCATTAAAATAAAGAAAGAAGGCATACTATGCATCAAGATATTTCAAGGTACGAACTAATAGAAGATATTATCAGTGACTTAACAGTCTTTGTAAAATCTGACGCCATTCTCTACCTATCAAAAGATAGCTATTCCGAAGCAGAATACGACCGTATGCTTAAAGGAATTAAAGACGATTTGGTGACACGCTTCAAGCAAGGAGAGGAATAGTAAAATTTTGCCAGTCAAGCCAATTGAATCATTTCAGTTGGCATCTTGCGAGCGTAGTTCAGCGGTAGAACCTTATTCCAAGTCTTGAAGCCCATTCTTTCTTGGAGTACTATGCAGGTCCAACTCCTGCTGCTCGCGTTGTAACAAAAAAGTACATCCCCACCGGTCAAAGTTTGAGATGTGCAAAGAATAGAAGATGATTATTTATCGATCAGAAGCCATGGAATTTCAGTTATATTCTTAGCGCGATAATAACTCCACTAATAGCGATTGGTGCAACATGGAAATACGGTGCCTACACATCAATAATCGCGGGGCTAATAGTTACTGCTCTTTGGGGCTGGGCGTTATATGGTAACTGTAAATATGTGTACGGACGATTACGAGGACACACAGATACTATAGAAGAAAAGTACAAAACAGCTAAAGAGAAAGCTGATAAGTTTGACGATTTATTGACAGAGCAAATAAAATTATCTATAAAACAAGAAAATGCTCCAATCAGCTCACACTTAAAGTCAACACCAGATGTGTCTAAAGACCACACTCAGTCCCAAATCGAATAGATTTTTCTAGTTCATAAATAAGTCTATTTTTATCACTGTGAAAGCGAATGTAATCCATCGTATCAGACCGTGACCAATCTGGATGTTGTGATATTAATAGTGTTAACAACAAATTACATCTCTGTGAACTACTTAGACTTGATACAAAGAAGACAATTTTTAACATTTTAAAACCTCCTATAATTTAGAAAGCTGGCCATATAGTGATCAATAAGCATGTAGAAAAAATAAATTATCTGTATAGTACTGACAAAACTGGTAAACCAATAGCAAGATATGGGGTGTCTAATTTTCCTGTATCAAACAAATTTATTTTACAATCCTTGCTATTTGATTTTGACATTAATAAGACATACAAGATATGCATTTCTATAAAGAACAGCAGTGATATAGTCCTAGTAAACACTAAAAACAATTATAAACTTGACAAAAATTCTTTAAGTAATGTTAGCTTTACTAACAAGGAGCATACGAGAGCAAGCACTGTTATAAAAATTACTACTCCTATAGTAAACTTGGTGGCCGAAGATATATACGAGTTTATAATATCTGTTAACGATCAAGAAGGCAATTTACTAGACAGTAAGGAAACCTATGCTGCAATTCAAAAAAACAGATAATTATTAAGCAACAAATTTAAGTCATGTATCTCCTAACTAATTGTTTAGTATTAGTATACATCGAACGGTTGTTTGCCACAAACCAAAAAGCACATTCCCTCCCGCCAAGAAGATGGATGTACTTCATGCGAGTGTAGTTCAACGGTAGAATGGTTCCTTTAATTCAAATATAGCCTACCTTCCAATGCAGGTTCGACTCCTGCCGCTCGCATTTAAATTTTCATTGGACCTTTAGCTCAGTTGGTTAGAGCAGACGGCTCATAACCGTCCGGTCGTTGGTTCGAGTCCAACAAGGTCCATTCATGCGAGTGTAGTTTAGTGGTAAAACGACAGCCTTCCAAGCTGTAGTCGCGGGTCCGATTCCCGTCACTCGCTTTATACCCCTTGATTGGGGTATATATTTTAAATCAAAAAGAACATACGTTTGGAAATTCCAGCCAGTTGCTATTTCCGATTTGGAGGGATAAAACATGTCAGTAACGAAGTTAGCAAGTGGACGCTGGCAAGCACGAGTCAGCTATAAAGACAAACAAGGCAAATACCGCATTGCAAGCCAGTCCTTCAAGCGAAAGGGCGAAGCTTCTGAATGGGAAACAAAGACAAAAAGCGCACTCATTGATGGCGCCGATTTGTCACGGAGCACCGAATCATTCAAAGATTATCTTTTTGACTGGATCAAAATTTATAAAACAGATGGTGTCAGTCGGCATACACACGAGATTTATTTAGGAAATTATAACCATGTTGCAAAGTACTTCAATGACAAGCCTTTAACAGCCATCACGCGAGCAGACTACCAGAAGTTTTTGAACGAATTTGGAAAAACACGCGGCATTGCTACTGCTAAAAAACTTCACCAGCAAATTCACTCAGCTGTCAGAGACGCAGTAGCCGATGGCATCCTTCAACGTGATTTTGCCTATAAAGCGCATGTTACTGGGCGCCCTCCGAAGCCAGTAGAAGATAAGTTTCTAAGCTTGAAGGAATACACCAAGCTGCGTAAATATTTGATTAAAACGGCCGACTATAGCCATATGACAATGCAAATGCTTCTTTTTCAGCTTGAAACTGGCGCTCGCTTTGAAGAAGCCGCTGGCATGACTTGGAATAACCTTGATCTTGTTCGTGGTATTGTCCACATTAAACAACAGTGGGTAGAGCGCCGACGTGATTTTGGGCCAACAAAAGGCAACGGGAAAGCCGATGGGGACGTCTCTATCCCTAGTGGCTACTGTGACTATCTGCTAGACTACAAGCAGGTACAGAGTGATTGGCTTAAGATGCACAGAATCAAAAACCCTAAAAATCTTGTGTTTTGGTCGAAACTTGGTAAAATTGAAGGCAATGGGACAGCAAATGAGGAATTGGCACGTATTTGCAGGCGTCTGGGGATAAAAGTTGTTACTACACACGCAATGCGACATACTCATGCTTCCGTGCTCATTATGAACCATGAATCACTTCCTTATGTTCAGCAGCGCTTGCGACATCAGAAATTGGAAACGACTGTTAACACTTACGTCCATCTTATTGAGGAAGAAAATGGTGAATCAAATAAAAAAGCACTTGAATTGCTCAATAAAGATTTTTAAAGAAAAATGCCCTTGTCCATGATTTGTATTTTGATTTTCTCCGTATTTGATAAAGATTGCTATACCGCCGTTTATATCAGTTCACCCTCGTATGCATAACCACCGTGCGGGTGATAAGTCGACGTCGGATAAATAAATAAAAGTAGGCTAAACGTTATGATATCAACGTTTAGCCTACTTTTATTTTGGCCTTAATTGGCAAAAATCGGCCACATCTGAGTACAACCACTCAAGTAGGCACTATCAACCAACAGAGGCACCAGTTCTAATCGTATTACGATGAACGAAGCTCTGCACTGCGTTGTGCTAATTGTTATTCTGCATTCATTAGGGTTAAAACATGCCACTCAATTGGCTTACTGTTCGTCCACACATGCGCGTTTTTTTCGCCTTCCAAGGCAGTTGACAATCTCTGACCGCCCATTGCCCAGAATGCCTGGAAGCCAGCTTAGGATGAGCCTACTACTGCAAGTTTACGGTAATTCTCACTGCTTCCAGCGGTCCTCAGCTGGCTGTTTTTGAAATTCAGAACTGGCATGATTCATAACAAATCAACACTCCCCTCACCGCACCCAATTTTTCACTTTTCTCAAACAAAACGGTTTACGCACTCTGGTTGAGGTTTATAATAGAGATGTAGACTGTCTGTTAATCCTTGTAAATTAGGTGCCATGTAAAGTCAATACAAAGGAGATAATTTTTTGGTATACAAAGATGTTTTTGGTATCGATCACGATGATTGTCACATTGTTCAGACGCGGCACGAGTTCAATCGGATCTTCATTATTGAAAATGAAGTCGGCTCTCGTTTTACTTGCATCAAGGACAACGCCCCACTAGAGAAAAAGATGTCTGGACATTGGAAGTATGCAAAGGCGAGCGACGCCCCGAAGAACTACGCCGTTCCTTATAAGGCTCAGAAAAACTAACAACCGGTGAAAAGAGGATTACGATGCGGCGTTATCAACCGTTAACCAAACCAGATGGGCGGGTTCCCCACTCAACTAGTCACCATACCAATCCCTACTATGGGAAACGCGGTGCCGACTGGGTCAAAAATACGAATGCTTCCCTATTCAATGCGAAGCAAACGCACTCACTAGCCAAGCGTGAGACTGAGCAACGCGTCAGTCAACGTGCTCGCCAACTGCTATGGCTAGTCCTGGCAATCATTGCGATGGTGCTAGGTGGTTTTATCTTATTCTCGTTGGCAATTAATTTCTAATCGTCACCAAAAAACGCAATTCGGCTTATTAAACAAGCTGAACTGCGTTTTTTACTAGCCTTTGATTTCTTTCGTATCCACGAGAACCTTGCTGACCATTCGAAGCTCATCAGTTAATTCAGAGGTCCGAATGCGGCCAAATTCATCGAGGAAGTTACCCAGGCGTTCTTCATTTACTTTTTCAATAGCGCGAGCCATCTTCTCGCCCTTCTCGGTCAACGTTAAGTAGCGATACCGGCGATCATAAGGATCAATGTTAAGCACAATCAAATCATTGTTGATTAGATAGGTTAGCTTCCTTGAAATCGCGGAAGACGAAACGTGGCGGTCAGCGGCTAGCTCCTTCACCGTAATCCGGTGGTCAGTGCTATGGTCAAGATAGTAGAGAATTAGAAACTGTTCAAAGGAAATATCGGCGTCTTTCACCATCGTTTGAATAATCTCCCGTAAGTGACTTTCCAGCCATGACATTCCCACTAAGACCTTTTCAAACAGTTCATCATCGTCATACTTGGCCTTCTTGGTATTAGTCTTCATCATTATTAAAACCCCATTCATGCGTCACGTTCAAGGTATCATCAACAACCCTGCAATTACGCACGGACTTCTGCTGTTGGCATTACCGTGATTTCAAGATCACGTGTCATTTGTTTTTCGATTGCAGTTTGAACATCCTGGTCCGTTACAACTAAGCTGGATAACTTGCTCTTGCCATTGATAATGTCTTGAACGTGTTGATCATTCAAATCATCAGCGGAAACGATTGGCAATAAGTGGAAGTTGTCATTAGTTGCTTTCAAGCATTGGTCAAACAACGGTGAGTTGACGCCCATGACTAAGACGCTCTTTTGTTGTTGTAAGACGGATGCTAACCACCAGTTCAATAATTGTGCTTCGGAATGGAAGACATTGGTAATGGCTTCTTCCTTGTTCACAAGTTGAATAGATAATTCGTGGTTGCTCCCATATTGCTTGACCATTGCAAGTGAGTGGTCTGGACGATAGAAGTTTTCCAACGTAACTTGTGAGTTGTTGGTCCGGTCAAGGTATTGCGTTACTGATAAGAAACCGGCAGCGTCATAGACATCCCGACGAGTGGCGATTGAGCCGTTGAAGTACGTCATGTACCAGATTGCACCATTCTTGCGGTACTTCAAGGTCATGATTGGGTTTCCTTCATCGTCAGCAATTGAAACGATTTGCTTGTCAGCATTGCGCTTGTATTGCCATGCTGGATTGTCAGGTAATTCAGGCTTAGTCTTAGCAACCGCACCCGGAACCTTGGCTTGAATCGTGTAATACATATTGTACAAACCAGTGTGCTTTTGAACCAAACCGGCTGATTGATAGCTGTTCCAGATTTCTGGCAAACTGTCGTTGTAGTTAACGGTAATCACATTGGCAGCGTCTTTGACTTCATCCTTCAAGAGTCCCATGATCATTTCCATGGAAGCTTTTTCTTCAGCGGATAAGGATTGGATCAAGTCCGTGCTGAAGAGGAAGTATTTGGCTGATTGATCAAATTCTACTGGTGAAACCAAGTGAGTCGTGCCGTAGTCCGATTTTAACTTAGCATCAATACCTTCGATTTTTTGTTGCAAACCGGTAACAATCGTGGCGTTTTGATCATAGTCATGCTGTAACCGATTGATTTTCTGATTAATGAGGTTCAATGAACGTTCTTGTTCATCCTGAGCACTCTTCGTCTTGCGATCGTACGCAACCAAAGCATCTTGAGCGGTATGTAAGTCTTTTTCCGCACTCGTAATCGCGTGTTCCTTCCGTGAGCGTTCACGGGTTTCAGTCTGTTCACGCTTCTGAAGTTTCACGAGTTCACTGTTGATTGAATCACTCTTTTGATACAGGTCTTGCGCTTGCTTCTCTTGTTGCTTCATCAGGACGAATAACTTCTTCAAGTCTTGTTCGCCTTGAATGGCCTTACGCATATCAGCTTCATTTTGCTTCAGATCAGCTAATGATTGTTCGGACTGAGTGATCTTCTTTTCTAATGACTTGATCGTCTGGTCGCTCTTGGCAAGCGCCTTTTTGGCATCATCATAACGCTTTTGGGCAGCATTGATCTTCTTGACCATACCATCACGTTCAGCGTCATTAGTCGTCACCACTTTGTCCTGCTTAGATAAAGTGACCTTAGCATCTTTTAACTGTTGTTCTAAGTTTAGTTGTTCAGCGACTAACGTTTCATACTGTTGCTTTTCATGCTTACGGTCCTGAACTAATTGAACCTTAAGTTCTCCCCGTAAAGTTTGGTATTGCTTGTTTAAGTCGGCCATTTCACGTTCAATAGCAGCACTATTCTTCGCCGCTGTTTGAGTCGCACGCCGTTGGTTGACCCGGTTTTGGCCCTTAACTGGGGCACTAGTTGAAGCCGTGGTGGCAGCACTAGTTGGCCGGACACCCGCAGCCGACCGGACATTAGGGGTCGTACTGCTTTGGGTTGCCTTTGGTTTTGGCTTCTGAGCAGCAACGGTTGAAGTCGCCGTTGCACGCTCAGAATGATTGCGGTAATCCTCATTCTTATCTCTGCGCTTTTTATTGAACATCTTCATAATGCAACTCCTCCATAAACTTGATTGTTTGCTCAAAGAGTAGAAGGGTCTTCGCGGACCCTTCTATCCGTTCAGCAAATAATCAAGCTATTCTAATTATTATGCTTCATGCTTGCGACGAGAAACGCCAAAGTATAGCGCTGAACCCATCAACAAGGTTGAAAGACCTAACACAGCCAAGGCTGTCCCGTTTTCGTCTTCATCGGTTTGTGGTAACGTCTTCGCGTCAGAAGTCGTGGTCTTAGTCGTTACAACTGGCTTCAATGAAGCTGCAGCCGTAGCAGGCACAACCCCACTAGTCCCGTTGCTAGTCGTTGCCGTAGTGGTTGGGGCAACTTCATCATCAGAAACGGTCGTTGCTGGTGCAGTGGTTGTACCAGTTGAACCGTTGGATGAGTTGTTGTCATCCACATCATCATCACTAGGCGTCGTTACAGGTGCAGTAGTTGGTGCAGTTGTAGTCGTACCAGTGCCGCCACCATTGATGTTGTCGCCAGTACCAGGTGCAGTGGTTGGTGCACTAGTAGGTGCTGTCGTTGGAGCGGTAGTTGGTGCAGTTGTAGGTGCAGTTGTTGGCGTAGTAGTTGGTGCAGTCGTGGTGCCGCCGTTATCATTCTTAACATAAGTTAAGGTGATCGTTGCGTCATCAGTAACCGTACCACTCAAGTCACCATCAGCTGACTTGTAAGTGTAACCATCGATGGATGGTGTTGCGACCGTGTAAGTGTCCCCAACTTTGTAAGTCGTGGTCGTTGCGGTCTTGATGGTGTTACCATCTGCATCAACATAGTTAACCGTGATCGTCTTAGTTTGTTCAGTTGGTGTGGTGCTACCGTTCTTCGTGTAAACAAGGGTAACCGTGTTGCCTTTGTAAGCAATCGTCCCGGCAATCGCATCACCAGTTGAGTGATCGTAAGTGTAACCTGCGATTTCTGGTTGACCAACAGTGTAAGCTTGTCCAACGATATATTCAGTTACGCTAGATGCTTTGATCGTGTTGCCATCTGCATCAACGTAATTGATCGTCAAGTTAGCTTTGTTTTCAACAGGAGTTGTTGAATCCTTAGTGTAAGTCAAGGTAATGGTCTTATTGCCATCAACCGTACCAGTTAAGGCTGCATCAGCTGACTTGTAAGTGTAACCATCAATTGCTGGGGTTTCAACGGTGTAAGTTGAACCGTTGTCTAACGTTTGTGAAGTAGCAGCTTTGATCGTGTTGCCATCTTCATCGACGTAGTTAACCGTAACAGTTGATTGTTCTACTGGTGTTGCGTTCTTGGTGTAAGTTAAGGTAATTGTCTTATTACCATCAACCGTACCACTCAAAGCAGCATCAGCTGACTTGTAAGTGTAACCATCAATTGCTGGCGTTTCAACGTTGTAAGTTGAACCGTTATCTAACGTTTGTGAGGTAGCAGCTTTGATCGTGTTGCCATCTTCGTCGACGTAGTTAACCGTAACAGTTGATTGTTCTACTGGCGTTGCATTCTTGGTGTAAGTTAAGGTAATTGTCTTATTACCATCAACCGTACCACTCAAAGCAGCATCGGCGGACTTGTAAGTGTAACCATCAATTGCTGGCGTTTCGACGTTGTAAGTCGAACCGTTGTCTAACGTTTGTGAAGTAGCAGCTTTGATCGTGTTGCCATCTTCATCCACGTAGTTAACTGTAACAGTCGATTGTTCTACTGGTGTTGCATCCTTAGTGTAAGTGAAGGTAACCGTGTTACCACCAGAAACAAAGGTCCCAGTTTGAGTTGCATCACCATCTAAGGTGTAACCATCGATTGCAGCGGCGTTAACACTGTAAGTCCCGCCAACTTGAGCGGCAGTCCCATCAGCACCTTCAGTGTAGGTCTTAGAAGCTAAGATCGTGTTACCGTCAGCGTCGACATAGTTAACCGTTAATTGTGAAGCTTCAGTGTTTTGTGAATAGACTAAGGTCAATTCAGTACCGACCTTGGTAATGTTGCCATCACTATCAGTCGTATCTGCAGCAACCGTACCAGTCAAGGCACTCGATTTAGTAGTGTCTAAGCTGTAATTGCTGAATGTTGCTGGCGTAACAGTATAAGTGTTGTCAACATCACCTTGAACCGTGGTATCATCAGCAATCTTATTACCATTTTCGTCAACATAATGAACAACGACAGTTCCGGCAGCAACGGAAGTATCCATTACTTGTGTTGCGTAAGTCCATGCCGTGATTTGAGCATTGGCATCGTTGTTGTTAGCATTGGATGACAACTTGTATACAGATGTCGTACCAGTGAATTCAAGTGCAGCAGCCCGGCTACCAGTCGTTGCGTCATCGTTTGCCTTGAACGTGTACAGAATAGTGACATAATTGTCAGCATCAGTTAACTTCGTAACATCAACAGTCGCAGTTGAGGCACCCGCAGCGTAACTGGATTCCGTGCCAGATTCAGTGGCATATTCAACAGCGGTCCAAGTCCCATTACTGTTGGAACCATTTGGTGCGATTGAAACTTGACCAGAGGCGTTTGCCCAATCAAGTGCTTGGCTCTTAGTTAAGCGAATGGCAACAGCATAAGTGTGACCAGCTGTAACTTTGATATCTGTCCCATCAACATTAGTCTGAATATATTGTGCTTGGTCTTGTAAGTGACCTGAGCCAGTAGAAGTTGCGGCACTTGAAAGCGTCCCAGCATCAACGGATCCATCAGCAGTCTTATCTGCAGCTTGTGAAGCAGGTGCAGTAACCGTTGGTGCGGTCGTTGCAGCCGTAGTCGTTGCAGTTGCTGAAGAAGTTGCGGCAGCTGAAGTTGGTGTTGCAACGGCAGCTTTTACCGTACTCTTAGCTGTAACGGCGCTAGCAGTTGAAGCAGCATCACTGGCTGGTGTGGTTGCACTAGCTTGGGCTGCAGAGCTGGCAACAGTTGAAGTAGCGGTTGAAGTTGCAGCTGAACTTGCAGCACTGGTTGTTGAAGTTGCCGTTGAGCTAGCAGCGCTAGTCGTTGAAGTAGCGGCACTAGCAGCTGAAGTAGCGGTACTCGTTGAAGATGCAGAACTGGCATCCGAAGCAGCTGCTTGGCTAGTTGATGAAGCGCTAGTCGCATTCGAACTAGCATCACTTGCAACTTGTTCCGTGGTGGTATCGGCGTTAGCCGTGGTATCAGCAGAAGCATTAACATTAGCGAATACAAGGCCTGCAGCTAAAGCTAAAGTCGTAGCCCCAGCGTTTGCCATCTTTATACATCTTTACCCGATAAATTGAATCACCGGTCATTTTTTGATTATCTTTTGACATATGGAATCCTCCCCGAACACTCACGATTTTCCGCTCTTATGTAAAATGATGGGTGACAAATCGCTTGCCAGCCCATCATCTTAGTCGCGCTTATCGTGTTGTGTTTAATAACACCATAACGATTTTGTTGGCATTTTCAGTTATATTTAACGAATTAGCCCTTGATAGCAGCGATTACGTTTAAGATAAAACTGTGTAAACCACCAAAGATGTCGTTGGAAACACTTGATGTATATGATGATGTGTGCGTACCTGGTAAAATATGGAAATCATTGAAAAAACTCATGATCTATTCCCCTTTATTGTTAGTTGGTTAATTAATTAGCCTTTAAATGCAGCAATCACGTTCAATACGAATTGGTAGAACGTGCCAAGTGGTTGGTTGCTGACATAACTAGTGTGTGATGAAGTATGTGTACCTGGTAAGAAGTGCAAATCTGAAAAGAAACTCATAATTATATCCTCCCTCATTATTTAATTAATATCAAGATATTAATTAATAAAACAAATAATTAGTTTATCTGAACGAATTAACCCTTGAAAGCAGCGATTAAGTTCAAGATGAAGCTGTGTAAACCACCGAAGATGTCGTTGGAAACACTTGAAGTGTATGATGACGTATGCGTACCTGGTAATACGTGGAAATCGTTAAAGAAACTCATGTTTGTATCCTCCTATGATTGTGTGATTACTTCTTGAAAGCAGCGATCAAGTTCAAAACGAAACTGTGGAAACCACCAAAGATGTCGTTTGAAACACTTGAAGTATATGATGAAGTATGGGTACCTGGTAATACGTGGAAATCGTTAAAGAAACTCATGTTTGTATCCTCCTAAATTGACTGTGATTATTTGCTGAA
>NZ_JAGYGU010000038.1:0-25808 GCF_018991255.1 Lactiplantibacillus sp. 30.2.29 | reverse complement strand
GGTAAGATGAGTATAGGTCATTTGTGATCAGCCTTTCTTTTGATTTTGACACTCAAAAGTCTATCACAAATGGCTTTTTAAATTTCTAACTTAATTTTACAAACCGGGAATTGAAAAAAGCAGGTTTTTTAATTGATCAACAAAATGATCATCAATTGAAAAAAGTAGGTTGATATTTTCCATAATAACTCCTTCAAATTAGTGATTTGTCAATTTATTTTAACATAATTCGCAAATGTAAAAAAATAAAGTTAGCGAAAACATTTTTTTGGCGCGCCTAACAAAATGCTACGGATTTGTGATACAATTCAAGTAGGAGGTGGTACCATGAATAAAGTTGAACGCGAAACAATCGATGCCTGGATTGATGATATCAAAGTTGTTCTCCAAGAAAAACACGAATTTTTAAGTGTTGTTGAGATGGTTAATGTTCTTAATTCGTTGAAACACGATATCGAAACAATTTAAGTTGACCAAGCCAATAAATTAATATCTGTATGTTATTTGCAAATAGATTTTAATTTGTTTACTTAATAAGGAAAGTTTTAACAATTGGGAAAAACCGTTGTTAAGGCTTTTTTTAATTGAATTTTTTCTTGTGAATTTTTTCACGAATGATGTCACACCGATCTGTGCCGCAATGCTAACTAGCTTTGATTGTAACCGGATTCATTAGACCATATAATTATCAGTATAAAGGAGGTTGGTTGCTATGGAAGAAAAAGCAACAAAAATACAAAAGAGTTCGCTTAAAACGAAAGTTCAAAAATTCGGAACTAGTTTAAGCAGCATGATTATGCCAAATATTTCCTCATTGATCGCTTGGGGGTTAATTACAGCGATTTTTATGGCGGCAGGCTGGTGGCCCAATGCTAAAATCGCTACTCTAATTGATCCAATGAAATTATATCTGATTCCGTTATTGATCGCTTATGTTGGTGGTCGAATGGTTTATGATGAACGCGGTGCAGTTGTCGGAGCAATCGCTGTTATGGGGGTAATCGTTGGCTCTAATATTCCAATGTTCTTAGGTGCAATGATTATGGGACCTTTAGGCGGTTGGTGCATGAAGAAGTTTGATCAGGTCTTCAGGGACAAGATCAAAACTGGCTTCGAAATGCTGTATGATAATTTTTCTAGTGGCATCATGGGAATGATACTTGCAATTTTTGGATTATTTATTGTCAATCCATTGGTTGTTGCTGGAAATAATTTAATTAGCAAGGGCGTTGACTGGATTATTTCGATTCATATGTTGCCATTGGCAAACATCTTTATCGAACCAGCAAAAGTTTTGTTTTTAAATAATGCTGTTGGTAATGGAATTCTCGTTCCATTGGGAATTCAACAATCTGCTTCAGCTGGTAAATCGATTCTTTTCTTGTTGGAAGCCGATCCTGGCCCAGGCTTAGGTATTTTGTTAGCATTTATGATTTTTGGCAAAGGAATGGCTAAAGCTTCAGCACCAGGAGCTGCAATAATCCAATTCTTTGGTGGAATTCATGAAATTTATTTCCCATATGTATTGATGAAACCAGCTTTGATTTTAGCGGCAATTGCTGGTGGGGTTAGTGGTACGTTTACTTTCTCACTTTTAGGAACTGGTTTGAAAGCGGCCGCTTCACCAGGTTCAATTATTGCTGTTTTGTTGATGACACCTAAGGGTAATTATTTGCAAATCTTAACTGGTGTTGCCGTTGCAGCAGTTGTTTCATTTGTCGTTGCTGCCTTAATTCTGAAAGCTGATAAATCTGAAGATACTGGCGATTTATCCGCTAACCAGGCCAAGATGGAGCAAATGAAAGCCGCATCTAAAGGCAAAGATCTTCCATCAGCTCAAGCAGCTACCCAATCAGCTCAAGCAGCTACCCAATCAGTTAAAGCTTATAAAGATGTTAAAAGAATTATTTTTGCTTGTGATGCCGGAATGGGCTCATCGGCAATGGGTGCTTCTTTATTAAGGGATAAAGTCAAAAAAGCGGGTATTAAGAATATTCCTGTAACTAACACAGCTATCAGTCGCTTAAAAGATGAAGATGGTTTGTTAGTAATTACTCAAGCGGAGTTAGCTGATCGTGCACAACAAAAGACACCAAGTGCAATGCATATTGCGGTTGATAACTTCTTAAGCAGCAATAAGTATGACGAAGTGGTTTTGAATTTGAAGACCTTAAGTCAAATTGATCCACAAGCAGCTAAAAAGGAAGCTGTTTCGAAAGCTGCTCAAACATCTGACCAGATTAGTCAACTTGATTTCCAAGCAATTAAAGAAGTTGATTTCATTCACCATGATCAGCATGTTGGTTCAGCTACAATGGCTACTTCATTGTTTAAAGATCGTTTGAAAAAGGCTGGTAAACATGTCCCAGTTAAAAATATGGAAATTGATGATTTAGATGATAGTCAAGCACATTTGGTAATTGTAACCAAGGAAGCAGAGAAAAATCTTAAACTGCGTTATACTGAAATTCAGGTAGTAAGTGTTGATAATTTACTCGAAGCAAAAGAGTATGATTATATTGTTGAACATCTTGCCTGAAAAGGATGGTAAAAAGTGATTCTTCTATCACCGCGTCAAAAAAATATTTTACAACAATTAGTTCAAAGCTTAAGTGGGATAAAAATAACCAGTTTGGCAAAAGAAGTTGGGATTAGTCGTCGAACAGTTTATCGTGAGTTTTCAGAGTTGAAGCTCTATTTAAGTCAACATCACTTGGCAATCGAAAATGTTAATGGAAGTTATCGATTGAAAGGTTCTCAAAATGACCTTCAGTTATTAACTGCAGAACTCGATCAGCAACCAAGTAAATTAGCAATGAGTGCTAAACAACGGCAAGCAGCACTGGCCTGCATGCTATTGTTGAAAGATCAGCCGGAAAAAATTTTTTCGCTGGCAGTTAGTTTGGATGTTAGTGAAGGAACTATTCAGCGTGATCTAAAGCAACTAGAAACTTCATTAACTGAATATCATCTACAAGTTGATGCTAAAAAAAGTGTTGGAGTTGAGATCTTAGGTAGTGAAGCTCAACGAAGATTAGTTTTAGGCGGAATTTTAACCAGCCAGTTAAATGAATATGAATTTTTTGAATATCTAAAACAAGATACAAACAATGAAAGAGCAAATTTTTTCTTACAACTTTTACCAAAAAGCGTGTTATGGAAATGTGCGCAAGCTTTAAAACAGGAAAATGTTTCTAAAAAAACCAGATCAGATATTCAAGAAGTGCAACTAATTTTAATTCTAGCTATTTCTTTAGTACGCATGCAGCATTCTACTATAAAAGCTTACCGGATAAAAAAACCACAAACGTTATTTAAATACCGTCAAGAAGCACTAGCTGTTTTTCAAATGTTCTCGGCTGAGATCCAATCAAGAGTTACAACTGCGGAAATCGATTTTATGGCAGTTCAATTCCAAGGTGTCGATTATCAGCTTGATTTGAAAAATTGGGGCGATGATTATGATTTGCAAGTTACCTATCAAGTAAAACATTTAGTTTATCGAGTTGCTCAAGTAACTGATTGGAATTTTAATCACGATCATGATTTATTAGAACGGCTAACTAAACATATTGGTTTATTGTTACAACATCATGGACCTGAGTTACCCGATGTGCCAATCAGTTTATTAAGTGACATTGCTGAAAAATATCCTAAATTTTTCCAAGCAATACAACAAGCTTTACCAATTGAATTTGCAGAGTATCATTTTTCTACAACTGAGCAAGAGTTGATTCTACTTTATTTTGCTAATAGTTATGAAAATGCAAACAATACGGGACAACTAAAAGCCTTAGTAATTTGTGCAAATGGGATTGGAGCTGCTAGTATTTTAAAAAGTCGACTTCAGCAGGAAATTCCAGCAATTGCTGAAGTTGAGATTGCTAAGGTATCCCAATTAAAAAAAATTCATCCTAATCATTTTGATTTAATTTTATCAACCCTAAAGTTACCGGGATTTAATTGGGATTATCAAGTAGTAAGTCCGTTACTGCTTGGAGATGAACTGCAGCGAATTAAGGAGTTGGTTCGTTCTTTAAATGAAAAGTTTCCAGTGCAAACATCTATTCAAACACTCAGCGAAAATAGCATTAATACTTTAGAGCAAATCGAGAAAAATTATCAACAAGTAATGCTTTGTCGCAAAGTATTGCAACAAATTAAACTAGTTGAAATTGATAACGGCTCACAAAACTTGCAACAGGTTTTAGAGTTAATTTTGCAAAAAGTTTCCCCAGCAATTGTGACTGATCGGCGAATTGTCCAAGCCGAGATGTTGAAACGTGTAAAGTTAGCTCCAGTCGGAATCCCTGATAGCCAGATAGCTTTAGTTCACGCAACTAATAAATCTGTTAACTGCCCATTTTTTTCAGTCTTTCAGTTAAAGAAGTCTTTGAAAATGCGAGCAATGGATCAATCAGAGATTTCAGTAATTCGAATTTTGCTAATGGCTGGTCCAGCTCCGATGAGTGACTTTGAAAATGTTTTGATGGGATCAATTAGTAGTTCAATTGTTATGAATAATCATAATACTCAAGTTTATGCTAATGGTTCACTTGTAGAAATAAAAAATTTAGTGGCCTTACAATTTTTAAATCAAATTAAGTTTTGAAAAGAAGAGTGAAGAGAATGAAATTAGAAAAAGAAATGATTCTTTTAAATCAGCAGGTTGCGACTAAAGAAGAAGCAATTAGAATGGCAGGGAAATTATTAGTTGACAATGGCTATACTGAAGAACCATATGTTGACTCAATGTTAGCCAGAAATGCAGATGTTTCAACTTATATGGGGAATTTTATTGCGATTCCTCATGGAACAGAAACAGGCAAACAATATATTAAAAAAACTGGCATTTCAGTTGTCCAAATTCCGATGGGTGTTGACTTTTCCGATAAAGATGGGGAAGAAAATATTGTCACTGTTGTTTTTGGGATTGCTGGGTTAAATGGTGAGCACTTGAATTTATTATCACAAATTGCTATCTTTTGTAGTGATGTTAATAACGTTGTTAAGTTGGCTGATGCGCAAACACCAGAAGAAATTGTTGATTTATTGAAAGAGGTTGAGCATAAATGAAGGCAGTACATTTTGGAGCAGGCAATATTGGCAGAGGATTTATTGGTGAAACTTTAGCAGCAAATGGTTTTGAGATTAATTTTGTTGATGTTAACGAAACAATTATTGATGCTTTAAACCAGCGTCATGGATACGAAATTGAGTTAGCAGACGAATCCCATAAACGGATTTCTGTTCACAATGTGGCGGGAATCAACAATGGCAAAGAACCAGAAAAGGTTGTCCAAGCAATTGTTGAAGCAGATATTGTTACAACTGCGATTGGTCCAAAAATCTTAAAATTTATTGCACCGCTAATTGCTGATGGAATTAGGGCACGACAAAATGCTGCTAAAACAACACCGGTTGATGTAATTGCCTGTGAAAATATGATTGGTGGTAGTCAAAATCTGAAAAAAGAAGTTTACAGTCATTTAGCTGATGCTGAGCAAGATTTTGCGGATAAATATATTGGTTTTCCGAATGCTGCCGTTGACCGGATTGTGCCACAACAAAAACATGATGATCCACTATTTGTATCAGTTGAACCATTTAAAGAGTGGGTTATTGATGAACATCAAATGGCAAATCCATCATTGAAATTGGAAAGTGTTCATTACGCACCAGATTTGGAACCATATATTGAACGCAAATTATTCTCAGTTAATACTGGTCATGCGACAGTTGCTTACACTGGCAAATATCTTGGTTATTCTGATATAGGATCAGCAATTGCCGATCCTAAGGTTTTACAGCAATTAAAACGAGTTTTGAAAGAAACTGGTGATTTATTAATTGCCAAATGGAACTTTAAGCGCACAGAGCACGAAGCTTATCAGCATAAAATTATTGGACGTTTTGAAAACAAATATTTGTCTGATGAAATTGCCCGTGTTGGACGGACACCAATCCGTAAGTTAGGTTATGATGAACGGTTTATTCGTCCAATTCGTGAGGCAAAAGAGCGCGATTTAGATTATGAAGCTTTGTTAGAAACAGTTGGAATGATTTATACTTTTGATGAGCCTAAAGATACCGAGAGTCAGAAACTGATGGAATTAATTAAGGCAAAGCCGATCCAGGAAGTTATCGCTACGACAACTGGATTAAAAGATCAAGCTTTAATCAACGAGATTGAAGAATCTTATCAAAAGGCAGTCAAAGAGCGCAAATAATTACAATTACTTAATATTACTTGGGACACTTCTTAATTAGAAGCGTCCTTTTTAATGGTTCTTTTTCAAGTAGTACTGATAAATAAAATTGTTTAATTTGCAATTTTAATTGGTATAGCTGAATTATTAAGCTATCTGTTCTGTGGAATGGATAGCTTTTTTGATGTAATAATGATAATTTAAGCTGACGTAGCTGTTTTTTAAAGATAACAAGATTCGTAAGCGGAAATTTTCAAAGTTTCTAAATCCATATGCAGTTCTTTTAATGACTTTGATTTTATTATTGGTTCCTTCTACCGGTCCATTTGAAAATGAAGTCTTGAAACTGTTGATAATTTCACTTTGGTGTTTACGCAGTGTCCGGTTAGCTTTTTTGATTTGTTCAGGCATTCCAGCAGCTGAATTTAATAGATTACTAAGAGATTCAGTATCTTGATGATGGATGACATGTAACAGTTGTTGATAATAGTTATAAGCTTTCTTCAGTTCGTCAGACATGTTCAACAGGAGATCAACAACATCAGCATCACATAATTGGCGGTTTTGAAAATTGATTCGTTTCGAATAATGTTGATAGTCTAATTCAGCTGAATCTTTCATTAATAATTTCCAATACCATTTCAGAGCACGCCAATCGTGGGAACCGTTACCGGCTTGTTTCATTACATGAAGTCGGACTGAATTTAGGGCCTGAAAAGCTTGAACAACGATATGAAAATGATCAGCAATGATAATTGCATTCGGGAAAAGCTCATGAATTAAAGGCCGATATGGTGAATAAAGATCAACGGTTACAGTTTTAACAGCTTTGCGGGCAGTAAAAGAGTATTTCAAGAAATAACTTTTAATGAAATTACTTGTCCGCGATTCAATAATATCAATCGTTCGGTGATGGACACTGTCCATTACTAAAAGACTCATACCACTTTTGGCAAACTTTCCTGATTTGAAATCATCAACAGCAATATCAGCAGGCAGCCAGTGATAATTAGGCTGAATGTATTCAGTAAACTGCTTAGAAAAGCGCATGATAGTCATTGGAGAGATGGCATAATTTTCAGCAATATCAGTTTGAGAAATGTTTTTTCCCAGTTCAATAACGGCACGATATCTAACTGCATCAGAAATTTGATTTTTAGGTTGAATGCCAGCAACTTTAGCAATTTTGGTGATGACTTGGGGACATTTTTTGGATTTAGGGCAAATAAACTTTTGTTTGCGAATACAAAGAATATTAGTAACACCAGCTGCAGGCAAACCAACAGCTTTGGTCAGTTTAAAACCATTTCGCAACATTTTTCGCTGACAAACAGAGCAAAAACAAGGATAAGTTTGTAACAAATGGACGAAGTGAACATTTTGATGATGATAAGATCCTTCAGTAATGAAATTTTTACCAAATTTAGGATCAAAAATCAGCCTTGTGTCTTTAATTCCAAGTAAAAATCGGGTACAATAATTCATGAATTAAACATTCTTTCTATACTCGTTGAAAAACGAGTTTATTTTGAAGATGAAGCTGTAACTTCATCTTTTTTTATAGCGTAAAACAAAAATTGGTACTAGGATAGAAAAATTTCTATCAGTACCAAATATTATAGAACCCTGGGAGTTCACGAAACGCGAGTTATTAACGAATTTACTATTCTTCACTTGGATGGTTAAATCGCTCAAAGCCGCGAGGTGACTGTTTTCATCAGAAGTGATCGAAATCACTTTTGCGGATTTCTTTTTGGCGAGGGCCACCGAATTATTCACTTCGTCGGTTTCCCCCGTTAGTTAAATGGCGAGGATCACGTCATCGGGCTGCATAATGCCCCCGCTGATGTACATGACGTGCGTATCGGTCATCGAAAACGCGGCGATACCCATCCGCAGTAAGCGTTGGGTCATTTCTTGAGCGGTGTAACCGGAACTGCCCAGTCCGAACAAGTAGACCCGCCGAGCATGGAAGATCAAGTTGACGGCGGTCTGCAGTTCATCAGTATAGAGTCGTTCCCAGGTTCCGCTGAGGATCTTTTGGTAGTAGTTGTAGACTTGATCGGCAACCGTGTCCGTTTGACTGACGACGGGGGCCTTGGGAGCGGGACTTTCCGCTAACTGGAGTTTAAAGTTGTAAAAGTTTGTGCAGCCCATTTTTTTGACGAAACGGGTGATCGTGCGTTGCTCACGTCCACGGTCTTTGCCAAGCTCGAAATGGTCATTTTCTGCACTTCTTTTGGTGACTGAATGACCTTTAACGCGACTTTACGTTCCTGCCGCGAAAGGGTGGGGTACTGCTCTTCAACTGTGCTGACAATGCTCATAACGGCTTCATTCCAATCTATTTCCCAATATTAACGCTACAATACCATAGATTCCGTCGAATTCAAATAACCAGGTCGGTTAGAGCGTTACTTCGTGCTAAAAGATTTAATACTATCAATGACGAGGTCGGCAAACCACTGGCGATCGATGTGGAAGAGGACGTTGGCGTTGGGTTTACGGTTGGTAATGTGATAATAGTCGATCACCGTTTCACCAGCGGTCAGTTCGCCCTTAGTTTCGACCGCGACGTTGCAACGTTGACTCTCAAATTTTGTGGGATCGATCAACCAGGCGACCGTACACGGGTCGTAGAGTGGTAACCCCTTAAAGTTCCAGTGCTGATGGTCAAAGGACATCCCGTAGAAGTCGAGCAGTCCGCCCATCACATCGGCGACCGGGTTCTTGATCTTATGGATCTTTTTGATTTCTTCGGGTAATAATTGGGCTTCAAAGTCGACGTTTAATGGTGCTAACACGATGGGAATTCCCGATTCCATGACGATTTTAGCCGCTTCGGGATCCACTTGAATATTGAATTCGGTCGTGGGGCCCCAGTTGCCTAGACCCATGCCGCCCCCGAGGATTACGATCTGCTTGATACTCGACCGGAGCTCAAGGTGGACCGAAAGGAAGAGGGCGACGTTGGTGCAGGGGCCGGTGACCACGAGGGTTACTTTTTTCTGATGAGTGGATAAGATTTTAGCCATCAGTTCAGTAGCGGGAATGCCCTGTGAGAAGAAGTCGGGATTCGGCAGGGTCGCGCCGTCAAGCCCGGTGATTCCGTGCATGCTGATCCCGGAAATCAGATCCCGGGTCAGCGGCTTAGCGTTACCGGAAGCGACGGGAATGTCTTCACGTTTCATCAGGGTTAAAAGGGACATGGCATTGCGTAGTGTTTGGCTATGTTTTTGATTACCGGCCGAAGTTGTAACCGCTAACAAATTAATGTTTTTTGAAGCGACTGCAATCATTAAGGCAATCGCGTCGTCGTGACCGGGGTCACAATCTAAAATAATATCTTCCAATGTTCTCAGCTCCAATTAATATCGTTAAAAAGTTGGTTAAGTTGGCCTTTCGACGGCCTTCGTGAAAGGCTGAATATAATCTTTTACTTTTCTTACTATTAATAATTATAGTACAAGTTAGTTATTAATATAATGGCCTAACCATGCACCCGAGACAAGGTCAGCCAGTTTAATTTTGATAATAAAAACACCAGCCACGTTACGACCGAAGTGTAACTTAAGTAACGTGGTCGGTGCTTTTTTATCAATTCATAATTATTATTGAATGATTATTTTTTATACCGTTGTTACCACTAATAATTTTAACAGAAAGCGGTGCGGGGTGCGATCAAAGTGTCACGATGACTTTACCATCAGGGTTACCGCCCTCAACGAGGTCCTGACCCTTTCGGATACCATCCAGAGTGAATGATTCCAAACGATCAATGGAAACGTGTAACTGATCATTTTGGATCATTAAGGCGATGGCGGCAAAAGCGTCACTGTCGCGGTATTCGCGTCGAGGGATGACCTGCTTATAAGCAACGTCCGGCTTGGCCTGACGATCCTGTGGCAGGGTGGTCAGTGAGACGTAGGTCCCGTGGGGCTTAACGATACTTAACCCGGCCGTCGCGGCACCACTGTTAGTGGCATCGATCAGGATGTCGGCCATGTCGGCGAATTTAGCGCTGACCCGTTCGGTATCGTAGGCTCCAAATTCGGACGCACCCAAGCCCAAGACGGTTTCCCGGGAGCTTTCCGTATCGGTCCCAATGACGTATAACCCAAGGGCCTTCGCCATTTGAACCAACATGGAACCGACCCCACCGGAAGAGCCTAGAATTATGATCGTTTGCCCCTGCTTAACGTGGGCAATGTGCACCAGCGTATTGTAGGACGTGATCCCGGACAATGGTAAGCCGGCCGCTTCATACGGGTTGTACTTCTTGGGTCGAAGTCCTAAATGGTCCGTTGAAACCTTAAAGTATTCCGCGTAAGTCCCGATACCGGGGCGGGCGAGCACGTCATCGCCGAGGTCGTAATCGTGGACGTTGGTGCCCAGCTTGACGATCCGACCAACCGCGTCGGCTCCGAGAATGGTCGGGAACAACATGGTGACGCTGTTCCGGAAAGTTCCGTTACGCACGGCAATGTCGAATGCGTTAATGGCAAACGCCGACGTTTTGACGAGGACTTCGTTGGGCCGCAGTTTTGGCGCCGGGAGTTCCAGCTCTTCCATAACGTTAGAGTTACCGTATTGATTAAAACCAAATGCTTTCAAGCCCATCCCTCCAAACGTTGATTAAGCTTGTTGCGCCTTCAAATCGAGCAAGGCGTTGTAAGCTAATTCGTGATCTTCTTCATCAGTTAACCCAGAAACGATCAAGCTACCAATGATCCCGGTGTTGGTGATCCCGATTGGGAAACCACCACCAACGATGGCGAAGTCTTTCGGGCTTAACCCGCTACCCTTGTAGAAACTGTCAGGATCGTCCGCGTAAACGGCCTTTTCAAAGAGGGAACTGTGATCGAACGCGTCGACGACGTTGGCCTTCTTTTGGATCCATAAATTATTTTCGTGCGTGGTTTGGGTGCCGGCGTGGAAGAAGACTTCCCGCTTGTTGATCGTGATTAAAATGCAGACCCGTTCAAAGTCGGCTTTTCCGATCTTGCGGAGACTGTCAACCAACGGATCAACGTCCGCTAAATTGAAGTGGCTGAGCAAAGCTTGGTTTTCCTGGTTTGCGATTTCGTCTGTAGTGAGCATTTAAAAAACCTCTTTCTAAAATATAATGCCTATTCCAATGGGTATGACGTATCAACCTTTTGTGGTAAGCCGGTTTCAAGGGACTTCTTAGCAGCAACGGCGGCCCGTTGTGCCATGATAACGTCGCGGCCTTCTGCAACCAATGGTTCGTCTTTCAAGATTGAACGAACGAAGGCTTTCATTTCAGCAGTGTAGGCTTCACGGTAACGTTCCTTGAAGATTGGAAGTGGCTTTTGTAATTCTTCGTTCTTGTTGTTGTAAAGTTCAACGGTACTGTTGCTTACGTTTTCAGCTTTCAGCATCCCTTCGGAGCCAAAGACTTCAACCCGTTGGTCATAGCCGTAAACGGCCCGACGACTGTTATCAATTAACCCGTAAGTCCCGTTTTCGAATTGAAGAACGAGGGCTAAGGTATCGATATCATCGATGTCCTTCAAGGTTGGGTCGATTAAAGTACCACCCTTAGCATACACCTCTGAGATGTTGCTGTTCATCATGTAACGCGCCATATCGAAATCGTGCATGGTGAAGTCGAATAATAATCCACCGATCCGTTGAATTAAATCGTGTGGCAGTAAGTCAGGGTCGCGGGAAGTGACTTTAACGATTTGAGGAGTCCCAATCTTACCATTGCGAACGCCTTCGTAGACGTTCCGGAATTGAGGGTCCATCCGACGGTTAAATCCGATTTGGAGTTTAACGCCGGCCTTTTTAACTTCGCGTAAAACGTTTAAGCTGGCTTCTTCGACTTGGTTCATACTCAATGGTTTTTCACAGAAGATGTTCTTCCCGGCTTTAGCAGCAGCCGTAACGATCTCTTCGTGGGTGTTTGTTGACGTAAAAATGAAAACGGTGTCAACTTTCGGGTTGTTGAGGATGTCATGGTAGTCGCGGGTCTGATTCGTGATTCCGATATCATTTAAATGTTCGGAAACGTTTTCAATGAAGACGTCGGCAACTTGTTCGATCACAATTTCTGGGATCGTCATTAAGTTCTTCAGATGCATTTGACCGGCGCGGCCTAAACCAATAATACCTGCATGTACTTTTTCCATAATATAAAACCACCTTGGTAAATATTTTTAAATAGTTAATACCCAAATTAAATTATTTATCTTCCGGTTTAACCCCGGAAGCGTCGCCGTACTTGAATTCCATTTGAATGAGTTCAAGTGATTTGCCCCGTGTTTCAGGCGCGCACTTATAGGCGAAGATAAAGGAAAGAATGTTGAAACCAACGAAGATCAAGAAGGTCCAGGTCATCCCGACAGCACTGAGCAGAACCGGGAAGAAGTAACCAACTAAGAAGTTCGCAAACCAGAGGAAGAACGTTGAAACGCCCATCCCAAGGCCCCGCAAGTTTTGCGGGAAGATCTCTGACAAGAGTAACCAAACTAACGGTGAAATAAATCCTTGGAAGAACCCGAGGAACATCATCGTGCAAAGCACAACGTAGATCGGTAGTAACGGGCTCTTGCTAAGAAAGGCTGAAATCAACACGATGAGTAGTAATGAAATCGTCGTCCCAATGATCCCGGACATCAACATGCTCCGCCGGTTAACGCGGTTCATGATCGACATCCCAATGAAAGTGGCGATCACGGAAACAATCCCGTTCCCGATGTTGGCGATCAGGGCCGCATTATGGGCGAAACCAGCCTGGGTCAAAATCGTGGTGCCGTAATACATCATGATGTTGATCCCGATAAATTGTTGCATGACGCCGAGGCCGATCCCGATAAAGACAAGGCGCCGAATCCATGGCGTGGTCAAGTCTTTAAAGGTTGCCTGCTTGATTTCACTTTCCTGGTTCAACGTGTCTTGAATCTGGCTGATCTCATCCTTACAGTCCTTTTCCCGAGGCCGGATCCGCTTTAACGCGTCGAGCGCGTCGTCAAGTTTATTGACCATTACTAACCAGCGCGGGGATTCAGGAACGATCATCATCCCGAAGAATAACAGGACGGCGGGAATCATCCCAAAGCCGATCATGTAGCGCCAGATATGGGAGATGTGACCGAACCAGTTCCCGAGAATGGCGTTAACGATGAAGGCGAGCAGTTGGCCAGTAACGATCATTAATTCGTTTTGCGTGACCAAGCGACCCCGAATTGAAGGCGTGGAAATCTCGGACAAGTACGTTGGGACGATAACCGATGCGCCCCCGACAGCTAAGCCCAAGAGTGCACGGAAGATGATCATCAACAGGGCGTTGGGTGCGACCGCACAAGCTAAGGTACAAAAGAAGAATAGGACTGATAGGTACTTTAATAGTCGCCGCCGCCCAATTCGGTCGGATAACCGACCCGCTAAGACGGCCCCGAACGCGGCCCCGAGGGTGATCCCACTGGTAACCAACCCTTCATTACTTGATGAAAGGTTTAATTCCTGCGGGGTCGCCATGTAAACGATGGCCCCATTGATCACACCGGTATCGACCCCAAACAATAAGCCGCCAAGCGTTGAGATCAACGCGATGTGTTTTAAATTGTGTCCGGCATTTTGATTAACTTCATCATTAGTAGAAGAATCCAGCGGAACTTTGTCATCTCTGACCACTTTTTCTTCGGACATAATCGTTCCTCCTAAATAACAAACCGTTCTATTAATTTTGTTTATACCCTTATAAATGGAATACAAGTGAGTAGCTAATGGCGCCATAACAACATTTAAACAATCGTTACTGTGTGAACAAAGCACCATTTGAATTCACCTGCTATTATTTCACTATGGATTGTGAATGTCAACACTTTTAAAGAAAGCGTTTTATTTGTGAAAATAATCTTTAAAATTGTGTTGACAAAGTCTGGTATATAAGTTATTCTGTAAGCGAACAAGGAAATGAACATATTGCAGATGAAGGCTGAAATTCCTCCGAAACGTGATAATTTCACAAGTGATTGCTCAGTTAAGAAATGCTTATGGAAAGGGGTATCAACATGGGAAAAAGTACAAATATCACAAGCCAAAATATCACAATCGGTATTATTGGTATGGGTCGTATTGGGAACGTGCATTACAAAAATTTAATGCGAATTCCGAATGTCACCATTAAATATATCTGTGATTTGATTGCGACTGATGACTGGGGTATGAAATACAAGGCCGCCGAAAACGTCGTTACTGATTATCACGAAGTTTTAGCGGATCCGGATGTTCAAGCCGTATTGATCTGTGTGCCAACCGACTTACACCCACAATTCACGATCGACGCCGCTGAAGCTGGTAAAGATATCTTCTGTGAAAAGCCCGTTGGGTTTAACGATGAAGAAATTTTGAAAGCGCTTAGCGTTGTCAAGAAGACTGGGGTTAAATTCGAAGTCGGCTTTAACCGGCGTTTCGATAAGAACTTCCGGCGAATCGTTGATCACCGCGAAAACGGCGATATCGGTGATGAACAGGTTCTGAAGATCACTTCACGGGATCCCGAACCACCATCGATGGATTACGTTAAACGATCCGGTGGGATCTTCATGGATATGACGATCCACGACTTTGACATGGCTCGCTACATTACCAACGCCGAAGTCGACCAAGTCTTTGTAACTGGGAACGTCTTGATCGATCCAGAGATCGGTAAAGCCGGTGACATTGATACAGCAATTATTAATTTATCCTTTAAGAACGGCATGATGGGGGTTATCGACAATAGTCGCCAAGCCGTTTACGGCTACGATCAACGGATCGAATTATTCGGTTCTAAGGGCATGGCCCATGCGGATAACGTTAACGATAGTACGACGACCTTTTCCGGAAAGGATGCTGTCAGCGGCGACAAGCCAATGTTCTTTTTCCTTCAGCGTTACATTGACGCGTACAAGGATGAACTAGAATCCTTCTTGGACGCTGTTCGCGGCGTTCACGATGTTGAATGCACCTTTGAAGATGGCATTAAAGCAATTCGGTTAGCTCAAGCGGCCAAGAAGTCACTTGAAACTGGCCAACCAGCAAAAGTTGAAGACATTTAAATAAACCTAGGAGGTTATGATAATGAGTTCAAACGTTAAAGAAGATATTAAATGGGGTATTGCACCAATCGGCTGGCGGAATGATGATATTCCTTCAATCGGGAAAGATAACAATTTACAGCAATTATTAAGCGACATTGTCGTTGCCGGATTCCAAGGTACCGAAGTTGGGGGCTTCTTCCCAGGTCCTGAAAAATTAAACTACGAATTAAAACTCCGGAACTTACAAATTGCCGGTCAGTGGTTCAGTAGTTTCATCATCCGTGACGGGATTGAAAAAGCCAGTGAAGCTTTCGAAAAACACTGCCAATACCTACACGCTTTGAACGCGCCAATTGCCGTTGTTTCGGAACAAACTTACACGATTCAACAATCAGATACGGCCAATATCTTTACTGATAAGGCCCACTTCACTGATAAAGAATGGGATGAAGTTTGCAAAGGTTTGAACCATTACGGCGAAATCGCTGCTAAGTATGGGATCAAGGTTGCTTACCACCACCACATGGGTACCGGGATCCAAACGAAGGAAGAAACCGACCGTTTGATGGCCAACACTGATCCTAAATTAGTTGGCTTGTTATACGATACGGGTCACATCGCCGTTTCTGATGGTGACTACATGTCACTTCTCAACGACCACATCGACCGGATCGTTCACGTGCACTTTAAGGATGTTCGTCGCGATAAAGAAAAGGAATGCCGCGAAAAGGGTCTGACCTTCCAAGGCTCATTCTTAAACGGGATGTTCACGGTTCCTGGCGATGGCGACTTGGACTTCAAGCCGGTCTTTGACAAGTTAGTTGCCAACAACTACAAGGGCTGGATCGTGGTTGAAGCGGAACAAGATCCAGACAAGGCCAACCCACTTGAAATGGCTCAAATCGCGCACAAGTACATCCAAGAACACTTAATCGAAGGTAAATAAATTAAGTCTCGTAATTGAATAACAAACATTTTATAAAATAAAATTTAAGAGGAGATTGTTTATTATGGCTGAAGCACACGTAACAAAAGTTGGGATCGTCGGAATTGGTTTTATCGGATCTGACCATTTACACCGTTTGACTAAGACGGTCGCAAACGTTGACGTTACTGCCGTTTGTGATATCGTTCCCGGCAAAGCGCAAAAAGAATTGGACCGTCAAGGCTTACAAGCTAAGACCTACGACGATTACCACGACTTAGTTAATGATCCAAACGTTGAAGTGGTTGTCTGCACCGCCGACAACGAAGCCCACTACGAAATCGTTATGGCCGCACTAAAGGCCGGCAAGTTCACCTTCTGTGAAAAGCCATTAGCCTTAGATGCAAAGCAATGCATGGACATCATCAACTCCGAAAAGAAACTCGGTCGTCGGATGTTACAAGTTGGTTTCATGCGTCACTACGCACCAGAATACGTTCAAATGAAGAAAATGATCGACGATGGTGTTATTGGCAAGCCATTAATGATGGATCAACGCCACTACAACCAAACTCAACCAGAAGAATACGATACCGCGCATTCGATCATCGAAACTGCGATCCACGAAATCGACCTCGACCACTGGTTAGTTAACGATACTTACGCTAACATCCGGGTCTTCAGTCCAAAGCAAACCCGTCATGCTCAAAACGCTAAGATCAAAGATCCACAAATCGTCATGATCGAAACTAAGACAGGGATCAACATCATCAACGAAGTCTTCGTTCGTTGTCAATATGGTTACGACATCAAGTGTGACGTTATTGGTGAAGAAGGGGTTCTTGAATTACCAACAGTGCCACAAGTTGCGACTCGTTTGAACGCTCAATACAGTACCGCCATCTTAACGGACTGGAAAGCTCGTTTCGAAAGTGCTTACGATATTGAATTCCGCGACTTCATTGGTCACGTTTCCAAGAACGAATCACCAGTTGGTCCTTCTTCATGGGATGGTTACATTGCCGCCGTTACTGCCGATGCTGCTTTGAAGTCATTGGCTGAAGACGGTGCTAAGCAAGACTTAGACTTCCCAGAAACGCCAGCCTTCTACCAGGATGACGCCAAGGTTGCTGAATAACTAACACACATTCCTGACTGGGGAGATCATCACAATGCAAAAAAATAACACACCGATTCGTGCTGCGATCATTGGCCTGGGTCGTTTAGGCTCACGTCATGCTCGTCATTTAGTTGAAAAAATTCAAGGTGTTGACCTAGTTGCGGCCTGTGCCTTAGAGGATGATCAACTACAGTGGGCTCATGATGAATTAGGCGTTGAAACGACGTATAAAGATTACAAAGAAATGATCGATAAAGAAAATATCGATACGATCTTTATTGTTGCGCCAACCCCATTCCATCCAGAAATGACGATTTACGCCATGAATGCCGGTTTGAACGTCTTTTGTGAAAAACCATTAGGGCTTGATTTTGATGAAGTTGCTGAAATGGCAAAGGTCATCAAAGAACATCCTAAGCAGATTTTCCAAAGCGGCTTTATGCGACGCTATGATGAATCGTACCGTTACGCCAAAAAGATCGTTGATGAAGGCGGGATCGGTGACATTATCTATATGCGTGGTTACGGAATTGACCCGATTTCTGGTATGGAAAGCTTTACAAAGTTTGCAACCGAAGCTGATTCGGGCGGGATCTTTGTTGATATGAATATTCATGATGTTGACCTGATTCGGTGGTTCACCGGTCAAGAACCCGTTCAAGCTTACGGCCTGACGAGTAATCTGGCTGCTCCTGAACTGGAGAAAATTGGTGAATCCGAAACGGGTGTTGCTCAGCTGAAGATGAACGATGGCGTTATTGCGACGTTGATTGGTGGCCGCCACGCTGCACATGGGAATCAAGTTGAACTAGAAGTTATGGGATCAAATGGCTGGTTACGTGTCGGGGAACATCCCGACTTGAACCGGGTCACGGTCTTTAATGAAAACGGTGTTACTCGTCCGTCACTCCAAAGTTTTGGGGAACGGTTCGATAACGCGTTTACGGATGAAGTCCAAGACTTTGTTAATAATGTCGCTAAGGGGACTCAGCCTAACGTTACTGTTGATGATGGTATCAAAGCGCTGAAAATTGCTAAGGCTTGTCAGGAATCTGCTGATACGGGCCAATTGGTAGACATTAACTTATAAAATTAATAGGTATTGGCCTGTTGAAGGAAGAAGGCTTTAACAATGGATATTAGTGGAAAAACAACCGACCAAAAGGGTTCACACACCGGTTTTCTCTGGTTAGCGACGTTTATCGCGGCCATGGGATCACTGCTCTTCGGTTATGATACGGGGATCGTTAACGGTTCACTTGAATTTATGGCGCAAAAGAGTCAGCTTGACTTAACGGCGTTCCAGCAAGGGATCGTTTCCTCTGGGTTAACCTTAGGGGCTGCGTTTGGTGCTATTATTGGGGGACCATTTGCCGATAAGATTGGTCGGAAAAAGATTTTGACCATTCTCGGGATTATCTTTTCAATTGGTGCGATTGGCTGTGCCTTCGCAACCAACATTGGAATTTTAATTGCATTTAGATTTATTTTAGGGCTGGCTGTTGGTTCAGCTTCAGCCAACGTTCCGGTTTACATTGCCGAAATCGCCCCAACGGAATTACGTGGGAAAATGGTGACGACCGCGCAAGTAATGATTGTTTCCGGACAATTCGTTGCTTTCGGTGTTAACGCCGCTTTGACCCCGTTAGGTGCGTCAAACGCTGCTATCTGGCGTTGGATGTTAGGATTAGGGACCATTCCTGGGATTATTCTCTGGATTGGGATGTACTTAATTCCTGAATCGCCACGTTGGTTAGTTTCACAAGGTAAAATGGATAAAGCGCTTGGCGTTTTACGTAAGATTCGAGCCGCTGCTAGTGTTGATTCCGAAATGAAGGAAATTCAAGACAAAGATAAGGCTGATAAAGAATTAAACGCTGAACAAGCAACCTTTAAAGAATTGATCAGCAAACGCTGGGTCGTTCAAATCTTGATCACCGGGGCGATGTTGGGGATTATCCAACAATTCGCCGGGATCAACTCCATCATGTATTATGGTGGGAAGATCATCCAAGAATCTGGATTTAATCCGACCGTTGCTGCGATTTTAAACGCTGGTAACGGGTTCTTATCAATCGTCGGGGCCGTTCTTGGGATGTTCACGATCGACTGGTTAGGACGTCGGAAACTTGAATTTGCCGGATTAACAATTTGCGGGATCACGTTAGTTGCTGCTGGTGTTATTCACTCGACGGCGCCAAATGCCGGCTGGGCTGGTATTACGATCGTTGTCTTGGTTTATCTTTACATTATTTTCTTCCAAGGTACTTTAGGACCAGTTACCTGGTTGATCAACTCTGAAATCTTCCCACAACATTACCGTGGTATCGGGACTGGGATCACGATCTTCGTTTTATGGATCGGTAACTTTATCGTCGGACTCCTTTCACCGGTCTTACTTGAATGGAACATGTCGAATACTTTCTACATCTTCGCAATTTGCTGTGTACTGGGTATTATCTTTGTTGCCATGCGCGTTCCTGAAACTAAGGGTGTTCCGCTTGAAGAAGTTGAACAGTACTTCAGAAATAAGTATGATAAATAATTCGATTCGCTGATTGCGAAAAGAAGGAATCTCTGGCAGATGGATAATCTGACAGAGATTTTTTTATGCGAAAGGAGAACGTACCATGCAATCATTACTCTTTTTCCTATTAGCCGCCCTTGCCGGCTTGTTTCTGCCCATCCAAAGTGGGATCAACTCCCAATTAAAGTATGATTTGAATTCAACGTATTTAAGTGGTGCTATCAGTAACTTTATCGGGGCCCTCTTACTGGTGGGGTTGGCGTTGACGTTGGAACGCAACGGCTTACAGTCCCCAACGCTAAGTGGTAACCATCTGTGGAACTGGACGGGTGGGATCCTGAGCGTGTTGATCATGTCCGCGATGATCATCGTGCCGAAGAAGATCAGCTATTCCACGTTTTTTGCGCTCTTCATTTTCGGTCAACTGTTCATGTCCCTCGTCATCGATTACTTTGGTTGGTTTGGCTCGGATCACGTACCGCTCAGCCCTAGTCGGATCATAGGGATGCTCTTGTTACTGGCCGGAGTGGTCCTCGTTAAAAAATAGTTATTCGAAACATAAAAAAGCCGCTCCGTGGATCTTGCCGGAGCGGCTTTTTTGCCGAGGCCTTTAAAAACAAATTTTACGAAATTTGCTGGGAGTCATCCCGGTCTCAGTACTAAAAACTTTGTTGAGGTGTGACGTATCATGAAAGCCGCACTGCTCGGCAATGTCCGCGATACTGAGGTCGGGGGCGGTCGTTAGCATCCCCTTCACGTGCAAGATCCGGACCGATGTTAAGTAGCCGTGAACGCTGTTATCGGTGTAGGCGCGGAAGTTTTGCGAGAGAAGCGACGGGCTGACGCCGATCCGTTTACAGAGCGCGGCAATCGTGATTTTCTGGGCGTAATGTTTATCGAGATAATCCAGCGCCTGAGTAACCATCTGGGGCGTTTGCTTCAGACTGGACCGATCGGTGGGGGCCGGGTCCGCAATCAGGGTCAGCGCGATCAGCAGCTGGTAGAGTAATACTGAAAAAGTGGTCTCTTTATCCGCGAAAGCCCGGGTTTTAAACAGGTTAAAAATCTGATTGATCAGGTGTTTAAGCTCTTCAGTCGCTTGAAAACAATTCGTTTTCGCGTTAGTAACGTAATCGTATAAGGCTTGGACCTGATCGCCGTTGAAGTGAAAGAAGATGAATTTGCAGTCGCTAGTCGCGAAGTAGTGGTTCCGCTTTTTACAATCCATGATGACGACGGAATCCTTAGTAGCCGTAAAGTCCCGCCGGTCATCAAAAGTGAAGGAGAGTTCACCATCTTCAATTAGGAAAACGATAAATGAGTTCATGTATTGACGATCGATCATGTAAGGGTAGTTAACGCAGTATTCGCCGGTCCATAACGGGTAGTAGTAAAGCTGCTTGGCCTTATTCGACGGGTTGTTAAAGTACAAGCCCTGTAAGCAGCGCATTCCCTGTTCGTTGGTGGGAATGTATTCTGAAAAATCATCCATAGTAACAGCCTCCAAGTAATGCATATTAAATCACAACGATACGTATTTTTAGCGTTTAACCAAAAATCTCGTTCCCACTGTGATGACGCAAAATGGTTAAACTGATATATACATATCTAAGCTTAATATTACTACATATTGGCGAATAATCACTGATTTAAGCCGATTTATTTAAATGTTCGTTTTTACAATTTTTCAAGATGATTGTACATTGAAGCGTTTACATAATGGCGGTATTCTAATTGTGAAATAAAAAACAAATACGGTTCAGGAGGGTATTATTATGACTTTATCAATTGGTATTATCGGATTAGGCTTCATGGGCTCAGACCACGTTAAACGGGTCGCAACTCGACTCAACGGCGCGCGCTTAGGCGGGGTTGCCGATCTAAAGAAGGATCTAGCGGAAAAGTACGCTAAGGAATACGGTGCCAAGGTCTTTGATAACGGGATGGACCTGATCGATTCACCCGACATCGACGCCGTCATGGTTGTAACGCGGCCCCACGAAACTCATGAAAAATTCGTGATCCACGCCATTGAAGTTGGCAAATTCGTCTTCTGTGAAAAGCCATTGACCTTAACGGCTGCTGGCTGTCAAAAGATTATCGATGCCGAAGTTAAGGGTGGCAAGCGTTTAGTTCAAGTTGGTTTCATGCGTCGTTACGATCCTGGTTACATCGAAATGAAGAAAGCTATTGATAGTCATGAATACGGCGAACCATTATTGATCCACGCCACTCACCGGAACACGGCCGTTGATGAAAGCTACGATACCTCAATGTCAATCATTGAAACGGCGATTCACGAAGCCGACGTTTTGCACTGGTTATTAGGCGAAGATTACGATTCTGGGACGACCTTCCTGCCAAAGAAGCAGACCAAGTACACCCACTCCAAACTTCACGATCCACAGATCATTACCTTGGATACCAAGTCCGGTGTACACATTGACCTGGAAGTCTTCGTTAACGACCAGATTGGTTACGACATCAACTGTAGCGTTGTTTGTGAAGACGGGATCATCGATCTTGAATCACCACAAGTTACTTCCGTTAAGACAAATAAGCTGAAACGTCAAACTAAGATTCCCGTTGATTGTACGGAACGTTTCAAGGTTGCTTACGACCATGAATTACAAAACTGGGTTAACGATGTTGCACAAAACAAAGTTACCGGTCCATCATCATGGGATGGCTTAGTTGCCATGGTCACCTGTGACGCCTTGGCAAAATCTCGTGATAACAACGCGGAACGGGTTGCCATCAAGTTACCAGATAACAAACCAGCACTTTACAACGATTAATAACGAAAAAATTGGTAAGAAGGGATTTTAATGAAATTAGCATACGATCCATCAATGTTTCGGGATAATACCCCGTTTCACGAAATGATTGAAAAGACGGCCCGGTTGGGATATAAGTACCTCGAATTGTCACCACGACAAGACTTTATCTGGTTCTACCAGTATCCAAAAGTTAATTCCGCGATGATCAAGGACGTTAAAAAGTGGTGCCGGGATGCTGGTGTTGAAATTTCATCAGTCTTACCGGTTCAGCAATGGTCCTCACCCGACGAACAAGAGCGCCAGGCCGCCGTTCGGAACATGAAACGGACGATCGAGATCACGTCGGAACTCGGCGTGGACACGTTAAATACTGAATTTTCCGGTGATAAATTTAACCCGGTTGCTTCTGAAGGTCAGTGGTACAAGTCGATGGAAGAACTGATCCCTGAATTTGAAAAGAACCACATCAAGTTAGAGATCCAAGCGCATCCAAACGACTTTATTGAATCAAGTAATGAAGCGGCCAAGCTGATCCGTTCACTGGATCTTGACTGGGTTTCCCAAGTTTGGTGCTCCGCACACGCCTTTTACTCCGATGGTGGCGTCGGTGACGTGACTAAGGAAATCATGGATAGCAAGGACGTGTTGACCCACATTTTGATTGCCGACACGTTGAACTACAAGAGTAACTTCGGCTTGCGTTACATTATTAACCCGCCTGAAGCACCGGTCACCATCCATCAACACCTGAATCCGGGTGAAGGCGAAGTCGACTTTGACGCCATGTATAAGGCTTTAAAGGCCATTCACTTTGACGGTATCGTCACCAACAACGTTTTTGCTTGGCCGGATAAGGTCGACTGGTCCAACAAACAAACTTTGCCGGGCATTGAAAAGGGCCTGGGAATTAACTAATGAACGTTTGATTATCTAAAGGAGGTTATTACCAATGATTTCAATTGACCGTTTCTGTCTTAACCGTAAAGCTGCCCCGGGGATCGACCTGGCAACGACCATTCCAGCCGTTGCGAAGTTGGGACTTAAAAATATCGAAGTGCGTAACGACTTATACGGCGCACCGGACAACGCGTCGATCTTCGACCACATGGCTAACGCTGATGTTAAACAATTACTGGACGAAAACGATGTCCATCTCGAGACAATCAATGCGATCGGCAACATGGACAATCGTCAAATGATCGACGAAAACTTAGCTAGCTTGACTGAAATGCTCGACATGGCTAAGAGCCTTAATTTACGCAAGATCATCTTTTGTCCGGTTCGCTCGACCGATGATCATCAAAGCGCTGAGCAGCGACAGGCAGACGCCGTGGCGAACGTTAAGGACTACTCGAAAGTTCTGAAACAGTATGGGGTTGATGGGTTGATCGAACCCCTCGGCTTTACCGATAGTACCCTAAGAACGCCATGGGAAGGTCAGGCAGTCATTGATAAGGCCGGTGTCAATAACTTTAAGTTGGTTGCCGACACGTTCCACTACTACTTAGCAAACGTGACGGACCAACAATTCCACGACCAAGTTGATATCAATTACATTGGTTTGGTTCACTTGAGTGCCGTCACGGGCGACAAGCCACGTGAGGAATTGGATGATCAGGATCGTTACATGTTGACGGAAGCCGACGTGATGAAGTCGGCAGATTGGGCGAAGAAGTATGAAGCGGCCGGCTACCAAGGCTTGTACGCTTTTGAACCATTCTCGGATGATCTGAAACAGTGGGACCGCGCGAAGGTTGAACAGGAACTGCTGAAGAGTATTCAACTTGTCCGTGAATAATTAATTAACGGCCTCTTGAAGGTAATTATAAAATGTTGAAGTGGTGCGCATGCGCTTGACCAGGTTAATTGGTCAAGCGCTGCGCACCACTTTTTTGATGTCACTTATAGGCTTACTAAGCCGGATCTAACGGATGTGAGAAGCAGAATAAGCTGATTGGTGATGTCCGGTACTATTGTTGATGGGGGGCTTAAGAGTAGCGACCTAGCTGGGAGTTCAACCGTCCAGCTAGGGGTAAGTGGGGCGGCTATCAAGCGGTTCAGTGGTGTCTTTTGGCGTTCTCCAGGCTGACCCAAAGGCTGAGCTTAAAGCTGCATCTGCCATGGTTAAGCCGCTTTTGGGTCAGCCGGTAAAGCGAAAGTCTTCCGTGGTCCGGGCTTAACCAATCGTAGGAAAGCGAGGTCGGTCAGTATCGGTGGACGTGCAGTTCATTTTTTAATTACTTGTTTAGAGACCGAGGCCCCGTTTAATCGTCGGTAAAGTTTGTTCGTTGGACCAATCAACCTTGTCGGGCCAAGCAAAGACGTTGTTGGTGACGATGCCGTCAAAATGAATGTCTTTGAGCGCTTGGTACATGGCGTCAAAGTCGACTTCACCTTCACCCGGATTCAGGTGTTGATGGATGGTGACCGGTGCGGCCGGTGGGTTGATAATGTAACGTAAGCCGAAGTTGCTCTTATAGTTCAGAGTATCGGCAATTAGGATGTGACTTAAAACGTCTTGGCTATCAAGAATCTGTTTGCGGACGTCACCGACACCTCCATCGGAGTAGAAGGCGTGCGCGGAGCACCAGACCTGGGAGACCCAGTCGAGGTCGAGGGACCGAATTAGTTTAGCTGCTTCGTTACTGGATTCAATGAAGTCGTTCGGGTGTGCTTGGATCTCTAATTTGATGTGATTTCTTTCAAATTCGGGGATCAGTTCTGCCATCGACTTGTACCACTGACCTTCAGAAGCAACCGGGTTGGCTTTATCGCCGGAAAATTCAGTGTTTAACGTGTCCACGCCGAGTTCCGACGTGATCTCGATCGTCCGTTTCATGTTCCGAACGGCGGCCTGACGCTCCTGCTCGTCGGGCGAAGACCATTGTTGAACCGGTAAAACTGAGGATAGTTCGACTCCGGCGTCACTGAGCCAGCGTTTAACGTTTTTGATCATTCCCGAGTTGACTTTCGGGTATTGATAGAACCAGATAAAGTCTTGGCGGGGCGACAGTTCGATGTAATGATAGCCGAGGCGGGCCGTCTTTTCAATCATGTCGTGAAAGGACGTATTGTCCCGAAACATTGATGGATCGTATGCTAATTTCAATTCGATTCCTCCACTCTCTAATTTAATTTGCCGTGGTCGAGAGCGTAAAATATCTTGTGTAAATGCATAAAAGATATTTTACGCTCTC
>NZ_JAGYGU010000037.1:0-27812 GCF_018991255.1 Lactiplantibacillus sp. 30.2.29 | reverse complement strand
TATTTTGGCCATCGGTCATTCCTTAATATCTTTAGTATACGTGCTGAACCTCAGACTAGCAATTATTTGAACCAAGCCACCATTCGATCAAACCAGGTTTGGTGATGACCAGTTTGGGCCATCTTAACTACTTTAGTAACCGTTGGCTTAGGTGCTGGAGTCGTTGGTTTGGCCGGAGTTACCGGCTTGTCGGTATGATACTTAACCGTGCTGGTCTTGTCCTTACCGTTAGAGGCTTGGTTATTCCAAGTATAGGTCTGACCTTGCTTGGTCAACTCACGATCAGCTTTGTCGCTTGGCAAACTCGCAACAAAGCGTGTTTTAGTTTGCTTACCAGCATACTCAGCGATTTTATCAGCTTTTGGCGTCACGGTTAGCTGACCGTTCTCAAATTTGACTGTGAAATCAGCGGTCACATCTTTAGTGTAAGTCAATGTCGCTAGTTTTTCCTTAGTCATTGTTTTAGCATCAATCTTGCTAGTCTTTGATGTTGACTGATCATCAGTCTTAGCTGACGAACTAGCACTCATTGCGGTTGAGGACTGGTCATCGACCTTAGATGATGAATTGGTATCGGTTGTTGTGGTATCAGCTAGATAGACTTTCACCGCTTTCAAATCAACTTTCGCAGCTTTCGGCAGTTGATCAGTATCGGTCATATACTGAGTTTCACCTAAATTGTTATACTGATTGAAAATGTTGAAAGGCACGGTTTTGGCGTTGATAATATTGGCATTGGCTACGTTATCGGCTAACTTGCCGTCCTTGGTTTCGACCTTCTTAGCGATCAAATCAGGGTCTTTTTCAGCATTATAATCAACGTTATTGGACGTTTGATTGCCCTTAGCGACTTTATTATGCCAAACGTAGTCGCCATCTTTCTTCGTTAGTTGACTATCAGCTTTTTCCTTAGGTAGACTCGCCGCAAACCGCACTTTCGTTTGTTGATTTTTAAACTCAGCTTTCTTACCAGCTTTCGGCGTCACGGTTAACTTACCGTCCTTATAAGCAATCGTAACATCGCTGGTCACGTCTTTCGTATAGCTCAGCCCCGTGAGCTTATCAGCCGTCATGCTAAAGGCGTCGGCCTTCCCATCGCTCATCATCACCTTGATCTTACTGGTATCAACTTTCGCAGCTTTCGGCAATTGATCGGTATCTGTTAAATCGTCAGTATGTGAGTTGTTATCGTACTGATTGAAAATATCAAAGTAAACGTCCTTACCCGTCAAGATATTAACGTTGTCACTCGTTGTTGCAAGCTTGCCTTGGGCATCTTCCACGCGCTTAGCCACCAACGATGGTGAGAGCTTCTCAACTGGGTTACTTGGTGTGTTTGAATCTGTCGTTACATCATTGATTTTGGTGGTGAAATTGTTCTTGACCGTCACATTGTCGGCATTGACGGTTGTGACTAACTTAGCTTCTGGTACCGCATAGGCCTTGCTCTTGTCGGCATTCATCGTCTTTAACAAGTCCGCTTTAGCGGTATAAGTGACCGTTTGACCGTCAACCTTTACGTCCCAATTCTTAGTATTAGCTTTGACGGTTTCCGCCTGGTTGACTGTGAGTTCTTTTTGAACCTTATCAGTCAGCACATAACTCTTAATGTCATCAGTTCGATTAGCTGGCAAATCAGAATTGGTTAGCGGATAAGTCAAGGTATCGCCCTTATCCACAGTCTTACCATTAATGGAAGCTGTGTCCTTCCCCTGATTATCACCGGCAGTGACATCTTTATGATTACTTGGGGTGACCATCAAATCAGTTAATTGGTAACTAGCCGTTTCTGCTTTAGGCTTGGTTGGGGCGACCGGTTTAGGCTTTAGCTTGATAGAAAAATCAATATTGCCAACCGCAAAATAATCATCAGATTGATAAGGAGCTGACCAATGGTCAATCGCTTGCCCCCACGTATAACTAAAACCACTTACATTGTCTAATCGCCGCCAAACCTGGGTCCCGGTTTCTGAATCGTCATATGCTGTATCATCATGAGCCTTATAGCTATCATCGCTAACCTTGGTCACCTTATCACCATAAATCGTCTTTACAGCCTGGCCATCAAATTTAACATATTGACTGGCATCTAAGTCGCCCATACCAATTAGGGCTTCCTTTAAAGTGACCAGTTTGCCCGAAGCATGATCATAAAAATTGACCTTATAATGCCCATACAAATTAGGGGTTGCTAAATTAGCGCCCATCGCGTATTTGCTTAAATAAGCATATGCGGAAGTCTTTTGGTTATCCAATTTATCAACTGTAAATTTAACATCAACTGGCTTGCCTGTTGAAACATCAACGAATGGTGATTGATATGTGAATGTTGACCCAACTTTCAAGACTACCCACGTGCCATTTTTATTATCAACACTGCTAGTGGTACTGCCACCCTTATACGTTTCTAGGAAAGTCTTAAATTGCGCGGCTGTCATCTTACTAACGTTGCCATAATCCAGCTTCATTTTATTAGTCGAGTTAGAGACATACGTCACATTAGCGGGATTATTACCAATCAAGTCTTGTAATGTCTGTTTAGACCACTGCGTACTGTTGGTATATTCCGGATCTTTCATATAAGCTTCCCACGCTGCCAAATCCTTTTGATATTGAGCCTCTGCGGTATTGTACTTATCCATTGCGGCCTTTTGCGTCGCCGTCACTTTGGCTAATGCGGTCGCTTGGTTGTTGTAATCTGTCGCAATATCTTTTTGCGCTTGCGTCGCTTGGCCACTCGTTGCGACCGAATTTTTAGTGGCCTTTTGCGTCACGTTAACGCCGGCCGCTTTGGCTTGTGTGACCGCGGTTTGAAGGGCTTTATCATCAACGTTAACTTTCAACCCGTTAGTTTGACTACCGTTCCCAGTGCTATCAGCGCGTGCTGTCATGCCACGCTGGTTACCAACTGCGACTAATGGGGCTATCGTCAAGGTTAAAGCTGACAAAACTAACATCTTCTTACCATAAAGCTTTACTTCTGCGGTTATTTTGGGATTCATCGTCCACCACTCCTCTTTTTTAATTGAACTATTCTGCGCTCGTGCTGGTTAAGTTGCCTTGCACCACCTCCCGCATTGACCCCGTCGCATTACAAGTAAACAACGTGACCATGGCTTGTTTAGGTTGTTGATATAACACGCTAGTGCTGACTGGACTACCGTTAATATAGGTCTGGTTAGGGGTAACTGCTTTTTTACCAGTCAACAGCCGGTTAACCCGGTAGTGATAAACCTTGGTAGCACTAATCAAGTTCACCGTCGCACCCATTTCAATTAGGGGCACATTTGAGAATAGCACCCCCGACATCGTCATATTATGACCAGCTAACACGTAATTGCCTTGTCCCATCTGCTGATGGGCAAAGTAAGTTGTCGCCCCTAAACTTAACGTATATTGATTCGTCCCTTGATAAATCGGTAACGCTAGCCCAATTGAGGGCACTTTCACGTAGGCCACTTGCTGACCTTCTAAGCCTACCTTTTTGGCTTTACGCTGGGTTTTCAATAGTTGTTGATAATCCTGATTAGTGACACCGGCGTTGTTATTTTCCGTATAGCGCTGCGGTAGCGTCTGGCTCTGACTAGCTTTAGCTACTCGCCCTGTTCGACCACTCACCGTTTGCTTTAACTGCCCTTGTAATTGCCGATTGCTTTTACGTCCCAGTCGCTTTTGCGTCTGCACATACTCAGTGGTCATTTCATGAGCTTGGTACTGCGCCCAGCCCCATATCCCGCCGCCAATCAGTACGATTAGACTGACGATACCAATTAAAGCCGACCACAGCTGATGTTGCTTAATCCATTTCATCACTCACACCTACTTTTCACTCGTTTTTTTAGCCGCTGATTTGGCGGTGGCTTGGGCTTTAGTTAATTGCGCCTTAGTTTGACTAGCCTCTGCCTGTGCCGTTTTTTTATCCTGCTGTGCCGCTGAAACTTGTCCTTTTAAGGCCGTATTATGTTGACTCAATTGATAATATTGCCGGTTTAATGACGCTGTATTCGATTGGGCTTGCCGCAATTGTTGTTGATTGGTTGTTAAGGCTTGGGCCACTTGTTGATGATCGTGATAGGCCCACAAGCCACCACCACCCAGTACCGCCAATCCCACCGCAGTTCCTAGGCCCAAACCCACTTTCTGTAGTGTCTTAGGCTGTGGCTCGCTCTCAACCGACTTAGCTGGAGTTGGTTGTTGTTTAGTTGCCAATTGCGCGGCTAATAGCTGCTCTAACTGACTACTCGCCGCCGGCGGTTGAACCTGCCCGGATTGTTGCTTCAGCTGCGTCAATTCCGTTGTTTGCGTTTGTAACAGTTTTTGCAAGTCTGCTTTTTCCTGGGTAACTGTTTGTTTCTCAGATATCGTCCGATCTAACTTGTGCTCCAGCTGTTGGACATCAACTAAGTTGAATTTGGCGCGATCAGCACTGGCTTGGGTTTCAACCGCATTTAGATGCACTTTCGTCACTTCTAAGGCGTATTCGTCCAACTTTTTGGCCAGATTCTGATAAACCGTCCCGGCAATATTTTGGTTATTGGCCACCAATTTCCCAACACGGCGGTTATAATCCGCTCGCGTTTGCTGGTCTAATTCATGCTTTAAGCTGGCCAATTGTTGCTTTAAAACTGTCTGCCGAGCTTTCAGTTCACTAGCATAGCGCTCGTTAGCGTCGTGCACGGCCTTGGTATCTAAGTCTTGCTTAGTCGCTTGCACTTGTTGCTCATACTCAGCTTGGCGTTGCGTCACGGCCCGTTCGGCGTCCGCTTGAATTTGTTGCACGTCAACGTCACACTTAGACTTCAAATCGGCCAATACCTTAGCCTCGGTTTGGGCTTTACTTTGGGCCACTTGAGCTTGGATTGTTTCCCGCAAATCGGCCTGCGGATCATGTTGGGCCTGATAGTCCCGTAACTGTTTAGCCACCGCTTGCCGCTGTTGTTCGCTATAACTCACTAAGTCCTGTGTTGCGTCGGCATTGAGCCGTTGTTCGAGTGTGCGCAAGTAAGTATTGCTATGGCGCTTCTTTTGTTCAACTTGATAAGCGACGTATTGTTGATCGGCCTCGGGCACTGCCGCCAAATTTTGCACCTTAAACTGGGGCACTTTTATTTGGCCAATCCGAGACGGCTTAGGTATCACCGGCATTTTTTCCGGTTTAGCCGTTGAACTACTTTCCGCTTGACTGGTTGGTTCATTAGACCCAGCTTTACGCTCACCTGTACGATCACCCGAACTGGTTGGCTGACTCGTTGTGTCCCTCGCTGATGTAGCTGCTACCGCAGGTTTTATTTTTGCTGGCTTTTCTATTTCAGCTACCTGACTGGCTGGCTTATTTTCTGTGTCACTGGTTGGAGTGTTCACGGCGGTCTCAGTGGTAACTGGTTGAACCATCTCATCTAACCCTGCATACCGGACGTGAAAGTCATCAGCCTCAGCTTGGGCTTCACTTGGTACTAAGGCCACAACTTGTTGATCGGGATTGGCGGCTTGATAAGCCGCCATAAACTCACTGGCCCAAGTCCGCTTATCATCATAATCAATGTCCGCAAACTCTGGTGCATTGAAGATACTGTTGACCACGGCCCCGGTAAAATCACGATAGTCACGATCTAAAGTAAATTGCCCCACCCGCACATAGGGCTCATATTTAAACCCCCGACCAGCTGCTTGCCGTTGTAACACGGTAATCGTTTCAAAACTCATGGGGTCCCCTTGGTCAATCACGTGCTCCCGTAGGCGTTGGAACAACTGACAAGCCACGTTCAACGTCATCAATGGTAGTTGCTGGATAATTCCTGACCGGGCCACGCGTTCTTGTTGGCCCAATTCTTCAATCAACTCAACTACAACGGCATCGTGCCGTAATTTTTGACTATCCCCCTTACTAAATTCCAGTACAAATGGCTCTTGTAACTTCGCGCGTTTTTTAAATAATGCCATGTTGTTAACTCCTTTCAAACTTGCGGGTTATGTATTAAACGGGGTAGTAACGTCTTCGTTACCCCCGCTACTGCCCCGTTTAGAAAATCCTCACATCTAACTGCCGAAGGAACCTTGCGAATACGTCTTCGCTAAGGTTGCGATCGCTGAAATGGCAAACAAACCAATCACTGAAATAATGATCCAAATTAGGTGACTCTTGATCTTGTCACGTAGCCGATCACCACCCCAGGCCATCAGGGCAAAACACCCCGCACCAATCGCGATAGCGCCGGCAAACCCGACAATTTGAAAAGCATTCGTCACCTTCTTCATAATACTTTGCGTGTTGCTAACCGCATCTAAGCTCAGTAATACTTTTAAATACCCCGTCACTGCGGCCAATTTGAAACTAGCTAACCATGTTGACATCGGTCTTCCTCCTTTCCATAACCCCGAGTTTACGTGCTCCGCCAGGTCACGGCGTAACCCTGCCCTTTAACGGGCTTCAATAATGACCTTTAAATCACCAAAGCGATCCTTTTGCCCTTGAAAGACCCCTGGCCACCGGCCGACAACTCGGACTAAATAGTGATATTTAGTTACTTGGGTCGCATCTTGTTGTAATAGCACCCGCGCTAGCGCCGCTTTAATTTTGGCATTCAACATATACGCAATTGGCCGGGCCCCATTGGTCACATCAAAACCAATGGTCGCTAGGTATTGGGCCACCTCGGGACTAAAATCGACTTTTAATTGCCGCTGCGCTAACGTCGCTTTAAATTCTTTTAAATACTTGGTCGCAATCGCCAGACCAATCTTTTCATCGAGCATATTGAAGATAATCTTGTGTTCGATACGGTTCACAAATTCTGGTCGAAATTCATTCTTCAACGCTTTTTCTACCACAGCTTTAAACTGCAATTGCCGTTGTTCGCCTTGTCGTAAGTGGTTGAATTGTTGTTGATCGTTAACCACTTTAGCGGCCAAGTTCGTCGTCATAATAATGATCGTGTTCTTAAATGAAACCAGTTGATCATCACTATCATGTAAGATGCCATCTTGGAGCACTTGTAAAAATAAGTCTTGGACATCATGACTGCCCTTCTCAATTTCATCTAATAAAACGATGGCAAAGGGTTGGTGCTTAACCGCTTCGGTTAAGGTTCCCCCAGCGTCAGCGGTCCCTAATAAGCGGTGCACCGCGTCTTGGTCGTTATATTCCGACATATCAAACCGAATTAAAACGTCGGGCGACCCAAACATGGCCTGAGCGAGTTGTTTAGCCGTTTCCGTCTTACCCGTCCCTGGCATACCCAAAAACAGAAACGAACTAATGGGCTTAGTCGGATCTTGGAACCCCGCAAAATACAACGTTAGGGCATCTAAGACCCCTTGAATGGCTTGCGGTTGGCCCTTAATATTCTGATTGAGCCGACGTTGCACATCATTGAGCTGGGCTTGTCGATTCTTCATAATCTGATGTAAAGGAATGTGCTTGCGCTGTTCAATGACCTTCGCCACTGTCACTGGCGTCACGGCTTTCAGGGCATGGGCCTTCGCATACGCACAACTTTCATCTAATAAATCAAACGCCTTGTCCGGTAAATAACGATCAGGTAAATACCGCACGGCATAATCCACCGCCGTCTTCGTTGCGGTCGCGTCAATGGTTAAGTCATGGTAAGCTTCGTAACTAGCCTTTAAACCGCCTAGAATCTGATAACTAGCTAACACACTCGGTTCAGCTAATTGAATCACATCAAACCGTCGGGCTAACGCCCCGTCTTTTTCCAAATAACGGTGATATTCTTTCGTCGTGGTCGCACCAATTAACGTGATTTCGCCTCGAGCCAAGGCTGGCTTTAAAACGTTACTAACATCTAGGGCATTGTCACCATCACTGCCAGTGCCAACAATCGTATGAATTTCATCAATAAACACCATCGCCCGACTAGCTTGTAATTCCGTGAGTAAAGCTTTAAAGAGACCCATGAAGTTCTGATCACTTTGCTTTAACTGGGCCAGTTCCAACACATAAATGGGCTGAGCTTGTAGCTCGGGGGGCACTTGTTGCATCACAATCCGCTTAGCTAAACCTTCAATTAAATTGGTTTTACCGACTCCCGGTGGCGCAATCACCAGCGGATTCCGTTTATTTTTGCGACAAAGCGTCTCCACCAACTGTTCAATTTCCTGATCGCGATCAATGGTTTGATACTGATCAGGATTAGCTGCGACCACTTTAGTCAAGTCTTGGGTATACTCCGTCAACAAGCTCATGACTATAACCCTGGTAGTGAATCTGCTGCTGGTGTGTCGTCAACCTCTTCACGGGTTAATTTGTCACCATCGGCGCCAAAAATTGTCGGCTGATTAACAGTTTGTTGATTAGTCGGTTGTTGTTCAAAATCAGTGGCCGTAAATGGTTCGGGGTGCCCTTGACTTGGTAACGCTGATGGCACATTTAACTTGGGGGCCGCTTGATCAACTTTAGTGGCGCTAGCCAGGTGATCTGCCACCGCGGTTCCAACCTTTTCCGGGTCAAAGTCTTGGGTTTCGTCAACTGACTGTAAGTGTTCTCCTGGCTTATCTTTATCGATTTGATCAGTGCTGGTAGCCGGTTCGGTTCTCTGGTCTGGTGCCATTTTAGGCTGATTATTAACTAATTCATTTGTACCTGCTGGTATCTTTTCCCGTGCCTCACCAGTTAGCGTCAATACCTGTTTTTCTTGCAAAGCTTGTAAGACTTGATCAACCAGCGCTTGATCAACTGGTTTTTGAAAAATCAATTCAACCGGGGTCTCAAAAGGAATTAATTGCCCGGTTAGGCGCAAGTCTTTACGTTCCCCCCAAGTAATCCCCGTTAGTTTCATCGTTGTGATTGACATGCTTATAACCCCCGTTCTTTCAATTGTGATAACCATTGCTCAACTTGTTTAGTGCTCGTAAAACCTTTGGCTTCAATTACTAACCGTCCAGTTTCCTTTTGTAACGCGTCTTCTTGGGCTCTAAACGCTGCTTGAGCCTTTAGCAGACGAGCTTGTTCTGATTTAATATCAATGATACGTGAACGTCGATTACTCATGACAAACACTTCCTTAATTTTTTAAATAATTGAAATTGATCAAAAGTTTGCATATCAAAGGTCAATTTGGTATACGGTCCAGCCTTAGTCGGTTGTAATTGGGCATTCCAATCCTTGGCCCCTGACCATTCCACCAAGTTTTGACACGTTTGGTGGGGCGTGATTAGCCGCATGTGTTGGAATTTTTCAATCAAGGCGCGCCCTGCCACATCATTGTCCGGTGCCAAATGTAAATAGGCCGGTAACGCCGGTTGGGTGAGCAGGTAATCATTAATGGTCTGCATCTTGGCACTGGCCCCACTCAAACTCAGTAACTGACTGCCGCTTAACTCCCGGGCGTACATTTGCCAGTACGACAGTAAATCGATTGGTGATTCGAAGACGTACAAGTGTCTAAACGGCCCTCTAAACCGAACATTAAACCCGTAATGTGGCTTGGAACCGGCTTTAATCTGCTTTAACGAGCCATGTTTGGGGTAACGTTGTCGATTGATCACCGTGCCTTGCACATCTTGGCCCACCAAGGTGCCGGCCGCATCAAACCAGTTAAAAATCACATTGTGGTAGCCATCACTGCCTAATAGGCCTTGCCGCGCGGCAAAGGTAATTAATCGTGAATCCAGATGCCGATACTGCGTCAGATAAGCCATGCCAGCCGCATCTAACGGCGCTACCGGTCCCACCGCTGACTTCGTGGGATAGTCAGCTTTCACTGCGACTTTTTGCTGGGGATTAGTCTTGGTAAACGCTTTGATTCTAAAGTGCATTTCACGGTCACTAATACCGTAATAGGCCTTAATGAATTGACTCAAATTACCAGCTAAGCCTTGGCTGTTCCAAATAAAGTAATTTTTGCGGGTATCAATAATTAATGAATCGTGTTCCTGTGAGCGTAAATACCGGCCTTCATGTTTAAAGGGCAACCCAGCATAGCTAACGTAATCCGCAAGTTCTAACGCCATAAAAAAGACCTCCTTTACCAGTAAGGATACTTACTACTGATAAAAGAGGTTGAAACCTGTTAATTAATGATTTGTTAATCCTGCTTATGTGTGCTAACCAAAGAGGCTTACTACTACTTGTACTTGTCAAAATCAAATTTTAGTTTGCCAGCTTCTAACTTCAACTTGGCACTAAATGTTTTTCCCGTTTTCTTACTCTTAAACCCTTTGAGCTGGGCTGTCTCACCAGTCTTGATCAGTTGTTTAATGGCACTTATTGGCAATTTTTTGCCACTCCATTGTTTGGGCAACGTAAACTGACACCCCTGCTGATAGTTGGAACACCCATAAAACTTGCCACGATCTGAAATCTCACCCGTTTTACATATTGGACAAACCCCAACAGCGGCCTGCGCTTGCTGTTTTTGTTCCACCTGTTGTTGGGCCACCAATTGCGTCTGTAAGTCCGCATTCTGGGCAAACTGCTCGGGAACTTCTTTAAGCAATTTTTTGATTAACAACTTAATCTGGCCTAAAAAGTTTTCCGGCGTGCGCTTTTTCTCACCAATTTCTTTTAAAGCTAGTTCCCATTTAGCTGTCATTGACGGACTCGTTAACAATGGTTCTAACGCTACCGCTTGGCACAGTGTCACGCCAGTGCCACTAGCATGTAGCTCATTTTTCTTCGTAACTAAATAGTGCCGCCGTTTCAGCGTTTCTAACACATTGGCACGCGTCGCTTCGGTGCCAATTCCCTCAACATCTTTTAACACCGCCGCTTCGTCTGCGTCCAAAGTCTTCCCGGCTGTTTTCATGGCTGTAATTAAGCTTCCTTCGGTAAACGGCTTCGGTGGCGTGGTCTGTTTCGTCGGGGTGGTTAAGACAGCTTGTACCGTTTGACCAGGCGTGACCACGGGTAGCGTGTCTTTCCCCTGCTCCACTGATTTTGCCTTGAAGAGACGTTGCCAACCAGGATTGATTGGGACTTTGCCCACTGATTTAAACAGTGCTTGTCCGACCTGCGTCGTGATGGTCGTTTCTGTATATTCATAAGGCGCCGCAAACATGGCTAACGTGGTTTTTAACACCAAATCATAGACCTGGCGTTGTAAGACGGGTAACTTAGCCAATTGCGCTGAACTAGGCACCACTTTCGTCATAATAATCGCGGGGTGTTCCGTCACCTTCTGACCATTGACATAGCGCTTTTGCGGCGTGGTCTGTGGTAAAGCCATTTTTTCAGGCAATAATTCTTGGTAATGATCCAGGTTCGCCGCCAAGTAATCAAACTCTTGCTTCGTAAGGTACTCACTATCAGTGCGCGGATAAGTTAACCACTTGGCTTCATATAAGGCCTGCACCGCCGCTAGGGTTTCACTCGCACTCGCATGAAACCGCTGGTTAACCGCACTTTGTAGACTAGATAGTGAAAACAGCCGGGGACTAGGGGTCTTTTTGACGATGTTTTGGACATCTTTAATTAAAGCTGTCTGTGGGCCCCGCTGAACGTTTTTAGCCTGCATGAATATCATTAATCCTTTTTCGTCTTTAAAACGCTGATAGGGGTCTAATTTTGCCTCGAATTTTTGCTGATTGGCTAAAATTTCAGCATTTAGTTCCAAGTAGGGTTCCGGCTTAAAGTTTTTGATCAGTTGATCTCTTTGATAGACCATATATAGCGTTGGCGTTTGGACGCGACCAATTGAGTACACCCCCGACAACCCATGTTGCCGTAATAACAAGGTGTACAGCGGACTAGCATTCATGCCAACAAGCCAATCACTGATCTGTCTGGTCTGGGCTTCTTGGTAATTCGGATAAAATTGCCACCCATCTTTCAATTCGCGAAAGCCCGCGATAATGGCTTCTTTTTCCAAACTGTTGATCCACAACCGTTGCATCGTTTTGTGTTCGACATCAATTTGAGCTTGTTTCATGATCGACCAAGCGATATTTTCACCTTCACGACCATTATCACCAGCCACAATTATCGTATCAGCCCGATTTAATAACGTCTTGACCACCTGAAACTGCTTTTGCTTGTCCGCAATAACTTCGAATTGATAGGTGGTTGGAAATATTGGTAAATTGGCTAAAGCCCAATTGCGATACTTCGCATCATATTTTTCTGGCGGGACGAGTTCGACCAAATGACCCAACGCGTGTGTCACTAGCGTATCATTGGGTAACACTGGATCACTAACCTCATAGTAACCCGACTTTTTCTGACTCTTTTGAAAGGCCGCCACATACGCCCGGGCCTGGCTGGGCTTTTCTGCTAAAATTACCGTCGTCATAATTTGCACTCCTAACATTAATTTAATCCCAGCTTACCAGCCTAACGACCTTAGCGTTGAACTCAGCCTCCCAAAAGATTTTTTATGAGTAATGATGCTTGCATTACAGCACGCACTGTACTAAAGTAACAGTCGTATTAGATTATTTCCCCAAAATAATTAGCAATCCTTTTTGTACAAAGATAAGTTCTAGGTACTATATGTTCTACTCCGACCACTCATAACCCCCATTATGAGTGGCTTTTTGGTCTTAGAACGACCTTTTAGCCACTGAAATGTTTCTTGCAAGTAACCGGTTGTATATTGATTGCTAAATTTAGCAATATACGTTATTTTAAGAGTGCCAAATCTTCTCCTGTTTTGGCATTGCGGTATATAACCTAATCAATTTTTTACACAATTTCCGCTGACCGTTCTTAATTTCCATTACGAGCGGTCTTTTTTTGTGTCACAACAAATCACAGAAAAATTTTTGTCCATAATATCTATCTGGCCTTACTCGTGGTCTACGGGACGGCTAGAATCTAAATAACACCCTAGTCTAGCCCAGCCCTAAGCAACCATCGCTCGCGTTCCCATTGCTTCAAAACCTAATCCAACCGTGCTATAATATAGGCATAGAAAAAGGAAGTCCTGCTAGTACAGGGCTTCCCGATATAGAGCCGTTTAAGACGGTGACTCGCATTTTATTAAATAACCGCTAGCTCGTCACAGCTAAGGCGGTTATTTTTTTTGCTGACTTTTAATCAGCTCAACAATTAATGCAATTAAGGCTACGATAAAGGTACCGAAAGCCAGCATTAATTGTAAAGCGCCCGAAACGGACACTTGGGCTACTCCTTTCCTGGAATTTGGGTTGGCTTATTAGGTTTACACCATAAGCACCACCTCCAATACTGGAAATAGCCACCGCCTTAACTTCTCTACTAGCATAGTATAACATAATGCACGCTGTAACTACCGATACTACGGTATTCACAGCGTGCATTTTAGCTAATTTATCCATTGTCTAATTGCTTGTTCATAATGTCTATCTGGCTGTACTTGTGGTCTACGGGACGGCTAGGATTTAAATAACACCCTAGTCTAGCCCAGCTCTAAGCAACCATCGCTATCGCTTCCGAGTACTCACTCAAAAGCCAATATGTGTGCTGGTATACAGGCATTTTTAGTGCCTTTTAATTTTTCTTAGTTTCAATTTGAATTGATTCATTTCAACGCCTCATTTCAGCTCATTGCATTGCGTATGTCTATCCACCACTGATCCGATAATGGCGGAACATAACCTTCCTTTTCAGCGATCCATAAACAGTTTATCACTACCGACAATGGTAACGAAAACTCATGCTGACCAGCTTGCATCTTAAATAATAAGGCTTCACAGCAATCTTCACCGCCATTATGGTCTTCAACCTGCCATTTACCAGCTTTAATTTTCGGTCGTGCTTGATTTATTTTTTCTTCATTCATTTTATCATTTATTTTAGTCATTGCCCGCGTTTTACAGCCACTTCCAACCCCGCCCTGGAACTAAATCAAGCTCAAACCGTTATATAAACTATGCACCACTAAATTAAGGCGCAAGTCGTGTTGCCGCTGGTATAAGCAAGCTAAGATCAAACCAGCCCCAAAATACAGTAACCAACTTAGACTGAGCCGCATTTCATGAACGCTCGCAAAAGCCCCGGCACTAACAATGGCTTGCCAGCTTTGATGGTTCCCCAAAAACCAGCGACAAAATAAGCCTCGAAACAACAATTCCTCCATCAGCGGCGCAATAATGACCAATTGACCGATCAACCAAACTTGACGCCACCCGCGCAAACTAATCAACCAGTCGGTTAAAACTTGTTGATTAGCGGTAGTATCCTGCCCACCACGGTGCATACTGGTCATCATAATAAGGCTAAGCCCCAACAGACTAACTAAAGCCCAGCCACCATTAATTAGAACCGGTCGCCAATGATCAATGGGGCGCCACCAGGCCTGACGACTACCATAACCCAGGCCTAACGCCAAAACCATTAACACCAGTGTGCCACTACCAAGTAAGAAAATGGTGGCGCCCCCGGACCTAGCTTGCAGCCCCGTTAAGCACACCCCGGTGGCCCATTGTTCAATTAGGATTAATCCCAACCAGCCCCCTACTTTGACCACCAGCTGCATCTCACCGCCCCCGTTCTTGTTGGGCTTGTTCAATCGCTTGTTGCTGGTTAAATAACGCATTTTTGGCCTTTAAATCTTGATAATGAGTCTGTTCGGCTCGCCGCAATTGCTTTTTCACTTGTTGCCCCTCTTGCTTTAAGATTTGGTGACTAGCCTGTTGCTGTTTGCGTTGAAATTGCTTTAAATGTCGCGGCTTCCAGTGGTTGGTCTTCGCCTCAATCGGGCCCCAGCCAGCTTTTTTAGTGGATTGTTGATCCCGCTTGATTTTAGCGCTGAGCCGTTCGATTTTTTGGTACCGCTGGTGCACTACGGCCGGCGGTAAAGCTTCCTTGTAGCTAGCCAGCGTGGCTTTCAACCGTAACAATTCCTGTTGTTGTTTAGTGATGGCTTGAAGTTGGGCGCGCATCTGGCTTGGCTTGGTTAATTTAACACCCAATTCCTCACTTAACGCTTGCTGGAGTTCTGGTCGGAGCTTTGACCAGTTCACCCCACTAACGACGCTACCACCATTAAGTCGATGTTCCGCAGCCAATCGTTGTTGCATCTGGGCCACCCGCTCGGAAGTTAATTGCGTGAGGGGCACATTTACGACGTCCGTGAAATAAGCCGTTAAATCTTGTAACTGTTGCCGTTCCGTGGGGCTTTGTTCCCATGGAGCTTGTAGCTTCAATTTAGCGAGCGTTAATCGTTGCTGATACCGGTCACTTAAAAAGGTACGGGCCTCCCGTTCGGCCGCATTGAGTGGCGCGGATTTCTGACTCAGTTTCGTTAACTCCCGCTGAGCTTGTTGCACCTTGCCCTGACTAGCTCGACCATTTTGCTGACGCAAGGCCATGCGCCGTTGCCGCAGTTCCTTAGTCTTGGCCGGGGTTGGCTGTAGCCGATTTGCTTGCCGTAAAGAATCGATCCGTTGACGGTTGGCTTCAATATCGGCCGCAGTAAAGTTTTTGGCTAAACCGGCCATCGTCAGTTCTTGCTCATTGTCTGGTAGTTCGCGACAAGCCTCAAATAACGCATTGGTCAATCGTTCCCTTAGTTCAGCCTCTTTATGGTGCGCAGTTCGACCAGCCGTCCGTTGGCCAAAGGCTGCTGCATTGTACTGATCTAGGGCCTGCACCGTTTGCTGAAAGGCTTGGAACTCGGGATTGTCTTGTAAATATTGATTGACCAGGGCACTCGCAATTTGCTTAGACTTTGCCATATCGCGGGCATTACTTCGATACCGCCACCGCTTTTTATCAGCCGGCAGACTGGCAAAGAGAGCCTGTAGCTGTTGTTCACCAACGGTCTGCCTCAGTTGTTGGCGCAGACTAGCTCGTTGAACCCCTAACCGCTTTTCCAAATTCAATTTGCGTGTTTTAGCCTGCGGTCGTTCCAAAGCAATTAAGTCCTGAAAAATATGACTTTTGATGCTCCGAATAGACGGTTGAGTGAATTTTCGCCGCGCTTCTTTCGCAACGCGTTTACCGTTCCGATAACCAATTTTATCGGGTCGTGGGCTTAACTCCGAAATACCTAAATGCACATGAATATGGTTAGTATTAAATTGAATATCACCCCACCAAAACCCCTTTTCGGCTAACCCATTAGCTTTCAAGAGTGGGCCCATACTGTGACGCACCGCCGCTTTGATCTTCTGCTGATCACAGGCTTCAGTCTTAGGGTCATACAAGTGATTGTCAATCAAATATTGCGTTGAAAATGAGATAACCCCGGCCCATAAAACGCCTTTATTCGCCTGGGCGGTGTCTAATTTTTGCCGTAATTGATCCGTCTCGGCCACCGTTAAGTGATCGGTTCGTTGGTCAAAGGTGGGCGTTAATTGTTGCTGCTTGGGCTTGGCAACCTCGTCACCTTGATCTAACTCAGTCGCCGTATTGCGCGCCGTATAATCAATAAATTTTTGATAAGGCAAGCGCGTTGCCACCCCGTCTACCGGCTCAACTGGTTCCTCATCAGGGCGCTGACTAGTTGGCGCTAATTCAGCTAAATTGTCTCGTTCCAGTTGATCTAATCGCTGTTGTACTAAATTAACATCATTGCTTAAATCTGTTGCGTTATCACGTTCTGTGTATTTCGTATACCCACTGTAGCTCATTTTATTGGCCACCGTCGCGGCGGTAAAATATTGCAACCTAAAGACGACTGCTGGTTGCTGGTGCTCAATTGGTTTCGACATAATGCTGTGCATACCAGTCCTTCCATTGTCTAAATTCAGTTCGATTAATCTTTAAATAATTAGCATTCACTTTTAATAACGCACAAATTTCTTTCTCAGTAAACTCAAAGTAAGCCAGTCGCGCGGCCTGTTTTAAAATGGGTACGCGCTCGCTTGCGAGGAATTGATCATTAGCGGCAAATTCGGTAAACGGCACTGGTCGAATCTTAACTAAGATCTGATACAGCTCACGTTCCCGAGCAATTCGCGGCCAGTCTTCCGCACCAACTTGTTGTCGATACGTGGCATCGTCAACGACAAACTTTTCTTCATCATTATCATAGGCGCCAATTTCCACAGCCCACTTATGGTCAGCCGTATCAAAGCTCGATAATTGCGCTAACACATTTAGAAACTCGTCGGACAAATGCCAATTTTTTTTGCTAGCGGTCTTGAATTGATTAACTAACATGTCCGTCCCTCCCACTTTTAGTGTTGCCGTAATTGATTGGCTTGAATATCAGTTTCAATCATCTTTTGCACTTGTTGCATCGCCATATTGTTATCCGAACCGGGCGTATAAATTGACCCACCCTCCGTCACAACTCCGGCCGTACGATTATAAATCGACAATAACAGATACTTGATTTCGGCTCCATTTTGCCGATTTAACCGCAACTGCTTATCAATTTTCTGGTTCATTGGTGACTCCTGAACGCGTTTCAATAGTTCAGCTTCGCGCCCATAAAATGATTTTTGCCCTAAATTCGTGTAAAGAAACAGTTGAATAAATTCGCTGATGATGAAGTTATACATTTTATTTTCCGTGCGCACGAGCCGGGCCAAATCAGGATCACTTTCAAAGTAAGCTTTAAGTTCGGCAACCCGTTTTTGATTATAAGTATCCAACCGTAAATTGATTTTGCGGCCCCGTTGCTTGTTACTATCGGCAACCTGGTCATTGTAATCTAGTGGATTTTCGTTAGCCATTTCAATAATCTCCCTTCACCATGGCGGTCAATAAATTCTTAATCTCGGTTAATTCATTGGTATTCAAATTAGTAACTTCAACAACCCGATTCATCAGGGCCGTTTGTTCAATTAAATGGTTCGTAATATTCCCATTAATCAGGAAATCTAAGTTGTCCTGCGCCACCACTTCATTAATAATGGTGCGCATAAAATCAGAAAGGTTATCATAACCCGCTAACTTACCCAATCGTTTTAATTTATCTTTATCAACTTGATCAACATTGCGAATATAGAGATTCGTTTTACCAGTGTTCATTGGAACAACCTCCTCAAAAATAATATCGAATAAAACTTAATTGTCACGGCTAGTAAAAAGAAACTAGCAGAAAATTAGCGCTTAACAAGCCAACTGCATTAAAGAAGTAAAGAGCATAAGGGAATCTGTTGACTCGCCATTAAAAATGGCCAGCCAACCCGCCAGTGGCGGGGATTCCAGGTGCGGACTGCGTTTACTCGTTTTTTGACGTTTTGGCCACCAAATAGCCACCGCTTGACCGCCTTTTGACCACCAGTTAACCACCGTTTGACCACTTTTAAAAATTTAGTTTTTGTGCGTTATTTGGGTACTTTTAGTGACCTTAGCGAGTTTAAAAGTACCGTTCCTTATCGCGGTTTGTTTCTTTTTAAGTAAAGCTTGTTCCGCTTTTAACGTGCTAATACGGTGCTTCGCACCCGTTATATTTTGTTGGTTTTGTTCGATGTCACCAGTTAAAGTTTCAATATCATTGTCCGTTTGGGTCTGTTGACTAGCGACTTCATACTTACGATTCGTTCGCTTCGTTTGGATCTTATCGTGGTCCGCACTAATGGCCGTCTTGGCCAGTTTGATTTTGTTTTGTTGCCGCTTAATGCTGGTGTTTCGCGCTGAAATTTCATCATTAATGGTCTGGCTGGCAAAGGCTTTTGGCGATAAAGCCGAAACCTGGGCCCGTCTAATTTTCGCCTGATTAGTCACAATAAAGTCCGCTTGTGGCGCTGACGAGCTCGTTTGATCTGTCTTAGGCGTGGCATTAATCAACCGGAACCGAATCGCTTCAAAGTTCTGATTTAAATGATCAACCATCACGACATACTTGTTTTCGGTGACTGGAATCACGACCATTTTTAGTTTTTGTGGCACCACTGTCGCTAACTCAAAATGTAAATATTGCGACAGAATTTCCGTGGTGGGGTCCGTTGACGCCTGCACTGCAAACGTCGCAATCAGGCGTTGTTGGGTCGGGCTATACTGGCGTTGGACTAGCTTGACACCTTGTGCGCTGTTGTCACCACTGAAGCTCTGATAACTGTTCAACGGCGTATCATCATTCTTAGCCGTTTGGCGATTTAACAGGCCATAATTAATAATTAACCCACCGGTTAAAACCAGGTAAAGTCCGATAATAAAAAACCGGCGTAGCCGGCTATGTTCTTTTAAATACCGCCACCCGGTAGTTAGTTTTTTCATCATTCAATCTCCTTTGCAGGGTTAATTTGCAGTCAATAAGTGTTTAATTTTGGTTAAGTTCGTTCCTTGATACCGAGTGACTTGACCGTGATCGTAGCGGATTAAAGTGGGCGTTTGGGTGACTTTAAATTGCGTTAAGTACCGTCGATTTTCAGCCTTTTGGGTATTAATATTGACGATTTGTAGCGTCCCACTAAAATAGTTCTTGAGCTCACTGCGCAACACTTGTGGCGCAATTTGGCGACAATCCCGACACCCCGGTTGGTAAAATAGCAACACCGCCGGGGTCTTTTTCGCTAACCGTTGCTGCACAACTTGCGTGACAGTCGGCGTTTGACTGGGCCGAATTAAACGCTCGGGTTGCCAATAAAACCAGCTCACTATACCGACCATCACGAGGATTAAACTAACTGATAAACCTTTCAACAACCAGTGCTTGTTAGTCATACTTGCCCCTCCATTAGTTGTTCCAATTTAAACTGGGCGACTAATTTTTTTAACGGTTTAACGGGCCATTCAATACGGCCAACGACGGTCGGCCGCCGACTAGTTAACGCATCAGTAGTCACTGGCACTTGCTTAACAATCCCAATTTGAATCGCATCATTACTGGGACACCCAATTAATACAACATCATTGGGCTTCAATTTAATTGACTGGTTTAACGCACTATCATATTGCACCACCAGTGGTTCTGATAGCCGATCTAGTTTAATAAGTTGAACCGTTAAAGCAACTTTCATTCCTCAATTGCCCCCAATCTAACAATCCGTAACGGGTGGGTTAAGACGCGTAAGCTTTGGCGTTGACCACCCAAATAATGGCCACGGTTGTTTTCCGTATCAACCAAACTAGGAAAGTTGGCCAACAACCATTGTTGGGCTAATCCTCGCGTGGCAAATACTTTTCCTTGAACTAAATCCCCGACAGTTGTATCTAAAATACCGTACTGACTCATCTTATAAAGTCCCCCGTTTCACTAATTGGCAGTGCTTAGCTAAGGTCCAATCATTGTGGCCTTTCGCATTATGCACAATATTTACAGTCGTGCCATTTTCCAAATGTTGTTCGATTAGCTGGCCCACTTGTGGCGCTTCTGACACTTTAGTGTTCCCATTCGTAGCCCGCGGTTTGTACGTCACCCAATCCCCTAAATGGATCGTTTTAGCCATCATTGTTCTTCACTCCAAGGATTTTGTTCAAGTCCGGCTTCTAACCGTTGCACGTTATGCGCCATCTTATCTTTTAACCGTAATAAGGCTAGAATGGCATTGTCATAGGCATCAATCTTGGTAAAGTCACTGCGCTCGACCACTTCACTTAACCGATCAGCTGCGTCAATGGCGGCCTGAACCAGTTGATTAAATTGCCGATTTAACTCGTTGTTGGCCATTAACAACGTTTGTTGGTGTTTCAGTTGTTCGATTTTCTCAGTCATATGTTCATAGGCTTCACTGGTTTCCGCGTATTGATCACGTTCCTCTCTGAGCGTTTCAATCTCACGATCACCTTCGGCATTAACTTCTTCCAAAAGCTGATTCTTAGTCACTAAAAGCTTAGTCTGCTTCTTTAAATCTTCGTAATCATCAGGCACTGTCGGTACTGGAATTTCCACTTCACGAATGCCTTCAGCCTTAATCCGTTGCAATCGAGCTTCATACTTATCTTTTAAAGCCGCTTGTTTCGCGGCATGTTGGTCATCTTTAGCTTTTAACTGTTTTTTTAGTTCACGCAGTTCACGAACAGTCATCTCATCGGGGGTCTTTTCCTCACCTGACTCCAAGCGATGCAACTTTTGGCGTTCTTCTTCGGGCAATGTGGCAATTTGATATAGGGCTTCCACTCCCAAATGGTGCGACGTCGCACCATTTGAACTTAATTCATTTGATATTTTCATTGCCCTCTTAGCAAACGTACTATCAATATTTAATGACTTTAACCAGTGTCCAAACTCACCATGAGATAAATCATTTTCCTTAACCCATGTCAATCGGCGACCAATTTCAAAGATTGACTGGCCTGCAATTGACTGATAACTCTTAATCTCCGTCGTAATTTGGGTTAAATCCGTTGATAAAGCTTGGTCACTAGGTGTCTCCACCACTTGTTGGGTAATATCTTTTCGCTCCATTTACTGGCCCTCCTTATTTTTTTAAGCTCATGTGAAGGCAACAAAAAAGGGAACAACTGGTTTCCCAGTTGTTCCCTTATGTATCTACTATTTCCTCAGTCAGCACCAGAATAACATAACTAACAAAAAATTTAGTCTTTAAACCTTGCAACCGCAACGTTATACCGCGACGACGTCAAATAGTCTAAAGAAAATCGGCCAAAAAAGCCTATTTTCTGCTCATTTTATGCTAAACTTAACTCCGTTACTGCTGAAACTTAGTAGTAACATAAGAGAGCAAGTAGGAAACATAGTTGCGTATGTTTCTTACGTCGAATCATGCTAAAGCCCGGACTGGTAATCCAGGATCAGTGATTCCGAAGCTCTCTTTTTTGATGCCCTCGCATCAACCTGTATTCAACCAATAACTCGTTGAATACAGGTTTAGCATAGCGCATGCCTAGTTCAATGTCAAAACAAATATCATATCGCTAAACAAGAACATGTGTTCTTGTTTACGGTTTTAACTTATCACTATCTTAATAAATCGTCAATAGTAATACTCAGTAATTCTTAATTTTCTGTCTTTTTAACTGTGATTCCTGGCTCCTTAACTGAATCATAGCTGACTACTGCATGTTTGCTTGCAACGCGCTGAATAAATTGATTTTTTAACTTTTTAGTGCTACCGTCGATTTCTTCTACCGTTCTAAAACCAATAAAATTTTGACCAGCGGCTTTTTTAATACTGCCTGTTTTAATTAGTCCATACTTTACAGTTGCATTTTCATTTCCTAAACTCGAGTAGATCATAACTTCCTTGTTGATGCCATTGTCCGAATTTTTAGTCAGCTCATACGATACCTTAACTGGTTTTGGCAAGGATCTCTTAACCATCTCGCTTTTACCATATTTAGGTTTAACATAGCCAGACACATTCTTATTTCCGTATACATAATCGTACTCAGATTCCATGGATTCTATATTCCACTTTTTTGCCAATTGAATAATTTCTTTATCAGAATACGCCTTCAGGTCTTTAAGTCTCCTTGTATCATCATCACCAGTACCATAATTAACACCATATTCTGTAAGCTTATTATTTTTTAAAACATAGATAGAATTAATAGCACTATCTCCCGATATGTTCTCGTAATTTGGAACTTCATACCAAATCTGGGTGCCTTGCTTGGCTTGATGATAAATTGCGACCGTTGGTTGACTAGTCTTAGCCTTACCACAACCTACTAAACCTACTGCTAACCCCGCAACTAAAATGTTCATGACCTGTTGCTTTTTCATTTAACTCGCTCCCCTTTTTGTTTTCCCCTATTTTTTTGGTTGCTTTTCTTCGGCGTCCAATGCCGCTAACGCTGCCGTCACCCGATCTTGCAGCTCTTCCAAATCTTGCCGTCGTTTGGCTGTATCAATAGTTTGTACAGCTTCGGCCAATTTTCCAACTGGATCGACAAACCGTATGGCCATATTACGGGCCCTATGATAAGCCGTTGCTTCCGGGTGCCGCTTATCATAGGCGCGATTGGCACGCAGTTGTGCTTTTGAAACCATTTTCGTTCTCCTTTTAGGTTATTTAATAAACTTGTTATACACCACTGTGGTATATAGCGCAAGCTTTTTGTACAAAACAAAGACGCCCCTTTTTCTTTCAGGGCGCCTTCTTGTTAATGCCAATAATATTTCTCGTTGGCTCGTAAATACGCGCAAAATGATTGGCGTAAAATTGATGACATGCTCCGCTTCTCTAAAATGGCTTGGATCTTAATCCGCTCCAAAATCTTCTCGTCCACGTAGCCAGTCACTTTCACCAGTTTGCCCATTGGTTTACTCCTTTCTAAGCCTTAATTCGTCTTGCTGATTAAACTATCAATGGCCGTAATCTGCTGCTTAGCGCCGTCATAGCTGACTTCATAAACACTTGTCCCGGCGTTCCAAGTTTTAGCACTAGCGTATTTGCTCTTATACTTCGCGACAACCAAGACCTTTAACTGAGCGCCACTAACTGCTTGGCGGTAAACCCGTAATTGCGTTAGTTTTGAGGTGACTTGGCTACCATCACCATATAATTGGCTCTTGCCGCCAAAATACTGTTGATTTAACTTGGGCGCTAACCAGTGCTTAACTTTCGCTTGCCGCTGTTGGTAAGTGTCTTGATTATAGTTATATAAACCATTGAACACCGTCGTAATATTTGCCACCATGGTTGCGTTACTAGTTTGAACCGTCTGATTATCGGCACTATTATTTTTGAGCTGCTCTTGGGCCTTAACCGCCGCCTGTTCAGCTTGGTTGGCCGCCACGACGGTGCCTTTTAAGTGGGCCTGCGTCTTTAATAAGGCAGCCTTTTGGCGCTTAATCTGACTAATTTCAGTGGTCTTAGCTTGCACCTGTCGGTACTCATGACCACCCCAAATTAATGCGCCAGCCGCAACTAAGCCCAAAAATACGATTATAACTGTTTTGCGTTCCATATCCTAACTCCTTTACTTCGCTTTGATCGCCCGGGCAAACGTGGTCTCGCCCGATAAGAGACTACTAAACGCCGTCCCAAACTGCGCAATATTAATGCTTTTACCAGTACCCCCAGATTCGATAATCCGGGTCTGATTGCCATGCCAGTCTTCCGTTAGAATGGCCGTATGGCCGTTATTACCACTACCTTCTCCCTGGTTCACAATCACAATATCGCCCGCTTTGGCTTCACTTTTATCAATGGCTTTCAAATAATGGTGCGGCCCAGTGGCATCGCTCGCCATCGTGCCAGTAAACCAGCCCATATTAGCGGGCACTTTATAACCGGCTTTATTTAACACGAGCCACACAAAGCCTGAACAGTCGGTCCCACCGGATTTATTAGGATTCTTTAAGTCTTTCCCCAAATCTGAACTCGGGTGCGTCTGGACATAATAGAAATACCCTAACCAACCCTTGGCTGTTTTGAGAATATCACCATCATTCTCACTAGTCGCGTCACAACTACTCCCAGTTGTGTCATCACTAGCGGTCGCTAACCCATCACTCGTGCCCGGATCAGTATCACCTAATTTTGCCAGCCAATGATCCGCTAATGGATACCGCCCTGGTTGCCCTGACGGTCCCTTCTCCAAGAACCACTGCTCGGGATTATTGCGCATACCCTCATATTCCATCAACCAATCATACGCGGCTTGGTGCGCGCTGGTTTCCTTAAAAATATGTTTCTCACCTTGATAGCCATGCGCCATCTCGTAGACCATAAAATTCAATTGGGCATCTAAGGAGTTCCATTTTTTATTATTTTTAGCCGCAAAGCTCATGAGGTTATCGTAGCGGTTACTCATCCACTGGGCAAGGCCCGTAGCCCCCGAACCGCCCGTATTCTTAACGCTCGGATTTAATTGTGATTCAAACTGCCAAACACCCAAAATGCCGGCTGCGGCTTGCGGGGTCGCTTTAACATCTTTGTTCGTCCGCAAGAACTGATAAATCGTCTTAGCATTCTTATTCATATCAGCGCTGGTCACCACATTACTGCTAGTCTCAGTGGTCACCGCACAATCATTGTCATCATCACTACTGGCAATAAATGTAATGAGTAGTAACAGACAGCTGACCAAGAGGAGCGGCACACCTAAACCCAGACTGGCCATAATAACTTTCTTTTGCATTTATCCGAGCCACCACCTCATAATGATAATCACCACGACCAATGAGAAAATTAACTCAATCGGCAGGATTAATTTGTCCTGAATTTGCAGCGGGTTTTGGGTTTGACTTAACCGTTTCAGTTCCGCGATCCGGGCTTGCCGGGCCTGTTGCCGTAACGCCTTGCGTTGCGCCCTAGTTGGCTTGTCTGACTTGGGTTGCCTTTTCATATTTAGCCCACCCCGCCATCATAACGATCTAGCATGGCTGGTGAAGCCTGCACGGTAAAGACATAGTTGCCATTGCCTTCAATGTGCATAAAACATTCATGCTCACCTAACTGGGCCACCGTGGCCAGTTCTTCCGGTGTGATTGCTTTACCAAAAGCTTGTTGTAACCGGGGTAAATCATCAGCGGTCAACCGAAAGAAAATGGGATAAGTAAATAACCCAAACATCTTTTTCATCGCCGTATCATACTTCTGATACCGCTCACTCGGCACGATACTTTTGCTATCACCCAACATTTCCTTGATCGTTGGCATCACTAGATTCAACCCACAGAAGTTCTTGCGCATTTCTTCCATCAGGTTCGTTAACCAGGCCACGCCCTCCGCAAACTCGGGCTTCGCATAGTTTTGAAATTCATCAATATTCAACCAATAATAGGGCACATCTTCTAACGCCACTGCGTGGTTGTTATACAAGGTGCGATATTTTTTTCCATTATTGATGATGTCAGCCGATAATAAACTCAAAGCTGAATAGACTTGCGCGTTAAAGGTCGCTGAACCATTATTTTTCAAACCTGAACAATCAAAGACCACCGCTTTAATCTTAGAAAAATCTGGAATTGTGGTAATACCATTGAAGATGTCACCGTCTTTCGTCATCATATTTTCAAACGTATTAACGATGCGATTAATCGACGTAATCTCAACGTCCGGCCGCCGCGTAATTTGATAGTTGTCTTGTACTTGCCGTAAATAGACCACAAACTCCCCTAAAGTCGGGTATTGATCATGGGGTAACCCAATCGCGTACAACTTATCCCGGTTTTCCGATGGGTTGGCCACCCACATCTTTTGCATGATATAAAACTCAGTCGTTAAGTTCTGTAACCGAATCCGGTCATCGTTGGTCAAGTCCAGGTTTTGTAAGCAAGCCATACTACTGATCTTTTCGATATGGTGATTAAACGATCCAATTTCATCAATCGCTTGGCCGTCTTTCGTCGTGGCCGTTGGGAAGATTTCAAACGGGTTAATCCGATTCTCGCTCCCGTCTAGCGAGATCACGAGTCCTCCTTGGGAGCGACATTGCTTGGCATACTCGTTGGCAACATCAAAAGTCCGGGTAAAGCTCCCGCGGGCAAAGGCGATGTCATTCAACATTTTAGCTAACACAGACTTACCAGAACCGGGGCGCCCGGCTTCCATAAAAAACGAAGTTAAGCGGTTTTGGCCCACATAAAAGGGGTCCAGCATGATTTTGCCCTGGGTCTTCGAACAACCCAAGTACACCCCGTGGGGATCATCAAGTTCAATATGATTAAACGGAAAGCCATGGCCGATGACACTAGCGGCCACTGGTGTGCCTTGCCGGTGATTATCTAATAAACTTTGCTTCTCGGCGGGCACATATAAGCTTCTAAACTCCGCTTCTTGTTCGCCATAGAACACCCGCACCCCAAAGTCATCAGGCATATCTTCGGTAATCTTAGTCAACCGCTGACGCAATTGGGCTTCATTATCGGCATAGACAAAGACGCGAATACTTAACCGTTTCATCTTTTCAGCGTGTAATAAATCCCGTAACAACGCGGCTTGTTTCTGATTGGCCTCATCGGCTTCCATACGTGCAATCGGCTTTGCATTTAAATCGCGAGCCTGTGAGTTAGTTTCCGCCACTGAGTTTTGTAAAGCTTTGCGAATCTTTCGTTGATCCTCAGTACCTAAACTAATCGACGTCACCGTAAAATCATATTTCATAAACTTGCGTAACCAAAAATAGGCTAAGCGTTCTTTGGGAAACTTAAAAACGTGCAAGCACGCCACACAACTGCCGCCAAAGACGAGGTGACTATCTAAAGTCGTATCCACATTTCCCTGCGGCTGGGTATGCGCTAACAGTGCCAAATCATAGCCCGCGGCTTGTAATTGTTTAACTCTATGTCTAGTCAACATGGCCTCCAGGCCTCCTTTATATTTTCTTGTCGTTCATATTATTGAGACTGTATAAAAACTTAATTTTGCGATCCAAGCCTAACGGTTCAAACCGCAAATAATGGCCTTGTCGTTGAAACAACGTCGCCACTCGTTCGGTCAACTCCGCTGGGGTGTCCCCAAAAATCAAGGCTAAGTATTCTTGGCTTTTCAAGGTTTTCTCAACCGCCGTCGCAATTTGTAAGCTTTCATTGATATACCGTAACCGCGTCGTTAACATTTGCCGTTGTTGATCGTCATGACAATTGACTAGGGCTTGTTCAACTTTTAAATAATCATGGTTCAAACTCAGCTGTTGTTGCGCGGTGGTCGCTGGAAATTGGGTCGCAATAAAGCTCCAATCAGGATCATAACGTTGTAAAAATTCGGTAAACTCTTGTGTCGGTTGACTTAACATATTATCTGGCAGTGCCGTTAGTCCTACCCCGGGAATCCGGCAAATTTCGGCGTAGCCCCAATCGTGCGCCAAAACTAAATAGTGGTGGTCATCATTGGTAAAGCCTTTGTAACCAAGCAGTTGTTCCACACTGCGCCATTTTTTAAATTGTTTACTCGGTTTCACTTGGGCTTGCTCAACTTGGCGAGCCTGCCCTAACGGGGTAATCGGTTTAACCGCGCCGTTGCTTGTTTTGCGCATTTTGTTTTAACCCTCCAATCGTTAATAACGCACTGAGTGAATCAAACTCGTAATACGAATAGCTGTGGTAATAGTGACCACCCATTAGCAGATCATTAATCACTAACTGGTAATTTTTCTTACCTGGGTTGTGATACGGTGTGATGACTAA
>NZ_JAGYGU010000036.1:0-28446 GCF_018991255.1 Lactiplantibacillus sp. 30.2.29 | reverse complement strand
GAAATGTGCACTAAAATTGGTTAACCTTAGCAAGTTTTAGTCTGTCTTGTTACCCACTTTGGTCAAAAGCTAGTATAGTATGAGTCACATTCTAGATGGAAGTGGGGTCAATCACTCATGCGCAAGCAACGGATTCAAGAGCGTTCATTAATTGGGATGTTAATCACCCTCGGGGTCGTCTATGGCGATATTGGGACCTCGCCGCTCTATGTGATGAACGCCCTGATTAACGATGCGGGCCAGTTGAAAAACGCAACGCCTGATTATGTCATCGGGAGTGTTTCACTGATTTTTTGGACCCTGATGCTGATTACTACGGTCAAATACGTCTTAATTGCATTGCGGGCCGATAACCACCACGAAGGCGGCATCTTCGCCCTCTATGCACTAGTTCGGCATCGGGCCAAATGGTTGATTTTTGTCGCTTTGATTGGTGGGGCGGCGTTACTCGCTGATGGCACCTTAACGCCAGCTGTGACAGTGACTTCGGCCGTTGAAGGACTGAAAGGGCTCCCTAATCTCAGCGCCTTTTCGCTACATCCGTGGCTCGTGCCACTGACCGTCACCGGTATTTTGCTCGTGCTCTTCATGATTCAAGGTTTCGGTACCGCCGTGGTCGGTCGCTCGTTCGGTCCAATGATGTTAATTTGGTTTACGGTCATCGGCTTCTTTGGCCTCATCAACATTAGTCAGGCGCCAATGATTCTCAAGGCCTTTTCACCACTGTACGCGATCGAGGTCCTCTTTAGCCCAGCCAATAAAATGGGGCTCTTTATTCTCGGTAGCGTCTTTCTGGCCACGACTGGGGCGGAAGCACTCTACTCTGACATGGGACACGTGGGTAAAGCCAACATTGACGCCACCTGGCCCTTCGTCTACACGACGCTGATTCTGAATTATCTCGGTCAAGGCGCGTGGATGCTCAACCACTATCAGGCCGCTGCTTGGCGTAACGCCACCGACGTCAATCCATTTTACGCAATGGTGCCTGCTGGGGGGCAAATCGCGATGATCGTTCTCGCGACTATTGCGGCCATTGTTGCCTCACAAGCACTGATTACAGGCTCTTACACACTAGTCGACGAAGCGGTCGGTTTAAAATTTCTGCCGCGTATGATTATCAAACACCCGAGCAATGTGCGCAGCCAGATCTACATCGGCGCAATCAATTGGCTACTATGTCTTGTCACCCTGGGGATCGTCTGGCTATTTCAGACCTCGGCCCACATGGAAGCGGCATACGGCCTGGCCATCACGTTAACGATGTTGATGACGACCATTTTACTCAGTCAATGGATTCATATGAAGGGCCACCGCGCGTTATCGCTCACCCTCTTGTGCGGCTTTGGGGCCCTGGAAACGGTCTTTTTAGCTGCCAGTCTGCGTAAGTTTGTACATGGTGGTTATCTGACACTGGGATTAACGCTCGTGATTTTTCTAATCATGGTCGTCTGGTTCTTCGGTAATCGCCGGCGGTTGCGTTACAACCAAGCCAACGAACAAATCAGTTTGCTGGATTATCGCAATCAGCTCATCGCACTAAGTCACGATGACCACCTGCCGTTATTCGCCACTAACCTAGTCTACTTGGCAAAGGTGGACCACCAGCACCGGGTCAAGCGTTCGATTCTGTACTCCATTTTAGACAAGCGGCCCAAACGTGCCAAGGTCTACTGGTTTATCACCATCAACGAAACGAACCGGCCCTATGACTGTAGCTACAGCGTCGATATGCTTGGAACACGCAACATTGTGGAAGTACAGCTCAATTTAGGGTTCCGCAAATCCCAGCATATCAACCTTTATTTACGACAAATCGTCACTAACTTGATTGCGGACCACAGTATCGACCCTCAATATTCACGCTACGGCATTACACAACCGCGGCAAGTCGGGGATTTCAAGTTTGTCGTCCAAAATCAACAAATTATGGATCTCGCCAGCAACCCGACCATGAGTCAATTTGACCGACTAATGATTGGCGGACGCGTCTTATTGCAAAACATCACCCCGTCACCGGCAATCTGGTACGGCCTCGCCTTTAGTGATGTGCTGGAAGAAACGATTCCGCTGTTCACCAAGCCAGCGACGGACGCCACCCTGCTTAACTTGACGGTTCGACACGCCCGGACGCCGCAGAAACATTCAACTAAATCCTAATGAAAAAGGCTAGCAATCAAAGGCAATTAATGCGCTTGATTGCTAGCTTTTGTGAGTCATGATCAAGTTATAGCGTTGCATGGCTGATAATGTTGATAAATTTTCAATATCATCAATTACTAAAATTATTACTGTTTCGTAAGCTTGCACAAAACGGTGAACGGTCAACTTCGCGATGTACGCTTTCAGAAACATTCATAAATCATATGTTGATCATCTAGTTATCACAATCGTTTCAACTACGCAGTCTGGTATTTACGTGTTATATTTGTGATATCAAGAAGATATTTACTAACAGGAGGTACTGACATGGTTGAGATAAAAACAGTTAGCCTCGGCAATTCATTGGCATTAAGTCTACCTAAAGACGGACGTTTTAAAAAAGGTCAACGCTGGTTACTCATCCCAGCCAAAGATGGGGAATCATATACACTCGTACCACGTATTGAAAATCCTTATACTGGTCCCAAATCAAAACAGCCAATGACTGAAGCGTGGTCTGATGTTGATTGGAATGAGGTCGAATAATGACTGATTTGCCAAAGTAAAAAGACATCATATTGAGTGTTTTAGCAGCCTCTGTCTATCAGAAAGTTAATATGGACTACGACTAACATCCAATTGATTCCTCAGATTGATTTAAACCCATCATGATGCTGACTTGTTACTCGACGTCACCCGCCGCGGTTCAGAATTCTGCACGCCCAAAATATCTAAGAAGAACGAAACGATTGGAATCCCAATAATCAAGCCCCAAGCACCCAGTAGACTTTCCATGATAATCAGCGTGATGAACGTAACGAAGACCGGCAAGTCGGTCCGGTCCGCCATTAACCGTGGGTGCAAGAAATACGATTCGAAGGCGTGAATCAAGATAACCAGCACGATGATCCAAACGACCCGAATCAGGCCACCCGACGCAAATCCGAGCAAGGTGAGTGGCACCATCGAAATCAGGACGCCGGCGACTGGCACTAAGCCTAGGATAAAGACGATGATCGACAACACCATGATACTTGGCATCCCGATAATCACGAAGCCAATCGTCATCAGAATCGTATTGATCGTACAAATCACCAACTGCGTTTCAATAATCCGGCCTAAAATCATCACGAACTTATGTGTCAGATAATAAACATTAGCGAAGAACTTTTTGAACTTGGATTGTAAGAATTGGCGGCCGAATACCATCATCCGCCCCCGCGAAACGGCGAAAATAAAGCTCAAAAAGATGGCCATTAAGACATGGGTAAAGCCGGTCCCCACTTCGCTTAAGCCCTTGATACCAGTCACTAGCAACGACTTACCATTTTGGATGAGCTCACTACTATGAATGGCTTGATTGACCCACTTATCAATATTCTTATTAAGCACGGGATGGTGCGTGATTGCCCGCGAAATCATATCAGGTATGACTTTTAGTTGGTCGACCAAGGTCGGAGCGGCGTATGAGAGTGCCCCAATGAACAGCGCAATCACTCCAACATAGACGACGATCACGGCAATCCAGTACGGCAGATGCGTGTGCAAATTCAACCACCGACTGAGTTTGACCCCCAAATACGCAAAAATCGTGGTTAAGAGCACGACCGTCGCGAAGCCGCGCATTAAGTAAATAATGATGATCAACAACGCCAACGTTAAGTATAAATCGACATCGTCCCGCTTGAAAAATCGAATGATTCTATCCATAGTTTGCCCCCAATCGCATGTTACTTGCCATTATAGCATGGCACGAAGCGGACCATACTCATCCATCCCCGCTTTAAATTAAATTTGACATTTAAAATAATTACCAGTATGATAGGTGACAATAATTAAAGAACGATTAAAAGATGAGTAGTTGGCGTCGCTGTTAAGAGAGTACCGGGGTGGTGAAACGGTATCGGCACAACCAATGAAGATGGTCTGGTTTCCTAGTTCGTTCTGGTGAGTGCTCAGCGTATGAACATGAACCAGTGCCGGTGTAACAACCGTTACCTTCGTTAGCAATTGCGCTATCATTCGGCAGTTGTCTCGAGTAGACTAGTTCGCTAGTCTAGAACTCAGGTGGTACCACGGCCCAGCGTCGTCCTGGATAATTTGATTATTCAGGACGACGCTTTTTTCGTTCCCGCAACTAAATTTAAGGAGTCTGATGATTTATGACAACCACAACAACCACTTTAACCGCACCATTCCGTTTTGACGTCGTCGGCAGTTTATTACGCCCCGCTAGCTTAAAAAAAGCCCACGAACAATTAGCCGCTGGTGAAATCACTGCTGAACAAGAACTCGAAATTCAACATGCCGAAATCAAACGGATTGTTGACGAACAGGTCAAACTAGGCCTCAAAGCTGTCACTGACGGTGAATTTTCTCGTAGCTGGTGGCACTTGGACTTCCTCTGGGGCCTAACCGGTGTCGGCAAATATGACTACCACCAAAGCTACAAGTTCAAGGGCGACCATACCCGTACGGACAACGCTGAGCTCATCGGCAAAGTCGCCTACAATCCTGACCACCCCTTCTTCGATGCCTTTTCATACTTGCAATCGATCGTCCCAGAAGGCGTCTTGGCCAAACAAACGATTCCGTCACCCACGATGCTCTTCCGTGACAACCGCAGTGATAACTGGTCCAAATTCTATGACAGCTGGGACGCGTACTTAACGGATCTCGCCCAAGCTTACCATGAAACGATTCAGCATTTTTATGACCTGGGCTGTCGCTACATCCAACTCGACGATACGACTTGGGCCTTCCTAATTAGCAAGCTCAACGACCCAGATGCCGACCACGCGACCTATACTAAGTGGGCAAACGACGCGGTCACCGTGATCAATGCGGCCCTAGCTGACTTACCGGCTGATTTGACCGTCACGACGCACATCTGCCGGGGCAACTTCAAGTCCACCTATCTGTTCTCAGGTAGCTATGACGTCGTTGCACCCTACTTAGGTCAACTCAATTACGACGGCCTATTCTTGGAATACGACAATGAACGGGCCGGGGGCTTCGAAGTTCTGGACCAGATTTGGAATCACGATGCTCACAAACGGCTTGTCTTAGGGCTCGTCACTTCCAAATTCCCAGAGCTTGAAAAGACCGCCGATATTAAAGCCCGCCTCCAAGAGGCAACGACTAAGGTGCCCCTAAGTAACCTGGCGTTATCAACACAGTGTGGCTTTGCCTCAACTGAAGAAGGCAACCAACTGACTGAAGCACAACAATGGGCCAAACTCGCCTTAGTCATCGGGACGGCCAAGGAAGTCTGGTCAATCGACTAGGTGCTGCGTTCAGCCCGAGCAATCAACGTTCTCCGTCATATGCAGTCGATGGGAGCCTTATGCAGTGCCTAAACCTGAATCATTTTAAAAGACCGAGTATCAGTCGCTTGCTTTAACACACAAAGCAAGCCCGATACTCGGTCTTTTTTAATTTTTATCGATTATAACGAGCCCGCCACCGCGCTGTCCGCGATGTTGTTGGGGCCGCTTGAGGGGCCTTGAGAGGTTTGTTCAACAAAACGACCCCCATAATAATTCCCATAAATCCGAGCGTCTTCAAGCCGGTTAAGACTTCCCCGAACGCCCAAATACCAATGAGACCCGTGACGGCTGTACCAACCCCGGCCCAAATGGCATAACCAATACTGAGCGGAATCTTGCGCAGCGCTAACGAAAAGCTAAAAATCGCTACCCCGTACAGCAACATGCCTAGAATCCCAACCAAGGGGTGCTTAAATCCAGCCGATAACTTCAACAAGCTGGTCCCCACAATTTCAACGCCAATTGCAATAACTAATTGAATCCATGCACGCATCATCAATTCCCCCTTGTATTTAAATGTTCAGTAAAATCGCTCCAATCACGATCGCAAGTAAGCCGCTTAAACGCGACAAACTCAACCGTTCCCGGTAGACCACGACCGCTAACACAACGGTCGCAAACGTCCCCAGACCGGCCCACATGGCATACGTCACCCCTAACGGCAGGCGTTGCATTGCAAGCGTCACGAGGACTAACGAACTAAAATACCCGACTAAAACCATTAACGTGGGTATCAAGTTCCGAAAACCGTTTGCGCGCTTTAAGAAAAAGCTCCCGAAAACTTCCATTAAAATGCCACCAAATAATAACCCGTATGCCATCTTTATCACCTCACTAAAAATTTCGCTGTCCTTCCATTCTACGGAAATTTATTTCAAAACGCAATCAAAAGGAACGCCTGGCTGATTACATTTTGATGACAAATTGAATGTGCGCCTCTGCCGCTAGCTTATCTCATCTTGTTATTAACAAGCCAACTGACTTCGGAGGGCGCCTGATTTGGTGGTGAACGCAAAAAAGCCATTCGATTAGGAATGACTTTTGTCAAAGAACTTGTCTAATGTGGCTCGTATTTTCTGTAACCTAGGCAGAAATTACTGATTTTAGCCTAGCTAAAAAAGCCCTAACCGCATCCCCAAAAGATGCCGGTTAGGGCTTTTCATCCGTAAGTCGGCCGACCACGAACCTGATTGACTAAATATAAAAGTAAATCGAGAAAAACATCAGCGTCGTGCCAATCATGACAAATAGATGCCAGATGACGTGAAGGTATTTAATGTGTGGAAAGCTATACAGTAACGCCCCCAAGGTAAACGCAACGCCCCCGGCAACGAGCAACCAGAAGCCAGTCACGCCTAGGTGCATCCACAACTGGCGACCACCAGCGAGGCACATCCAGCCCATCAACACGTAAATCACAGTTTCGATTTTTTTCAACCGTCCCGGCCAGATGGCATTGACGGTAATCCCCGCAATGGCGAGCACCCAAATCGTTATTAGAATCGTCCACCCGAGCCAACCTTTGATTGCCAGCAAGCTATAAGGCGTATAGGTCCCCGCAATCAGGATATAAACGCCGCTGTGGTCGAAGATCCGAAAGACCTCTCGCGCCCGCGTGAAATACAAGCTGTGAAACAACGTCGAACAGGTATACAGCACGAACAGTGAGCACCCGTAGATGATAAATGCGGTCCATTCCAGGGATTGACCATCCGCGTAGGCTTTAAGCATCAGAAAAACAAACGCCACGATACTTAAAATAATCCCCACACCATGGGTCACTGAGTTCAAGACCTCGTTAGTTATTTGATACTGCCGCGCCGACTGTGCCATGTTGATCACCTCATATTTATTGTTGACACTAGCATACCATCACATCGTGTAAATATCAATACATCTAGTCTACTAAACTAGGTAATCTAAATTTATTTTCATAAGCACTTTGAATATTGCTTATTCGTCCGCCGCTTCCTCTGCGTGTGCCGCAACTTGCTGAAAAATTCGGATAATGTGTTTATCGGCTAGTTGGTAATGGACGTTGCGCCCGCTGCGAGTCCCCACGACTAACTTCAATTGTTTGAGGACCGTTAATTGGTGAGACACATTCGACTGTGTCAGCGTGAGCCCAGTTGCCAGCTCGCCGACACTTAGCTTCGAAACCGCTAGTGCGTAAAGAATTCTGGCGCGAGTCGGGTCGCCTAACGCCTTAAAGATTGCGGTAATTCGGTTTAATTCATCAGTCGGTGGAATCAGTTCATTCAGCCGACTGACGATCGCATCATGTTGCATTTCATTTTCCATCATAAAACTCCAATTTCTGATTGAGTTGGGCATGTAAGCGTGTTACAATACACATGAACAGACATTCATATGTTTGTTCATTCATATCTAAATTATAGCGATTAACCGCATTAAATCAACTGAGAAGTAGGTGATTCATATGACCCATAGTCATCAGATCCAACAACAAACCAGTGCTTTCAAATTAGGGGTCGCCCTCAATTCCGCCTTCATCATTTTGGAGGCCGGTTACGGTTTTGCGAGCGGATCATTGGCACTGGTCGCAGACGCCGGGCATAATTTGAGCGATGTCTTAGGACTCCTCATTTCGTGGCTCGCACTGTGGCTAGGTCAGAAAAGCGCAAATGACAAGTATACGTACGGTTACAAGAGTTCGTCGATTCTAGCGGCCCTCTTTAACGCCGTCTTCTTACTCGTCGCAATCGGGGCCATTTCGGTCGAGGCCATTCAGCGTTTGAGCAATCCGGGGCCGGTTGCGGAGTGGGACGTCATCATCGTCGCAGCGGTCGGCGTCTTCATTAATGGCTTCACCGCCCTCCTCTTCATGAAGGGGCAAAAACACGATTTGAATATCAAGGGCGCCTTTCTCCACATGGCCGCTGACGCCGGTGTCTCCGTGGGCGTGGTCATAGCTGGCTTCATCATTTTACAAACGGGCTGGTTCTGGCTTGATCCAGTCGTTTCCTTACTGATTGCGATCGTGATTCTCGTTGGGACCTGGGGGCTGTTACGGGACGCGATGAATTACTCCCTAGAAGCCGTCCCCAATAACGTTGACCGCCAAGCAATCGCCGATTATTTGACGAGCCAACCCACGGTCAACCAGATTCACGATTTACACATCTGGGGCATGAGCACGACGGAAACGGCCATGACCGTACACCTCTGCCGGTCAACTTTAGCCGACAATAACGCGTTTTTGGAACAACTCAACAAGGACCTCAGCGCTCAATTCCCGTTGACCCACATCACGATTCAGATTGAACTGGGAAAAGTGGACTATGAAACCACTGATAGCTCGATTTAAGACATTATATAACGATTTTGCAACGATACCTCAACATTACCGGTATCGTTTTGTGTTTGTCACTCTTTCACGCAACGTTCGTACGTTAAATTAATACATTAACGCACATTCAAGCACAAAATGCAGCTGCCATTATATAATTTAACTATTATTTACAAATCGGGGATAACGACGCAACTGGGAGGGGACCGCAATGAGCACACTGAATCGAAGTATCGGAATCATTATCATATTGATTTTATTATGCCAATGGGTACTGGGCTATCAATTACCCGCTGCCATGACGTTCTTCTTAGGCGCTTGGCTACTTGGCTTGATAACGATGTGGTTCTTACCAGATACGTTAGCGACACGGTAACTAGCGAACGACAAGTGAACATGAATCCAATCAAAACAGGTCTCAAAAACGGCAGACTTTGTCCACTTTTGAGGCCTGTTTTCGTTTTCTGTAATTATCTACCAAAGCTGCACTACTTTGAACGATTATGTTGCGTGACTTGTTTGGACTGGTTCTGCTTACGCCGATGCCACCAGCTATAACCATAGCCTAACACTAACACTCCTGCCGGCAGGTCCACCGTCACGAGCTGATGGGGTGGCTGAATCATGCGATTGGTAACCACCACGGTAACAATGATTACGATGATCATAATCAGCCCACTATACTTGTTCAGCCCCCGAACAAAGGCACTCGCCGGAAACCAGAGCTGAACCCCAATCAACGTGACGAGGATAACGATACAAATTGCAATCATGAGTGGTGATTTCAATAGCATGTCGAACTCCTCCCTTCTTATAGTAATCATAATTTATCGAATTAATTATCGCCATTAATCAAACCCCGATTAGGCCATCATCACACCGGTTTTGCATATCTGAGTGTTAGTAATCATTTTATACATACACGCGCTATGCTAGTTATTCTTTAGCATTAAAGCTGATTAAATCATGCCAGGTTGGATTCCTGTTCGTCAGCCGATGCGCGCCCTAGTCCGACTTCCGGGGCCGGCTGACAACGCTGGAACAGGGCGGACATCGATTTGAACTCACGCAGAAACCCACTGCGCAATTTCAAATACGAGTCTTCTTCTAGCCCGGGAAGACCACCCGGACAAGCAGAATTTCGCCCTTGAGCATTGTCAGCCAGCCCCTACAGTCGGGAACCCGCTCGAATGGCGGATGAACGGCCACCTATCTAGGTACAATTGATCATTGAATATAGGTGAGTGGACTTTCAGGCAGACCTTTTGAATTGGTATCGTTGATGCTTTACGACATTTGAGTACTGAGAAGACTGCCTAAATATGATTCACTATATTTAACAGACACTAGTCTTGAATTCATTCGATACAATTACTTTCATTTAAAGTGAAAGATTTTGCCATATCAGTCAACTAGCGAAAATTCAGATAAGTTCAGTGAAGCTGCTGATTCGAAAAGTTAAAACATGGATAAAAGATTTTAGCTATCGTTAGAACCAGTCTGACAGTCGAATGTCAAAATGACCTTGTATCCAGGAACCAACGATTGATTCAACAAAAAGTTGGGTTCGCACATGTCCGCCTTTCGAATAGGATCCCGGCTGGAAGGTATTCTGGGCAAGGCCCAGTGGTGAAATTTCACTTAGCAAGCGTTTTTGGCTTGGTTAGTGAAAGACCAGTATTTAAGACGTGGGTTGTCGGCTTAAATCTGTGTCCACCACGTCACGGCCATTGCCCAGAATGCCTGGAAGTCGGCGTAGGACGAGCCTATCACTGAATGTTTACGGTAACTCGCACTATTTCCAGCGCCCCTCAGCTGGTAGCTCTTGAACTTAGAAATGGCATGATTTAATCAGAATTCATGACAAATTGACTAACACATTGCAACTACTTAACGCCAATAAAAAAAGGCCAGCATCCGCCAGCCTAATGCTTACTAATTCAATTTAATCAATCCCGCCGCCAGTAAAAACATGTGTGTGACGACTGGTCCGACGAAGGTAAAGCCGTGCCGATGTAAATCCTTGGCGACCCGGGTCCCGAGGGGTGAACGTGTTGGCAATCCTTCATCGTCATCCGGCGCCGGCATCATGAACGGCGTGTCATCGACAAATGCCCACAGATAGGTGCTAAAGTGACCATACTCCGCCTGCAATCGCTGAATCGCCCGCGCATCTTGAATGATGGCGCGTAATTTGCGCCCATTGTGCATCACTTTAGGGGTGCGCATCAAGCGTTCAAAGTCCGGTTCATCCATGGCCGCGACCGCATCTATCCGTAGTCCGGCCATCTGTTGCCGCAGAATCGGTAACTGACTCGCGGCCACCTGCCAACTGAGGCCGACTTGCAGAATACCGACGACTAATAGCTCAAATAAGACGTGATCATCGTGAGTCGGTGTTCCAAAATAGGCATCGTAATCTCGAACGCCATTGACTGTAACCTCATCAAAGTCGTCTGGACTAATCATGGTTAGCGAGCCAGTAGCCGTTCTCAATGCGCCCGAGTAGCGTAATCAATTGCTTGGTCTCAGCAACATCGTGCACCCGAATGATGCGACCGCCCTTGAGCATCATGGCGGCTTCGGTGACCAAGGTCATTGGCAACCGGTCTTCCTTCTTCAGTCCAAGCAACAGACCCAGGTAACCTTTACGTGAGATTGCGACCATCATTGGACGCCGTAAGTAATTAAATTCGTCAATATTGCGCATCATCACGTAGTCTTGTTCGCCATGTGCGACTTGGGAATAGCCGATGCCTTGGTCTAAGGCAATCCGTTCAATATCAATCCCGTGACTCGTCAGCGCAGCGAGGTTCTGTTCAAAGAAATGCCGCATACTGCTCGTCAAATCAGTGTATTCCTGTTCGCGACTACTATGCATCGTTAGTAATCCGACCTGACTATCCGCCATCAACTTCAGCTTCCGCGGATCATCCGTGAAGGCGTTGACGTCATTGATAATGCTGACACCTTCCGCCAAAACGGCTTCCATCACGTCATATTTATAAGTATCGACTGCTAAAACGGCTTCTGGGAACCGCGCTTTGATTGCCCGAATATAAGGAAGCGTCCGTTCTAACTCAACTTCCGGCGTCACTTCAGTAAAGCCTGGCCGCGTCGTTTGACCATTGACTTCGATGACGTCTGCGCCTGCTTGCAGCATCGCGTCGACGTGGTTCAACACGTCGTCCTTGGTCTTGTACTGTCCGCCATCGAAGAAGGAATCAGGCGTGATGTTCATAATGCCGTAGATCATCGGCTTCTTCGTTAAGTTAAACCGGTGTTCGCCAGCCTGCCAGAACACGTCGTATTGCTTCATGATTTGGGTCAATTGGATCTGAACGGTCGCTTGGTCCGTGAAGACGGTCGACCATTGTTGGGCCAAACGCCGGCCTGCAGATTGATTCAGCAGCACCGTCAGCTGTTCGGGACTCGCCTGAACCACACCATCTAATTGCTGACAGAGTTGGGTCAAGCCTTGCTGCTGTTCACGATTATAATCACTAAAACGTAAAACTAATTGTTGGTGCCGTTGAACCTGAGCATTCAACGCCTGACTCGCAAAATCCGTTGCTTGTGCTAATGAACTGGTGATATCTTGTACTAACATCTACTCCACCGATCCTTTCAATTTTTAAAGTTTTGTGATTAGTTTTAGTGCGGCGCGTCCCCGGTGCGTCAATGGGATTCGCCATGGTGCAGGAATTTCGGCTAACGTCCGACCATAATGTGGCAGCCAAAACAACCGGTCAAAGCCCCCTGAGTATTGGCCTAACTGAAAATGTGCCAGGTAGCCCGCAACGGTCCCCTGAACGACCACGACCCGACCATCCGGCCAAGCAGCGGCTAAGGTTGCTCGCATGACGGCTTGGCGTTGCCCATCTGGAACCTGACGAAGGGCTTGTAAAATTTCCTGATTACGGTCAAAGCCACTGACCGCGACCCCTAAATCACGAGCGGTCGTGACGCCGAATTGTCTGGGCAAGGCCGGGATCTCAATGCCGCTATCATCGGCAATCACCGGAACGCCAAGCTGTGAAGCACCAAAACGGGCCTTCTCAATGGCGTTATCCACATAACTGGTCGTCGTTTCAGCTGGAAATGTCAGGCGGTCGAATTGGTTAAAATAAGGTTGCGCGGTCACGCCGGCATAGGCCAAACAAGCCTGCAAGTCACGACTCTTCCCCGCATTATTTGACGCAATCAGCCAGTCAACGGTCATTGGCTCAACCCCTTCCAGCCAGCTTGTTGCAATTCACGAATGACATAAAACGACCCGGTGACTAGAATCGCACTATCAGGCGTCGCCCGCTGTTGGGCTTGCATTAACGCATCCGTGATGGTCGTTGCCGTCAAGATTTCAGGCGCCGTAGCCATCGCGTTAGCCGTTATAAACGCCGGTGTCAGCATGGCCGTCACCGTTCGGGCTAACTGTGCTGCTGGTAAAGCGCGCTCTGGATTCGCTGGCGTATTCGTGATGACCACGTCGGCTGCGGGAAGCAGTGCTGCCAACATGTCTGGATACGCCTTGTCTTGCAAAACCCCGACGACCCAGATCAAGTGTCGCCCAGTAAGCAACGTTTGTGCACTGGAAACTAGTGCCCGCATGCCATCCGGATTATGGGCGCCATCCGCAATTATCAGTGGGTCCGTCTGTAAGACCGTTGCACGACCAGGTAAGCTGACCTGCTGTAAGCCCGTACGGACCGTGGCGTTTGTTAGGTTAACTTGCTGGTGCTGCAGCACGGACACGACGGTCAACACAAGCTGCAGGTTCTGCAACTGATATGACGCGCCGAGTCCTAACGTCAGCTGTGTCCAGTCAAAACACTGGCTGTGCGCATCGACGGTCATCTGGGTCAATGTCTGCTGCGTGATGGTCAATTGCGCGTGTTTGGCCGTAACTAACCGCACCCCTTGATTGAGCGCTTCGGTCTGTAAGACAGCCAAGGCATCGGGATGTTGGTCCGCCAAAGTGACGACCGTCGTGTGCGGCTTGATGATTTTAGACTTATTCTGGGCAATCGCCGTAATCGTTGGTCCGAGAATGGCCGTGTGGTCGAGGGCAATTTTGGTAAACACCGTCAGCTGGGGACTAGCCAGCGCATTGGTCGCATCATACAAGCCACCGAGGCCGGCTTCAATCACCGCCCACTGCACGTTTTGATTGCGGAACCAGACCACACTGATCAGGAAGAACCATTCAAACACGGAGACATCGCTGGCCGCCAAGCCCATATTTTTCAGAACAGGCAAAATTTCATGATAAGTATCGATGAATTCTGCTGGACTGATCCACGTCCCATTGAATTGCAGTTGTTCACGCGCGTCATTAATGGCGGGACTGCTGAAACGCCCAACGCGGTATCCCTGAGCTTGCAAAACACTGCTGAGCATTGCCCCAGTCGAGCCTTTGCCATTGGTCCCCGCGATATGGATAACGTGATAGTAATGGTCTGGGTGACCGAGATGCGCCATGATTCGCCGTAACAGTGGGACCCGTTGATGATTGTTCGCCAGCATGGCTTGATTCAGCTGACCTAATAATTTCTGATAGCGTCGTTCGATCGTCGCTGCGTCCAATTAATCACCTACTTTTCGATTCGTTGTAGAAATTCCCGTTTTAACTCAATATCCGTCTTGAATTGACCGCTATAATAGCTACTTTCCGTCTGGACACCAGGCTTGCTGACACCGCGCATCTCCATGCACATGTGGCGCGCTGTGATTGAAACGGCAATGCCAGCCGGGTCGAGGATGCGCTGCAATTCAGTCGCAATCGAAACGGTCAAACGTTCCTGAACGTTCGGTTGTTGGGCGCAATAATCGACGAGCCGTGGAATCTTGCTCAACCCAATTACTTGGTCATGCTGCGGCACATAGGCGACTTGAACCGTTCCGAAGAAGGGTAGTAAATGGTGTTCGCACATTGAATAGAATGGAATATCTTTGAGCAAAACCATCTCAGTTGGATTCTCAACTTTAAATAACTTGTAATTATCAAATGGTGCGGCGGTCTTAGTCGCAAATACTTCTGCGTACATCCGTGCGACCCGGGCTGGCGTTTCAACCAATCCTGGCCGGTCAGGGTCTTCGCCGACAGCACTCAAAATCTCGCGCACCGCGTGTTCTATCTTAGCTTTGTTCTTCTCATCAATCATCTAACTCACTCACATTTCTCACTTTTTTAATCCAACTCTGGTCCTGATTAGCCGCAATCATACGCGCAACTTGAGGGCCCACCAACGGATCATCCGCGGCAATCTCAGCCGTTGGTAACAGTACAAAATTCCGGTTAGCTGCTTGTGCATGTGGCACCGTCAAGTCAGCTGTCGCAATTCGACGCTGGCCCCAAAAGATAATGTCCATGTCAATCGTGCGTGGCCCCCAATGGACTAGCCGTTGCCGATGACCAGCCTGTTCAATGGTATGTAAGTCATCTAACAACTCAGCGGGTGTCAAAGTGGTCACTAACGAAACCGACACGTTGTAAAAATTCGCCTGTTCACGATTCCCCCACGGCTCAGTCTCGTACCAATGGGATTCAGCAATCACTGTCACTCCAGCCACCGCACGCAAACGGCTCAGCGCCTGTCGAATATTTTGAACGCGCGGGTGCATGTTAGACCCAATGCTCAGGTAGACGCGTTCTTGATTAGTCGACATGTGGCGTTCCCTCCACCTCAATCTCCACGTTATCAAAAATGCCGGGCATCGGTACACTATACTTTCGAATCTTAATATTGATGGCATCGACGGTCGGAAAACTAGCCAAAAGCGTCTCTAACAGATGGTTGGCCAACGATTCAATCAACTTGTACGAGTGCGTCGTCACAAAATCATCAACGACGCCCCGCACGGCCGCATAATTGATTGTCTCGTGCACATCGTCGTGACGGACCTTCGCTTCAATGGGATATTTGATGGCAATGTCCAATCCTAGTTGTTGGCCGTTGCGCCGTTCCTCAGGAAGCACACCGTTAAACGTGTGAAACCGTAAGTTGTTAATACGAATCATGCCCATAAGTATCCCAACCTCTTTCTTGCTCATTTTTACTTATAATCATAGCATGAAGCACCGGCAATGTGATAGTAATCGGCCAAATAACCCCCAAAAACTCATAATCGTTCGGAAACCGTAAAAATGGTTTGACGACTATACTACTGTGGCTGTCTCTGACTTTCAATAATTCACTAAAAAAAGACGTTTACGGCTTCGAATCCGACCACGTCTTTGAACTACGATCAACTAATTTATTTTTGATGTGTTGTGCTGGTTAGTATTCGGCATCAAGGATGGGTAAAACGTGCCAAGTTGGCGTCCTGTTCGTCAGCCGATGCGCTTCCTAGTCCGACTTCCGGGGCCGGCTGACAACGCTGGAACAGGGCGGACAAGAAGAACTTCGCCCTTGAGCATTGTCAGCCGCCCCCTCCAGTCGGGAACCCACTCGAATAGCAGATGAACGGCCACCGGACTTGGTGCAATTGGTCATGGAATATTAAACGACTGATCTTTCAGGCAAACTGTAAATCAGTATTTATGATAATTCATGGTATTTAATTGCCGACAGTCTGTCTGAAGATTAGTGCCTAATTCAATGGAGGTCAGACCAACGATTGCCATTTTTTCAGCACTTATGACTTTAGCATACATGTCGACGAAGTAAAGTTCTGCCAATGTTCAGAGTTGATGATTCATAGCTTTAAGCCAAGGGTAAAGTAGCTTAAATATTACTGGAAACTTTCTTACAGCAACTGTCAAAATGACCGTTCACTTAAAATTAACGAACGGTTTATCGAAAGTTGGGTCCACACATGTCCGCCTTTCGAATATTGTCCCGGCTGGAAGGTATTCTGGGCAAGGCCAAGTGGTGAAATTTCACTTATCAAGCGTCTTGTGCTTGGTTAGTGAAAGACCAGTATTTAAGACGCGGGTTGTCGGCTTAAATCTGTGTCCACCACGTCACGGCCATTGTCCAGAATGCCTGAAAGCCGGTGTAGGACGCAACTATAAAGTAGATTTACGCAAATCTGCACTGCTTCCAGCGGTCCTCAGCTGGCTGCTTTTGAACTTAACAACTGGCACGTTTTAACCATAATTCATGACAAATTAACTAGCGCAATACATGCTCCTGACGCTTATGAATCAGATGTCGTTGTTCCGTCGTCGAAATTGACTAGATGACTTAGATACTGACTCGTCAGTCCCGGCGTTTGTTTGACAATATATGTCGCTAACGGTGAGTTGTTCATCTGTGTTTGGATAAAATCAGTCTTGACCAAGTTAGCCAGGGACAGAACGACGAAAATAACTAGGTACGTAATCACAAACGCGACCGCACCACCGGCAACACTGTTCACTTGTTTGATGACTGGTAGCCAGGTAATGCTGCGTGAGACGCGCCCAAGTAACCGAATCACGGACCACCCCAGCGAAATCAACACGAAGAAGGCAATCAGATTAATAATTAGGGTACTCATGGCTGAACCCTCAATTAAATTCAAGCCAGTCAGTAAATTACTGATTGCTGCGCCCACTGGTTGATAGAGCAACCGTGCAAACAGCAAGACCACCACAGTCCCAATCAGGTGCAACATTTCAATCACGAATCCGCGGTGGAAACCTCGGAAAATGGCACTGACTAATAATAGTAAAATCACGATCGTAAATATCATCTCAACCCCCACTTTCCGTATTCTAAGTACGCTTATTTTACCAGCTTTCATTAGTTATTTGCCACTTTCAAACTCGGCTAAAGTTTATCTTAAACACTTGACGCACCAAGCTTCTTTCTGTAAAGTGAACAGTAATGGTTACGATTTAAAGAGAATGGGGTAACAAGACATGATTAAGCGACGTAGATGGCTGTTTTTGATCCTGCTATTAGGCATCGGTAGCTTATTAGCAGGCTGCCAAAGCACCACCACATCAAGTCAAACGAGCAATAATAAAATCAATATTCTGACTAGTCTCGATTTTTATGGTCAAACGGCCAAGGCGGTCGCGGGCAAGTATGGTAAAGTCACGGCCATCATCGACCGTCCCAGCGTCGATCCCCATGACTACGAGCCAACCGTCAATACGGCCAAACAAGCCAGTAGCGCGCAGCTCATCATTTATAACGGTCTCGGCTACGATGACTGGATGGAAAAGTTAACCGTCAACAAACAAGCCGGCGCCCGCGTCATCAACGTCGGCACCTCGGTTGCCAAGAAGGCGGACGGCGCCAACGAACACGTTTGGTACGATCCCACGACGATGCCCAAGTTAGCCACCAAAATTGCGGCAGACCTGTCGAAGATTCAGCCGCAACACAAGCGTTACTTTTACCAGCAAGCCCGCAAGTATCAGGCTAGCACTCGGGCCATTACAACCAAAATCAAGCAACTGAAACAGCAAGCTAAGGGCCAGCGCGTCGCAGTCAGTGAACCCGTCTTCGATTATTCACTCAAGGCAATGGGTTATCACATCACGAACAATCATTTTGCCCGGGCCATCGAGGAAGGCACCGACCCGTCCCCGAAGGATATTCAGCAAATGCAACAGGCCATCAAGCACCACCGCATCGCCTTCTTTGTTGAAAACACCCAAAGTGACAGTAACCTAGTCACGAACATGGTCAAATTAGCTAAACAATACGACGTTCCAGTCCTCAAAGTGACTGAAACTCTGCCAGCCAACCAGACGTATGAAAGCTGGATGCTCAGCCAATACAACCAGTTGGCAAAGATTCAGAAAGCCGCGAAGAAATAAGTGGTTAAATAATAAGGCCATCAATCCCAGGAGATGAGATTGATGGCCTTATTTTACGAAGAGACAATCGTCCAGCCGTTATCCAACTAAACATCGTATCATCGTGCAAGTCATACGACACTTTTGGTTTTCATTATTTCAAGATATGATTGGCGCTTAAGTCATGATACCAGTGACCAGACTTTTTGATTGTTTTAACTTGGGTATGGATGTTATCACGAATTAATCCGTATCTGTTGTGATAAGCATTTTTCCATGACCAGCAATCAATTGCAGTCCAAACAAAATATCCACTACAATTACTACCTGCAGCAATTCCCCGATGAAGTGCTGTAAGATGATTCTTAATGAATTCGATCCTATAATCATCTTGAACAACCCCGTCCGAATCCATAAATCGTTCTTCATCAGCCACACCCATACCATTTTCAGAGACAAACCAAGGAATATTATGATAATTATCGCGAATATTGATTGCGATATTATAGAGTGCTTCTGGGTAAATTTCCCACCCCTTATCTACATTCATCACACGGCCAGGCATGTCATACTCGTCAAAATAGATATCAGGCATCCAGCTCGTCAAGCTGAGCGGAGAAATATCTGGCTGTTTAACACGAAATGGATGATAATAATTTACGCCAATCATATCCACTGTGTTCTGCGCAATTGTCGCCAATTCTTCCGACGTTGCGTGCCATAAAACATGATCCTGTGCTAAAACATCCGTTAAACGTTTTGGAAACGAGCCCAAAATCGCAGGGTCAAGAAACATGTTATTTGACCAATCCTCTGCAAATTCAGCTGCTTTCTTATCTGCCATAGCCTCTGAGGCCGGATATGCTGGTGTCAGATTTAAAATCGTACCAATTTTGGCATCTGTATTTCCTAATATCTTCCGAAACCGACCAACAGCTTTTGCAGAAGCAAGATTTAAATTAAATGCTACTTGAACTGCTTTACGACCATCTTTTAACAAAGGGTAGTGAAATTGATACAGATACTCACCATCTAGAATTACTTTAGGCTCATTGAAAGTAAACCAGTATTTCACGCGATCACCAAATAATTTAAAGCATTGTTCAGCATATTTGGCGAATAATTCAACAACATGTTTCGATTCCCATCCGCCATACTTTTGATAGAGTTCAATTGGTAAATCAAAATGAAACAAGTTGATATAAGGCTCTATATTATTTGCAAGCATTTCATCAATAACGTGATTATAAAAATAAGCACCTTCTTGATTTACTTCAGCTGTTTCAAAATTCTCAATTAATCGAGACCACTGAATCGAAGTACGTAAGGCTTTTATTCCCGCACTCTTCATTAAAGGTAGATCACTTTGATAACTATTATAAAAATTAGAAGCCGTATCAGGGCCAACAAATTGATAAAATGCTTGTGGATTTTTTGCGTACCAATAATCAAAAATGTTCTGATGGTTTTTGTCAAAGTTACCTTCACTTTGAGGCCCAGATGTTGCGGCACCAAATGTGAACTCGTCTGAAAACTTAATCATTTTCTAGCTCCTCTCGATATTCACGTGTAAAATCTACAGCTGCTCCTCTTAAATTAGCTTCATCCGTAAAGTGACATGCGACAATTTTGGGCCTAATTGAGGCAATCTTCACAATTTTACGAATCCTTTCAACTTCTTTATTTATTCCTGGAATAAGCTGTGGATTATTCGATACCGCTCCACCCAGAACAATCAATTCGGGATCGAAGCTATACTGTAGATTATAGATAGCTTTAGCTAGCGATTGGTACATCACTAGCACCTCATTCTGAGCTAGTACATTACCTTGATTCGACAGTTCAAAAACCTGCCGACCATCAAGTAAGCCTTCACTTCCATGACGACTATTGTATCGCTTAGCTACAGAAACAGAAGTCCCTAGTTCACTTAAAGTAGATTGGTCATCCACTAATGTATAACCAAATTCACCTCCAAATAAGTGAGCCCCATGCCATACTTGATGGTTCACGATAACTGCACCGCCGACACCGGTGCCAATGATTAAGAAACAAAGACTATTCACTCCTTGTCCAGCACCATCTTCTAGCTCAGCCAATGCTGCACAATTCGCATCATTTTCTATGCTAATCGGCAATTCGAAACGTTCTGTTAATGACGATTTGATATCAAAATTATGAATATAAGGCAATGCGCTGGCACCTTCAATCACACCAGTCGATTTGTTAACTGCTCCTGGAGAACTAATGCCTACCCCTAAAATTTGATGTTCTTGGCGCATTTGGTTAACTTGAGCAGTTGTTTCTTTATAAAAATCAACTAAATTGTCCGGCGTTGCAATCTTATTTTTTGAAATCAAATGGCCTGATTTCAAAACTGCAAACTTAATTGTCGTACCACCTATATCAATCAATCCAATAGGTTGCATGTAACTATCCTCCTATCCCAATTCGGCAACTAAATGGCGTTAAGGGATCGCCTAACTCATTAAAAATCGTCATTTCTGGGTAGTTCACATACTGATAGCGAACGGCTGCTGCTCCTGAACAATCTTTCAAAATGATATGTTGCTCATCCAACTTCTTGACTTGCCGTGGTACCCATTCATTCCCAATTTTTATCATCATTTTAGTATCCGAATCAATCTTTAACTGGTTCACTTGACCAATCCCAATTATTACGTCGTTACCTTTTAGTTTTGTCTCTATAACCAGCGGAGTTTGTGAATAACCTTGATTGCTGACCAGACGCCCAATACGTTCTCCTAATTTACGTTTCGATGTCGGATGAATATTATGACGTTCCCCTGTATCGCTCCCGGAAATCAGATTTACATTAGGTATCATTTGAGCAATCGACAATTGGGCCTGTCTAATTTTCGCCCAGGACTCAAAAGGTTCATCTGCATAACCAGGTAACTGAATTACATTAAATATTAGCGATGAATCCGCTAACATTTTACGCCAACTTTGAATCAGTTTCGCTAACATTGTTTGATAGACATCCGGCTGTTGAGCATCGTTCTCCCCTTGATACCATATAACTTGATTGAAAGTGTATCCACGAATTTGGCGAACCATCGTTTGATATAATCCACCTGGCCGTAAAAAGCTAGTAGGCGTCATTGGTGGCGGCCAAGGCGTGTGGCCAACTTTCTTTTTAGCATCACTTAAAGATACATCGGGGTGAGCTGCTTGAAAAGTTGCTAAGTCATAGTTGTGTTGTGCCACCTTCTGCCGATACATATGCAATTCCGATTGATAATCTTCATCAGTTTTGCCAGATGTTGCAACTTCAAACGGCTTCACAAATGTCTTTGCCAAGAGTGCATTATTCTCCAAAGTTGATTTTGGGACCCATGATGAAATCGATGTTCCACCCTTGTAGCAATCGACAATCCCAATAACAGTTCCAGGCAAGCGGCGCTTCAGAGACTGACTCATCCAATAACCAATAGCCGATAATTCCCCCATGTTTTCACTGGACAACTGTTTCCATCTAGAAACCGGGAGATCATCCGGAAGCACTGTCCCATCTTCACCAACATATTCAATTTTGGGGACATTATAGTAATAAATGGCGCTTTGTGAGTCTTGTTGCTTAGCAAACTGATATTCAGAATCGTCTTTCATCTCATATTCTATGTTAGATTGGCCCGCTAGAAGCAGCACCAACCCAAATCGCAATTCATGTAGACTGATGGAATCTGTTCCATCAGTTGCACGTATTGAATAAACTTGTAAACCGTCATTGATTGGATCAAACTGTACGTGCCAGCGACCAGTTTTCGAACTTATTGTGGTCCTATTTTGTTGTCCAACGCTGACTTCAATTTTACTTTTGACTGCTGACCAACCACTGACACCAAAAGATTTACCAATTGGTAACACCAACTTGTCACCAAATATTGCGTCAAATTTTAACACCATTGGTCTACCCCTGCGTTGATTGTAAATTTTTGATAGATGACTGCAAATTAATAACTTTTTCAGCCATAGTCAACATAATATCCGCAGCCATAAAATGATCCTGTGAGTGAATCAGCATAATTGTTTTTTCAACCTTCTCGCCATTCATTTCATCAGTCATCCACTGAGTTTGAATATTGTGCGCCTCATGTAACGTTTTCCGAGCTTCAGATAATTTCGCTTTGGCATCGTCAATGTTACCCTTTTCAGCTATTGACATCGACTCAATGCACATTGACTTTGCATTACCAGCGACTGAAATTAGTTGCATTGCTCGTTCTAATTGCTTTTCATCCACTTCAATTTCACCTCTAAATAATCTATTTAGCTAATTCTTGTTTTGCTGCATCTACTACAGTTTTTTTCTCAACATCAGGATTCAACTTGTTATCAACTTTAATAAATGGAATGTAAATTGCAGTTGTTACGATCACGATAACCGCCTGTACAATCAGTCCATTAATCGATCCAGTGTACAGCAATCCTGAGATTAGAGTGGGTACCGTCCAAGGCACGTTGTTGACGATTGGTGCAATGAACCCAATCTTAATGAAGAAATATCCGATATAGAACGCAAGAGGTTGCGCCACTAGCCACGGGATGAAATATAGTGGATTTAAAATGATTGGCAATCCGAAAGTAATTGGTTCTGAAATATTAAAAATAGCCGGCATAAGTGCAATTTTAGAAATTTTCTTGGCAGCAACTCGCTTTGAAAATAGCATCAATGCTAGAACAGGTGAAACTGAGCATGAGCCAGCAGCAACTGTAGAGAAATTCATAAATAACGTTGAAAAAATATGATGCGCCTGTCCCAACATATTTTGGGTATCATTAATATTCCACGTTAATCCAAAGATTGGTCCCCAGATTGACGTCGGATGAATCCCAAACCATTGCAGCAAACTCCATGTTGTTTGTGATACAAAAGCAAATAATCCTGTACCAGAAATTGCTAGCGCTGGCTTTTGTAATAACGTTAGCAGCAATTCTGGCATTGTTTCGCCGGTAAAAGTGGTGCTAATACCAGTTAGAATGATAAAGACGCCCATTGTGCAGACACCTGGAATCAAAGATTCAAAGCTACGAGCAACAGCAGGTGGAACTGAATCTGGCATTTTAATTGTGATATTGCGCTGCAAAATTTTGTTGTAAATCCATACAGCAAAACCACTAATCAGTAAAGCTGCGAAAACACCCTTTGTTCCAAAAAAGGTAGTATCCATATAATTTAAAATATCAATTGCTTTTTTAGAATCTGCTGGCGTATATTGGAATTTCCAAGGCATGCAAATGAAAAATGCACCTAATGCATAGAGTACCGAAGTCATATGTTCTTTGGATTTAGGAAAGTATTTACGCGAAAAAGTATGTGAAAAGATAACAACCAATAGAACCGCAAACGTGTTGAGCGAACCATTTGAAACCAAACCAATCAAATTTCCAGTCGATGTCAAGCCATTGAACAAGCCTGATTTCTCCCAAGCTGACCAAGACCCGGCAATCATTCTCCCTAAACCAAATCCTTGCTTTCCAAAAATCAATCCATTAGTCGGATCAACAAAAACATTCTGGATCATAATCGCAAAGCCGGCAATCATTGAGGTTGCAGCAACAATAATAAATGAATCACGTAATGTCAGTAGTAATTTATTAGCAGCAATTTTCCCAGCATACTTGGTGAAATTTGCTTGAAAATTTTGCCAACGTCCTCCACTTGTATTCATCAGCCTTCAATCCCTTCTTGAGCTAGTCGATTAACAAGTACTTGACCATCCATACTACCGAACTCTTGCATTGTTAACTTAATAACCTTTGTGTCCGGATAGCTCTGCTTGACCTGATCATATGACCAGCCAATCTGTGGCGCTAACATGATAACGTCGACATCACTGCCGATTTCGTCAACCATTCCAAGATCATATGCATCCACCTTTACATCTTTATGCTCTGCATCGTAAACTTTCTGCATCTTAGAACCGACTAAACTAGTAGACATCCCACCACTACAAAACAATGCAATCTTTAACTGAGCCATTTTGACTACCTCCAATTTTTGTTATCGCTTACATTTATTAGTATAAGCACAGGCGCAGTAAAAAACAATACCTTTTATAAATTCGTTATAACAAATTTATTGCAAAAAAACTACCGACTGGTTAAGTCGGTAGTTTTCAGCTCTTCAGATTAATCGTTTCATGAAGTGAAAATTCAGATGGGCGTATATATGTGTATGCATATTCGAAAATCTGCCCGCTCTTTAAAAAAGACCGTTGTTCCATAGTTAATAGTGGCTCCGGCTTCTCTAGTTTTAGCTTCTCGACTAATAACGTACTGGCCATTTCACTGGATAGTGTTCGTATAGCAGAATCTAGTTCTAATCCTAGATCTCCTTCCAAAAACTCGTATATTGACCCCTTCAAGACTTCCATTCGCATACCTTGAATGACCTTGGCAGGCATATATATCTTCTGCAGGCCAACAATTACATCATCTTCTCGGCGCAGAATGAGTCTCTCAACTTCATAGGTAAAATCAAATTGAGTCACATTCAGTTGATTACTAATGCTTTTTTCAGGTTTCACAACAGCAAAGTTCAAAAGATCGATCTTGTATTGGTCAAAATCAAATATCTCCAATGTACTTTTCTGGGTTGTGTTTTCAGATGGATGGTTATCTTTCACATAAGTTCCTGAACCCTGAATCCGATAAATTAGCCCTTCCTCAACTAATCCATCCAAAGCCTTCCGTACAGTAATTCGACTAACATTATAAGCCTTAGCAATAGCATTCTCACGCGGCAACTGGTCGTTAACTCCATATTGTCCCTCTAAAATTTCTTGACGCAGTTGTCCAGCTACGACTACATATTTAGGTGCTTCTTTCATTGGATTTGTTTGTTAACCCTCCCTATCATTACAATGCCAAGTACGGTAAAAACATTATAACAAATAATAAGTTATAATACATATTTCACTACTTCACTTGTGAGCGCATTCATTATCTTATGATACCGCAAATTAGTAATTATACAATTCTAAAATAACAAATACTGCACTCAGTCATTTGCTTCTGATAGTTACACGATTAAAGATTTATTCATTTATCATTGAATCGATTTACGCCAACATCTAAAAAGACTAACTCGACAAAAAATGCCAAGTTAGTCTATATTACAACATCAAGCCTGTTTCCGCCCATCACGCAACAATAACGCGAGAACTAGCCCAACGATTTCGATTCCGAGCATCATCCAAAAGACGGTGTGGTACCCGGTCAAATTAGCGGCTAATGTCGAAGCGCCAGCTTGCTTTTGAGCCAGGGTCACGTTAGAGAGAACCAAGGTCGCCACTGCGACACCAGCTGAGCCCAGAATCTGTCTAACCGTCGTAATAACGGCCGTTCCATGTGAAATCAACTCGTTTGGTAATGAGTTGGCACCGAGGGTAACCGCTGGCATCATGACAAAGGCATTGCCACCTTCAATCAAGGCTGCCAACAGAATCATCGTGAGCAAGTTGAGCTTGGCATTGACCAACGCTAAAATCAGCCAGCCCAAGACGATCATCGCCATTCCCAATAACATAATTTGCTTATAACCGATCTTTTCAGCGAGTTTCCCTGTCAACGGGTTCAAGATACTGAGGAGCACCGCACCAGGAACCAGTGACATCCCTGAAACGAACGGTGAAACCTTCAGAACACCTTGATAGTACAGTGGGAAGATAATCGTGACCACGATCAGGGCAACATACGAAATTGCAGTCAGAAAAATGGCTAAGTCGTAGTTAAACGTCTTTAAAACCCGTAACTCCAGTAATGGGGTTTCCAAATGGAACTGCCGATACGTGAAGTAGGCCACTGCCAGGATGGAAATAATCAATAAAATCCATGCATAGGTCCAGTTCACGCCAGCCTTACCAATTTCATTAACCACGTACAAAATCCCAGCAAAACCAAGTAACGTGACGATTGAAATCAGGTCTAATTTCGATGGCTTATTCACCATCACATCCTTGATCGTCGCAAAACTAATTAAAATCAGTAATGTCGCAACGGTAATGAAGACCATAAACAGGCCGTGCCAATCGGTAAACTTCAGAACGACCCCTGAAATGATGGGCCCTGAGGCGAGCGCTGACCCCATGACTAGCCCAGCGACCCCCATAGTACTACCACGCTTCTCTTCTGGCGTAATCGTGAGTAAAATCGATTGATATGACGGAAATAGCACACCGACAGCGGCCGCTTTGATTAACCGCCCAATCATCATGACACCAAAACTGGGTGCAAAGTAAATAATTATGGAACCGGCATCAAATAGGACCAGCACCGCTAAGAATAATTTCTTAAAACCAATATTATTGAGTAACCATGGACTAATGGGCATCATGACGACCATCGTCAACATAAAACCAGTTGTCAGCCATTGAACCGTCGACGCTGAAATGCCGAAATCACGCATAAACGTCGGGTAAACGGTCGATAGTGATGATTGACTGATTGACATCGTCCAAGTCCCCAACAGTAATGTGAAGATGAACCAGAACCGCCGCCGTCCGGTTAACGTTGTGTTTTGACCAGTTGTCTGCATCAAAAACTCCTCCTTTTTACTTTAGAACTATTATCAAGTACTAATATCTATTGTACCATTCTCAACCGCGTTGTACAGGTGATTCGCGAAATCAAAAACAAAAAAGTTTGCCAGCCCAAATAAAACAACGTGCACAATTAATAAGTGTTGTTTACCAACTCGCAAATTTGGGTCCAAAATAAAAACCCTGTCCATTATCTGGACAAGGTTCCATTAATCATCTCTTTTATTCAGCCAACATCGCAGGGCTAACAGCTTGTAATTCCTTAGCTTCGCCTGCAGTTGGTTTCGCAATCTTCATTTTCTTAAGCGCAATCACCGCACGATATTGTAATTCCGAGACGTTGATATCATCACGGACATCGTAATGTGTAATGGTGACAAAGGCGGAGTTCTCATAAATCTTTTCAACTTCAGCATAAAAATCATAATCGGTATTGCCGTTTTTCTGGCACTTAACCCGATCCCCCACAGTAATCTGAGCCATAACTATCACTCCACTTCGTAAAATATGCTAATAACATAGCATGTAATTGGAAGAATAACAATTATTGCTCCCGAATTTACAATATTTTTACATGGTTGCGACAGTTACCGTCCAAATTAAATGACCTTAGTCCTGTGTCAGTAATTGATCTAACCAGATACGTACGCCAAACTATTCGTAGACGATGTTTATTTTCATCAGTCAACGAGCGATACTTTAATATTTTCCAGTAACGCCATAACAATAGCTGTCGCAGTCATGACGAGTCAGTTAAAAGACGTACGGTCCTAAATGATTACTAACTGCTTCACAGCAACCGGTACTTAAACCGTCTATCAAACACTTCACTCGTGATTAGTGCATCGACAATCGCCGTTTAAGGTCGCATTAAATCATCTTACTAGCAGTTACCGCAGACACTCGCTCTAAATCAGTCATCAATTCAGAATCCGCTCAACAGTCATATGCACATAACACTAGGTCATTCTAACCCAACTAGCTTTCTTTGTTCATAGACTGCTGCCAGCGAGATATAGTTATCAACAAAATGAATGTCTGCTTCCGTCCCTTCCCGATACAACGCGGCAAAACTACCATATTTCCCAAAAATATCGAATGCTTTCTGCTTGTCCTCATTTAGTTTTTTCAAATCTATTTTATGTGCGTCCATTAATCTGGCATCTCCTTTAACGGATAGCTGTTTCAGCGGTGAAAGTGTTATATTTTGGCGCTTCATTAAGTGCAGTTGATAGAATCTTTATGAAGTCTCAACTTGAACACACGCAGAAGACGACCGTGCAATTTCAAATTTTACACCCCATTGTAACGTTCGACAGTCTTTAAGGCAAATTTTCGTTTTATCTTTGACCGGTACTTCGAGAC
>NZ_JAGYGU010000035.1:0-31407 GCF_018991255.1 Lactiplantibacillus sp. 30.2.29 | reverse complement strand
ACTCAGAAAATAGCACGTTTTAATCATGATTCATGACAAATTAACTGCCACAAGACGTATTAAACTGAATATAACCAAAAAAGGCGCCATTCATCAGAAGATGAGTAGCGCCTTTAGTGTGTGTTAAATGCTAATACTTAATGATTTTAGTGCCATGGGCCTGGTTAACGCCGAGTGTCGACGTGATGTGGTCAACGTTGTCGGCTGTGATCCCGCCACCGGGGAGAATCTGAATACGACCTGCCGCCTGAGTCACCGTCGCTTGGAGCTGTGGCAGACAGTCCTCAATCGATTGGGTCAACGGGCCACCGTGCGTGAGAATGCGATCAACATCGTGATCAACTAACCAGTCAATCGTTGCGGCTTGCTGAGCAACTGGAATTTCATCAAACGCCATGTGGAAGGTGATGGACATACCACCGGCTGCGCCAATCAAGAGTTCCAAGGCTTCGACATCTAGTTGATTATCAGCGGTCAATGCACCGAATGCCACGCCGTCCACGCCCAATGATTGCGCTTGTAGCAGGTCGGCCTCCATTATTTTAAGTTCAGTGTCATTGTAGACAAAGTTGCCACCACGCGGCCGAATCATCGCAACTAATGGGACGTGATGCTCGCTGGTATATTTAGTGGCTTCAGCCATGACACCACGACTAACGGTCGTCCCGCCAACGGCTAAATTGTCGTTGAGTTCGATGCGATTGGCACCCGCGGCGATGGCAGCCGGAATGTTGGTATAGTTTTCAACACAGACTTCTTTTAATAACATGGGATTCATCCTTTACTTAAATAGCACGCAAACGCCTTCTGGGACGCTAACATCCTTTTGTAATAGACTCAGTTTACCACTGGTGAGGTCACGTGCATATAAAGTGGCATTGTCGGTATTTTGGTTAACGACAACGACGAAGGCTTCAGTTGGGTCTAGATCAAAATCGCGTGGGAAATCGCCTTCCGTACTGATCTGTTGGATAAGGCTGAGACTACCATCCGCCGCAACCGCGAAGACGGCCAGCGTGTTGTATCCCCGGTTGGAAACGTATAGGAAATGCCCATCGTGACTCAACCGAATGGCAGCGGCACCATTGTGAGCGGTATAGTCGGCTGGAATCGTTTTGACGATGCCGAGTTGAGTGAAGGCCCCCGTTTTTGCGTCGTAGGACAAAGTGGCCACTTGGCTAGAGAGTTCACCGGCTAAAAAGGCGTATTGACCGTCTGGACTGAAGACTAAGTGCCGCGGACCAAAGCCTGCGGGCATCGTCAAGACCGATTGTTCAGTCAATGTACCGGCATCGCTGACGTTGTAAACGTAAACCTTGTCACTACCTAGATCGATGACGGCGAGGCGATTGTCTGGCGTTAAATCAGTGTAGTGAATGTGTGAGCCATCCTGTTCAGGACGCGGACCGCTACCACTGTGTTGAACGGTGTCGGTCAAGGTGAGGGCGCCATCAGCGGCAATCTTCATCACTTCCGCAGTTCCTTTATGGTAGTTGGCACTGTAGACGAGTTGGCGTGCTTCATCAACCGCAACGTATGCAGGTGGTGTTCCGGGTGCCACGACCGTATTTAGTTTGTGAGCCGTTTGACCATCTAATTGCCAGGCTGCGACACCACCTTCGTCATCTTCCTTGTCAACACTGTAAAGGCGTTGTTTGGCTGAGAGTGCCAAATAGGTCGGATTCGAAGCCGAAGCTAACAGACCGTCATTCGTTAGCGTCTTGGCAGTTGTGTCGAGGGTGCCTTGATAGATGCCCTGGCTTGTCTTTTTCGTATAAGTTCCAAATAAAATTTGTTCTTGCATTGTGCAACAGACCTCCTCAATAGATAGTTTTAGTATAGCATAGATAATCAAGGTGTAAGCGATGACAAATTGGCGTCAGCGATTGGGACTATGCTACAATTAAAGCAATCATTAAAAACGATGGGGGTCTTGATATGACAGTAACTGCAACAGTTCAATCGATTGGCGACAATGCCATCGATCCGAAAGAACCAATTTTAGTGCTTTTTGACGAAACGGCGACGGCGCCGTTGCAACAAATTGCGGTCGTCCAACAATTCGAACAGCCCGTAACGCAGCTCTCACTGGTTGTCGGTAGCACCATTACCATCGATCAACAGACTTATACTGTTGAATACGCGGGTGGGTTAGTCGAAGCCAATTTAACTTCGATTGGTCACGCGACGCTCTACTTCAAGTCGGTACCAGAAAAGCCGATGGATAACGGCCTCTATTTGACACCACACCAATTACCGAAGATTAAAGTTGGTAGTGTCATCACATATCAATCGTAGGGAGGGGATTAATTGAAACCTGACCCACAAAAGCGGCGGTGGTCGCCGCGTCGAACGATTCAAATTTTGGTGATTATCCTACTCGTGCTTCTGATTTTCTTTATGGGCAAACAAGTGGATTGGTTGTTAACGCCGGTGCGTCAATTCTTCAGTATCGTCGGGTTACCGATTATTCTGGCGGGGGTGCTCTACTATTTATTGAATCCGCTAGTCGATCGGTTGGAAAAACGGCATCATATACGCCGGACTTGGACGATTATTGGATTGTTTGTCGTGGTTACTGCGCTGATCGTGTTGGGAATCATCGCAATCATCCCGACGATTCGTGACCAAACGGTGTCGATTATTAATGACTGGCCGACCTATTGGAAAAACGCCAGCACCGAGGTCAATCGATGGATCAATGACCCACAACTGAGTGGGGTTCGCGAGCAGCTCGAAAGTTGGAATACTGATTTAAGTAAGTTGGTCAGTGGCCGCTTCTCTAAATATCTCACGGGTACGGTCACCTCGTTGACGGGGGTCTTTAGCACCGTCACAACGGTGATTATCGGCCTGATTACGATGCCATTTATTTTGTTCTATCTGCTCCGCGATGGGCATCAATTGCCAAAGTACATGGCAAAGTTCGTACCAACGAAGGCTCGTCAAGGCTTTTTAGATGTCTTGACTGAAATCAACTCACAAGTTAGTAACTATATTCGTGGCCAGTTGACGGTTGCCTTCTTTGTCGCTGTGATGTTTGCGGTCGGTTATAGCATTATCGGGCTCAAATTTGCGTTGACACTGGGAATCGCTGCCGGTGTTTTGAACTTGATTCCGTATTTGGGGTCATTCCTCGCCATGGTGCCATCCGTCGTGATTGCGCTAGTGACCTCGCCCTGGATGCTCGTACAAGTCTTGATCGTTTTTGTGATTGAACAAACGATTGAAGGCCGCTTCATTTCACCATTAGTCTTAGGTAGCAGTTTGGATATCCATCCCATCACGATTTTGGTGGTTCTGCTGGCCGCTGGAAAAATCTTTGGCTTGATGGGCGTTATCTTTGGGATTCCGGGATACGCAATCCTGAAAGTTTTATGGACCCACTTATTCGGCTGGTATCGGCGCTCGTCCGGCCTATATGAGCCAGAGCCATCAGCTTCAGCGGATAAGACTGAAAAATAGGTTGTGGCTGTGATTGATTGGCCAGTGGTCTTAAATGGATAAAATAAAGGTTCCAGAGAAGTGTCGTCATTTCTCCGGAACCTTTTATTTAGTCTGCGACAAAGCCGTTCAGTCGACCGTCATAATGGCACGGTCTTGCACTTTACCAGCTTGCTTTTTTAACGCCAGGAATCTGGCCAGCGTGGGCCAAACGGCGGAAGTTTAACCGCGACATGCCAAATTTACGAAGGTAGGCGTGGGGCCGACCATCGAGCATGTCACGCCGATGGATCCGAACGGGGGATGCATTGCGCGGTAACTTAGCTAACTCAGCGTAATTACCTTCAGCTTTCAATGCTTGTCGACGTTCGGCGTATTTTGCCACCGTTGCTTCGATCTTCTTTTCTTTTGCAATTTTGGATTTCTTTGCCATCTGAATAAGTCTCCTTTATGTCATAAATGTATGTCATGCAGTCGCAAATTCATTTAGCCAAGTTCAATCAGCCTTTAGAACAGTCATTAAGATACCACATCTAAATCGTAAGGACTACTATTTTGTCCGTCACAATATGATATGATGGACGCACGGACTTTCAGAGGAAGCGTGCAATATCCGTTGTGGTGGGATTCACGCCGCAGATTGAGAAAGTAAAATCGATGGTCGGATGTCCATCTTCAGTCGGTGAATTACCGCTGTGATCGCAGACATCGTCAGACGACACGAGTAATAAAAATAACCAAGGTAAGGTGAGACCTGTGAAAAAAATTGACCGTGGTATTCAGTTTGTGCAACAAAATATCAGCCGTTTTCGGTGCTTGGTTTGTAACCAAGCCTATGAGACAATTGAAGGCCACAGTTTACGTTGTCCAAATGGGCATCAAGTGGATTTCTCGAAGAAGGGCACGTTGTACTTTTTAACGCACCAAGTTGCTAGTGAATACGATGCGTCAATGTTGGCAGCGCGGCGGCGCGTCTTACAAGCTGGATTCTTTGGACCAATCGTTCAAGCAATCAATGCGGCGTTGCCTGAGACGCCCCAGCGAATATTAGATATTGGGAGCGGTGAAGGCACGCCACTAGCTGACTTGTTGAAGCGACATGCCAACCCACAAGACGTCGGGATTGGCTTTGATATCAGTAAGGATGGTGTGAATTTGGCGACGCAATTAACCACGCCGGCCTATTACTGCGTGGCGGATCTGGCGCAATTGCCATTTACGGATGCGGCCTTTACCGCCATCATGGACGTGTTCTCACCATCTGCGTATCAAGAGTTCGAGCGGGTCTTAGCACCAGGTGGGCAACTACTAAAAATTGTTCCAAATCCAGAATACTTAGTCGAGTTACGTCACTTATTATTCAAACCGACTGATCGGCAGTATCAATATGATAATCAACGGGTATTGGACTTGTTTGCACAACACTACCCAACCGCGACACGGCAACAGATTCGCTACCAAGTGACCTTAGATGACATCGACTTCAATGACTTATTGGTCATGACGCCGTTACACTGGGGCGCGGATGCTGAACAGCTCGCAACCGCGAAACAGCAAGGTTTAACCAGTATCACCGTCGATGTCAGTTTACTGACGATGCAAAAAGGTTAGCACGTGCGCTTGCATGATTGGTACACCGGTGTTAAGATAACCTTTGAGAAATCGTTTGGTAGTTAACATCGACATGTCGTTGGTGACTACCGAGTTGTACTTCATTAACGTAGCGTTTCGCCGTGCCCACACCGAAATACTACGTTTTTTTGTGTCCATTTTTAGGTATTATCGATGTGGATGTATTTATGATTAAATCATGCCAATTTAGATTCCTGTTCGTCAGCCGAGGCGCGCCATATTCCGACCTCCGGGGCTGGCTGACAACGCTGGAACAGGGCGGACATCGATTTGAACTCACGCAGAGAACCACTGCGCAATTTCAAATACGAGTCTTCTTCTAGCACGGGAACCCCACCCGGACAAGAAGAATTTCGCCCTTGAGCATTGTCAGCCAGCCCCTCCAGTCGGGAAGCCACTCGAATGGCAGATGAACGGCCACCCATCTGGGTACAATTGATCACTGAATATTAAGTGACTGGTCCTTCAGGTAAACTTTTAATTGGCCTCAATAATGCTTTATCACACTTAATCACTGAAAAAATCAGTTGAATTTTATTCGCAAGATTCAACGGACATTAGTCTTGAATTTAGTTGATAAATTACCTTCGTTTATAATTTGAGACTTTGCTATCATTAGAAACTAGTCTTACAGTTGGATGTCAAATAGCTGTTAACTATGAGTCAACGACTAGCTTCTCAAAGGTTGGGTCCGCACATATCCGCCTTTCGAATGTGATTCCCGGCCGGAAGGCGTTTCTGACAATGCTCAGTGGTGAAATTTCACTTAGCAAGCGTTTTTGGCTTGGTTAGTGAAAGACCAGTATTTAAGACGTGGGTTGTCGGCTTAAATCTGTGTCCACCACGTTCCAGCGTTGTCAGAAATGCCTGTAGGCCGGCTAGGACGAACATGTGCTGCAAGTTTACTGCAACTCGCACTGTTTCCAGCGGGTCTCAGCTGGCTGCTTTTGAGCTTGAAAATGGGCATGATTTAATCATCAGCAATGCTAGATAAGAACGATCATATTGCGTGAGTAACGATAAGAAAGCAGACCAATGTCGCAATCAATTTCACGATTGCGACATTGGTCTGCTTATTTGTTGTTTCAATGTATTAAGGTCGCTCAGGAGCGAACGGTCGTGCGATGGCTCAGTAGCAAGCCAAGGATAAACCCGATTAGTGCTGGTACGCTCCAGCCTAAGCCGAGGTTGGCGAGTGGTAGCCAGCTATTTAGTTTGATTAATGCCTGTAGCCAAGCGGCGTGTAACCAGGCAGCGGGCATCGCGTTAATACCGGCTAAGATTGCTGGAATCATTGTCCAAGCAGTCGTCATTGCGTATAACCACTTGGATTGGCCTAGCCAGGGTGCCAGGACGGCTAGTAAAATCAAGACGATTGCTAATGGGTACAATAACATTAAGATGGGTGTCGAGTAGCGAATCATTTCTGTAAGACCGACGTTTGCTAGAATTGCTGGAATCAGGCAAGCAATCGTAATCAGCCAGTGATAAGAAATTTTCGGAAACATCCCGTGTAATGTATCGCCAAAAGCTGTCGTTAAGCCAATCGAGGTCTTTAAACAGGCAATGATCACGATTAGTGCCAGTAATAGGTTACCAAACGGCCCAAAATAGGCGTTGGCAATCTGTGCGAGCGTGATGCCACCATTGGCCGCGTGGCTGAAACGTCCGAGGCTCATTGTGCCCATGATTGCGAGCAGACCGTAAATGACGGCCATCAGGCTCATGCTGATTAAGCCGGCTTTGATAGTGTCCGTGGCGATTTGGCCCGGTTCAGTCACGCCTAAATCACGAATCGCATCAATCACAACGATCCCAAAGGCAAGTGACGCGAGGGCGTCCATCGTGTTGTACCCTTCAGTAAAGCCCGTCAATAATGGGTGGTTGGCGTAAGCGCCACTAGCGGCGACGTTTAATGACCCCAACGGCTTGACGATTGCCACGACCATTAGTAGTCCTAACAGAATCAAAAAGGCTGGTGTCAGCCACTTGCCAACATAGGTCATGATTTTGCCAGGGTTACGAGCCAGTAACCACGTCACGATGAAAAAGATTAGTGAGAAGCCCAGCAACACGATTGGCTGTACATTAGTTGACAAAAACGGTGCCAGTCCGATTTGAAAAGCCGTCGTGGCAAGCCGGGGCATCGCAAATAGGGGTCCTAATGTGAAATAGAGTAGCACGGTAAACCCATAAGCATACGGTCGGCTGATGTTGGACGCAAGGTCGAACACGCCTTGACTGCGCGTCAGTCCCATACCAATGACCCCTAGGAGTGGCAAACCAATCCCAGTAATCAAGAGACCAATTATGGCTAAACCGACGTGGTGACCCGCTTGTTGTCCCAGATAAATGGGAAAGATTAGATTGCCGGCACCAAAGAACAAGCCGAATAGCATGGTTCCGATGAAGCCCAAATTGCGCCCTGATAAACGGTTCTGCATGAAATCCCCACTTTCAAATTAGCATGGCAATAGTTTAGCATGCTTTGCTGAAAAATTAATTAAAGACCAGTGAGGGACGGGGGGTACCCGACAGAGACGAAAATAGTCGTTACAACCCGCGCAAATTGATGTGCAGCTGTAACGACTACCAGTTATATCTGATTTAATTTTGCTGTAATAAGCGGTCCATTTCAGAATAGCGCCAAATCAAGCTTACTGATTGGCGACCGTGAAACGTTCTTGATGGTGTTGTGGTTGCTCAACCTCATCGAGCACGGCGACTGCCATCGTGCCACTGTTGGTGGTTGAATCTCCATTGGCATCCGTTAGCAAGGTATCGTGACCATATTGGATGGCCGTAGCGGGTCCAGGAGTAAAGTTAGCGGCGGGTGAGATGCCGACCCAGTCCACGTTGGTAACGGTCCGCAAGAAATTCAATTCTGCTAACTGATTTTGAGGAATGGCGACGAATGCGGCATTGGCCGGGTCACTTTCGATATCATGAACGAAGAGGTGAGCGTCGTCACCGGTCGTCAAACTGCCCGCGCCGAGAATGAAGACCAGCCGCGGTTGTTGGCGTTCACGCAGCTGACTCACCAATTTGGTAGCGAGATCCACGTGTAAATAGGCTTTGTCAGGGCCAGTTGCCATGGCGTCAACCACAACGTCGACCGTTTGCAGTTCTGGGAGGGTCAAACTGAAGGCGTCCTTTGCGCGAGTCTCCAAGTGCGCATTGACGGGTAAGTTCGCCAACTTTTCTTCCGAACGACCGATGGCAATCACATCATGGCCGCGTTCAAGCGCCAACTTGGTAATCGCAGAACCAGCCATGCCAGTGGCACCGATAATCATAATTTTCATTATTTTAAATTCCTCCTTTTAACATGGTACGCCGATTAGTATAGCGAAGATTAGTTAAGAAGGCGAACAATGAGTACTAACCGCAAAATTCGCGGTCAGCGCTGAGACATGGTATGATTAATGAGATTGCGAGACGCCAACCTCGCACAGAGACTAAATTTGAACGAGGAAGATTATTTTGACAAACCATATTGCATTATTTGAACCTTTGATGCCTGCTAATACGGGCAATATTGCGCGGACGTGTGCGGGAACGGATACGGCCTTACACTTGATTGAACCCTTAGGCTTTAAAATCGATGACAAGCATTTAAAGCGGGCTGGCTTAGATTATTGGGACAGTGTTGATATTACTTATCATGCTGACTTGCAGGACTTCTTAGCCAGCATTCCAGATTTGGCACAACTCTACCTGGTGTCTAAATTCGCGGAACATGACTATACCGATGTCGACTATCACGACACGAGTAAGGATCATTACTTCCTATTTGGGAAGGAAACGACTGGATTACCGGAACCATTCATGCGGAAATATCCTGAAAAGGCGATTCGAATTCCACAAGATGATTCACATATTCGCGCGCTGAACCTTTCGAATTCAGCAGCCATTGTGATTTATGAAGCGTTGCGGCAACAAAACTTTCCTAATCTGGAACGGTCGCACCATTATGAAAACGACAAATTAAAGTAACCACCAACGTGCGCTAGCGGTAATCGTTAGGGTGCGTTTTTTAGCGTTATTGCGGCCGGCTTCGTCAGGTGAAATTGTCGATAGCCAGATGCAGACGTCGCGCCAGAATCTAAACTGAGCGAGTCGTTTAAATGCCACGATCGAGTTGGTACCGTGTTTGTATCACTAAAATCGTCCGACAACTCGTGCTTAACCAGTGTTGCAAGTGAACAAGTCGTTAGCTGATTTCGCCATTTTTTGATGAGGACGGGGGAACTTGAGTTTGTTATAATGGAAGCAGTATTGATTGAGAAAGGATGAACGAAGCGTGGCGCGTAGACAAGCGACAACGAAAAAGCGCCGAACCTCGACGCGTAAAAAGAAGCCAACGGGGGCGGCCAAGCGGCAGATGACCGGAAATGTGATTGGGTTGATTGGTCTCCTGATTACCGTGCTGGCATTGCTAAAAGTCGGCTTAGTGGGGATGGTATTCGCCGAATTTTTCCGGGCAATTGCCGGGAATGCCTATCAGATATTTGCAGGCCTCACGTTGTTGGTAATGGGGTACTTAATGATTTTTGGGCGCTGGCCTCGGTTAACTTGGCGCTGGTGGGTCGGTGGTAATCTATTCTTCTTTAGCTATTTGTTATTATTAGAAATTCCGATGTTTAACGCCCTCAATCGCCACACCGATTTTTGGCGTGTGACTTTGAATTTGATCAAAAACGACTTTGCCAAAGGGGGGATGGCTAGCAATCTCGGTGGTGGCCTAGTTGGCGCTGCGGGGTACAGTGTGACGTATCCATTGTTAGCCAATGTCGGCACCGTTTTAATTGCCCTGATTTTAATGATTACCAGCGTGTATGTAACGTTTGATCTGCCGTTCCATAAAACGATGCAGGCGTTACGCGCAGCCCTGATTCAGTTAGGGCATCAGTTGCAGTCTGGCTACGAGCAACTGGCACACTGGGTTCGCATTCAGATTGCACGGTGGCGAGTCCATCAACAAGTTCGTGCCAATCAGGCGGATGCGGCTCAGTCCAAACCCGCGCCAGAGGTGACTTCAGAAGCGCCCAAATCCACGGCGCCGACTAGCGCAACCGCGGCACCAAGTTCTGCGACTTCTGCGGCAGCTAAGTCACAGGCGGATCTGAATATTACCGTTGCCAGTGACCGTGAAGCAACGCCAGTATCCAATGCGGCGTCAACGACAGAGTCGAACGCTGACTCGGAAACAGATCAAGCCTTGCAAGGGACCGAGGTCATGGATGACGCGGATTATCAATTACCGGCGCCAACGTTACTGACCAAGATTCCCAAAACGGATCAAAGTGACGAGTATGCAACGATTGAAAGTAACTCACAGAAGCTCACGACAACGCTGGCGAGTTTTGGTGTGCAGGTGGAAGTGAAAAATGTCAGCTTGGGGCCGTCCGTTACGAAATATGAGTTACACCCAGCAGTCGGGGTCAAAGTTAGCAAGGTCGTTAACTTGGCCGATGATCTGGCGTTGGCTTTAGCGGCGAAAGATTTACGAATCGAAGCGCCGATTCCGGGTAAATCGCTGATTGGGATTGAAGTGCCCAACAAGCAAATTTCCACGGTGTCATTCCGTGACATTGTGGAAGCACAGCCTGCTCACCCAACAAAACCACTGGCAGTGCCATTAGGACGCGATGTTTCGGGTAATCTGGTCGTTGCGGACTTATCCAAGATGCCACATCTGTTGATCGCCGGTTCAACCGGTAGTGGGAAATCAGTTGCGATTAACGTGATGATTACGGGATTATTGATGAATACGAAGCCCAGTCAAGTTAAGTTCATGCTGATTGACCCGAAAAAGGTGGAATTAGGGGTGTACAACGGGATTCCACATCTGTTGACACCAGTCGTAACTGAGCCCAAAAAAGCGGCTCGGGCCTTGCATAAAGTGGTTGCTGAAATGGAGCGGCGTTACGAACTGTTTGCGGATTCTAAACAACGCAATATGCAAGGGTATAACCAGTATATCCGGCAACAAAATGCAGCGGATGGCCAAAATCGGCCAGTCTTGCCGTATATCGTTGTCGTCGTCGATGAATTAGCAGACTTGATGATGGTGACTTCGAGTGAAGTTGAAGATGCCATCATTCGCTTGGGTCAGATGGCTCGGGCCGCCGGAATTCACATGATTTTGGCCACGCAACGGCCTTCAGTGGATGTCATTACCGGTTTGATCAAAGCCAACGTGCCATCCCGAATGGCGTTTGCCGTTTCGAGTGGGACCGATTCCCGAACCATTATTGATACCAATGGCGCTGAAAAGTTGCTGGGCCGTGGGGATATGCTCTACCAGCCAATGGGGATGAACAAACCATTGCGGGTACAGGGCGCTTATATTTCAGATAGTGACGTTGAAGCCATCGTCAACTTTATCAAGTCGCAACAGACCGCTGATTATGACGACAGTATGTTAGTCAAAGATGATGAGACGGATGCTGGTGGTTCTGGTGATCCGCGTGATGGTGAAGATGAATATTATGCGGACGCGGTCGAATTAGTCACCGAGCAGCAGTCAGCGAGCGTGTCAATGTTACAGCGCCGCTTCCGAATCGGTTATAACCGCGCTGCTCGGATCGTCGATGAGATGGAAGAGCGTGGTGTGGTTGGACCGTCCGAGGGCAGTAAACCACGTAAGGTCTACCGTCAAAAAACGGCGGACGAGGCACCAACTAGTGAAACACCATAGTCAGTTGGCTAATGTCTAAATTTAGCAATAAGCGTTAAAACTAAATCAGATGAGCAATCCTGTTAGGGGCTGTTCATCTGATTTTTTTGTAGTCTTAAGTTTGCGATGAGACAGCGGTAAGTTGCTAAAATAATCGGCATCAGAGTTGAAGTGGACAGAAATTTAATGCTAGACACACATTATGTAGTTGATTTTTCATGTGCGGACTCAACTTTTTGTTGGATTAATCGTTGGCTCTTAGCATACGGTCATTTTGATAGTCAATTGTCAGACTGGTTACTAAAGATAGCAAAACTCCCTTACCCATGTTTTAACTTTTCAATTCAGCGGCTTCACGGAACTTGTCTGTATTTTCCCTAGTTGCCAAAGGTAGCCGAGTCTCGAATTATAAATGAAGGTAATTTTATCGACTAAATTCAAGAATAGTGAATAGTGTCCGTTGAAACTAGTGCCATTGAAATTAATCAATAATATTCAGGCAATCTTTTCTGCATTTAAATGTCATCAATCATCATCGATACCGATTAAACTTTGCCTGAAGGACCAGTCATCTAATATTCAGCGGTCGATTGTACCCAGATGGGTGGCCGTTCATCCGCCATTCGAGCGGATTCCCGACTGGAGGGGCTGGCTGGCAATGCTCAGTAGCCAAATTATTCTTAGTCGGAAGTGGGTTGCTTCCGGCTTAGAATAAGACTCGAATTTGAAATTGCGCAGTGGTCTTCCGCGTGAGTTCAAATCGATGTCGGCTGCGCTCCAGCAATTGTCAGCCGGCCCCGGAAGGCGGAATAAGGCGCGTCCCTGGCAGACGAACAGCAATCTAGTTGATGGTCCTGTTTCCAGCGGTTTTCAGCTGGCCGCTCTTGACTTTGAATTTCCATCTGTCATAAAGAAATCCGCACAAAAAAATCAGCCCCATGATGCGCGTGGCAACCGGTGGGACTGACAGGATTGTGAGAATAGCAGCCGTTAATTGGACTTGATTAAAAGGTCAGTAAGCCCAACCCAGAAAGGGCGGTGAGAACTAATGATCCAATTGTTGAAATAATCATTAACCAGATAACGACCATGGTAATCTTTTGGAAGGTTGATTTCTTCTTCATGTTGTTTGTATGCACCACACTTTTCGAGTAATTCTTTCATAGTTTAACGTGGAATCAACTTTTTTTCAATTGAAATTAAAAATAGTCATGATTTCGTAAATATTCAATACTAATGATACACAGGACGATGGTGCCTGCCATGATCCAGGTAAAGGCGTGGACGAGGCTCGCACCGGGCAGCTTGACGTTCATCCCGTAGATGCCGCCGATAATCGTTGGAATTGTGAGGACCATGGTCAAAGAGGTTAAAAATTTCATAACATCGTTCAGGTTATTGGAAATCACTGAGCCAACGAGCTGGCTGTATTGCTGCAGAATTTGATTGGTCGTGTCGGTCATATCACGCGCTTGCTGGGTCTCAATTTTAATATCAGCCGTCAATGACTGATGATGAGCGGCCGTGAAGTAGCCCACTGAAGATTCAATGGCATCGAGGGTCGGGCCGTTTTGTTGCAGGGCGGCCTTGAAGCGAATCAGTGATTTTTGGTAAGACATGATTCGAAAGAGCTCTGCGTTGTGGGTCGCTTGGTTCAAGTGAGATTCAAGGGTCGTAGTCCGTTTATTGATCAAGTTCAGGGCAGTCACGAAGCTGTGTTCGATGTACCACATAATGGCAAGTACGAAATCTTCATGATTATCTAGGCTGAGTTTCGATGATTCAGGGTCCATCACGAAATCTTGAATGAAGCTGGCTGAATAATTACTGACGGTGAGCACGACTTGGTCGACTAAAATCAATGCAAATGGATAGACTTGAAATTCTAAGTAGCCTAGATCGCTCGTCGTTAACTTGGGGTACTGCATCACGATCAGTACTGGTTGGTCATCGTCAGTCGCGCTCAGTTGTTCGGTGCGCGAAACTTCGGCGTCGTCTAAGACAGCCGTTAAGTAGTCGCGTGGTAAGTCGAATTGGTCAACGAGTTGGTCGATTTCATCAATCGTTGGCCGTTCAACGTTGATCCAATATGACGTATCTTGCTGATGGTCAGGGGTAGTCAGTAGGCCATTTTTGCCGGTCGCGAAGTATTGTAGCAACGGTCATCCCTCCTATGAAACATTTAAGCTTATTATAGGGCTGTTTAGAATGATTGAAAAGTTAAACAATAATGGCTATAATCAATTCTGACATTGATGGGGGAGGCAAGAACGGACATGCGTGATTTATGGACCACCTGGTACGGACAATTGATTTTATTAGCGGCCGTTTCAGCCGTGATTTTAGTGCTGAAACGAGTATTGCACCGTTTTTGGCCGCACGGATTAAGATTAATGGATTTTTGGCCCCCATTTTTAATGGTGTTCACCCATTATCTAACCTTACAAGCAACGGATAGTTCGCTAGCGCCCTATGAAGTCCTATCGCTGATGATTTTGGGTATTGGTTTGACGATCATCGAGGCAGTTGAACGCGGAGAAATCCTATACTGGCGCTTCTTCAAGCTGTTTTGGCGCGGGACGGAATTGTTAACGCTAGTCGTCTATTTGCTCGCACTGGGCAGCCATTTCTTTTTACAATGAAAAAAGTTCCCCCACTAAGCCCCACCTAACGAAAGCAACGTTAGGTGGGGCTTTTTTTGACATTTTGTTAACAATTTGGAAAAGTAACAAAACGATGTGGTAGGAAGTGGGGGGGTGTGGTAGACTTAAATTATGATTAATGAAAGGGGTTGATTGGCCGTGGCGTCTAAGATGTTTTTCGGAGAATTTGAGCACGCCTTGGATGCTAAGGGTCGGCTAATCATTCCCGCCAAGTTTCGCGAGTTACTTGGCGATTCATTTGTAATTACCCGTGGGATGGATGGCTGTATTTTCGGTTATCCAGCCGCACGGTGGGCAACACTGCAAGCACAGTTGGATGATTTACCGTTAACACGCAAGGACGCCCGGGCGTTTGTCCGTTTTTTCTACGCAGCAGCAGCTGAGTGTGAATTAGACAAGCAGGGGCGGGTGATGATTCCAACCACGTTGCGACAGTATGCCAAATTAGAGAAACAGTGTGTCATCGTGGGGGTTTCTGATCGGTTTGAAATCTGGGGTGCTGAACAGTGGCAACAGTTTGAGACTGAGACGGAAGCGAACTTCGATGATTTGGCAGAGAATTTGATTGACTTTTAGAATAGATTGAAAGGAGGCGTACGCGTGGCGACATTTGAACATACAACGGTACTTTTACACGAAGCAATTGCGGCACTGAACGTCCGACCAGATGGGATCTACGTCGACTGCACGTTAGGTGGGGGTGGCCATTCTCGAGAGATTTTGCAACAGCTCGGACCGGACGGACATCTCTACAGTTTTGACCAGGATCAGACGGCGATCGACTACAATCAGTCGAACTTAGCAGAGTATTTAGAACGTGGTCAGGTCACGTTTATCAAGAATAACTTCGCTAATTTAAAGTCGGCGCTTGCCGAACAAGGCGTGGACCACGTGGACGGCATTGTTTATGACTTAGGGGTCTCGTCACCACAATTTGATGACGCCTCCCGCGGGTTCTCTTACCGTTATGATGCACCCTTAGATATGCGGATGGATCAGAGCCAGGCATTGACGGCCAAAACGGTGGTCAACACCTGGCCATATGCCGACTTGGTGCGGATTTTCTACCGCTATGGTGAGGAGAAGTTCTCCAAGCAAGTCGCACGGATGATTGAGCGTGAACGCGCCGTGCAACCGATCGAGACGACTGGCCAGTTAGTTGAAATAATTAAAAATGCCATTCCAGCACGTGCGCGCCGAACCGGTGGACATCCGGCCAAACGAGTCTTTCAAGCGATTCGCATTGCGGTCAATAATGAACTTGGCGTCCTCGAGACCTCTTTGGAACAGGCGGTTGATTTGATTAACGTCCACGGACGGGTCAGCGTGATTACGTTCCAGTCGTTGGAGGATCGGTTAGTCAAGACGATTTTCAAAGAACACAGTGCGTTACCGGAACTACCACCTGGTTTGCCAGTGATTCCCGCTGAGATGCAACCAGATTACCAACTCGTCAGTCGCAAGCCGATTTTACCTAGTGCTGACGAGATTGCGGCCAATCGACGCGCGCACAGCGCCAAGCTACGTGCCATCGAACGGATTAAGATGACGAATAACTAATATTAAGGATTGATTAAAGGAGTGATTAACATGGCCCAAAATGGATTAGCGCGGGAGCTGCCGCAACAGACTCCTGGCGCAACCACCCCGGTACATAAGACGACAACTGTTGCAACCCCCAACCCGTCGATCAAGACGCAGCGCGTTGCATTCTCAATGTTCGAAAAAGTATTATGTGTTGGTTTGAGTTTGGTGGTGTTCAGTTTAGCCATTATGTTAGTGTCGACCAACATTACGGCGACTAACGCTGAAAGTGAATTACAGACGGTGCAGGAGAAAGTGTCGAAGGTGCAGGCGAAGAATACGTCGGCCGCCCAAGAAATCAGTGAACTTTCCAGTCGAAGCCGTTTAAATAAAATTGCTAAGCAGTACGGGTTATCGCTCAACAACGGTAGCATAAGGAATGTTTACAAATGAATAAGAACAAACAACGAATGACTTCGAAACGGACACCAAAACAAAATCGTAGAATCTTTGGCCAATGGCTATTTTTCGGTGCGATTGCCGTCTTTGGCGTTTTGGTCATTCGTTTTTCATATATTGCGATCGTGCGCCACGTGAACGGTGTTAATTTGGTTGAGGCAACCAAGAAGTTATATACCGAGGATCAAACCATCACGGCCAAACGCGGCACGATTTATACGGCGAACGGTGATCCAATCGCTGAGGATACGAGTACCTATACGATTTATGCGATCATGGCCAAAAACCAACGGAGTGCGAGTGGTAAGGCATTGTACGTCAAAAACAACGTCAAGGCTGCCAAGGTACTTTCCAAATATTTACCAATTAGTTACAAAAAGGCACTCGCAACGCTACAAAAGGGTGCCGGTAAGTTCCAAATCGAGTTTGGGACTGCGGGTAAAAACATCTCGTTAACGACCAAGGAGAAGATTGACGCGCAGAACGTCCCCGGATTGCACTTTATTGAATCAGAAGCACGGCTCTATCCAAACGGCACCTTTGCCTCGCAACTGATTGGCTTGACCACGTCGAAGTCACAAAAAGGGACGGATAAGACCCGCTTGACGGGTTCGATGGGGATTGAGTTAGCGTTCAATAAGCAGTTATCCGGCACGGACGGCCGTAAGACGGTCACCAAGAGTGGCTATCAAGGCACGACCGAGACGGGTAAAAAGGCGAAGGATGGCGATAACGTCTATACGACGATCGATTCCAAGCTGCAAACATTGCTCGAGACCAAGGTTTCAGAGATTAATTCCAAGGTATCGCCAAAGTCAATGACCGCAACGCTGATGAATGCCAAAACGGGGGCGATTCTTGCCACGACCCAACGGCCAACTTTCAATGCGCAAACTAAGTCCGGCTTATCTAAAATGTGGCGAAACTTGCTCGTTGAAGATACTTACGAACCAGGGTCCACGATGAAGGTCTTCACCATGGCGGCGGCCATTGATAGTGGCAAGTATAACGCCAACGTGACGGTGCCAACGGGTGAATATAAGATTGGCAAGAGCACGGTGCCGGACTGGAACACCAATGGTTGGGGGAACATCACCTATGCTAAGGGATTTGCCCTTTCCAGTAACACCGCGATGGCCCAACTCGAACAGACGATGGGTGCCAAGACTTGGCTGAAATACATCAAGCGTTTTGGTTTGCGTGAGAGTACGAATAGTGGCCTCGCTAACGAACAGAGTGGGTCGATTCAGTTCACGTATCCAATCGAACAAGCAGATACAGCGTTTGGACAAGGGATTCAGGTCACGGCGATGCAAATGCTACGTGGATTCACAGCCATCGCTAATCATGGTAAGATGTTACAGCCATACTTTATTTCAAAGATCACTAATCCGAATACTGGCAAAACAGTTTATAAGGGCAAAAAGAAGGTCGTCAGCCAACCAATCAGTTCGAAGACGGCCAGCAAGGTCCTTGACCATATGCAAGACGTGGTCTACAAGTCATATGGGACCGGGACGGCCTACAAAATCAAGGGTTATCGAATCGCTGCTAAGACTGGTACGGCCCAAGTCAGCAACGGGAGTACCTACGAGCAAGGTGATAATACTTACTTGTATTCCGTTGTTGGGATGGCGCCGGCAAAGAATCCGAAGTACATTATGTACATTACGATGAAGCAGCCGACACTTAACGGTAGTTCCGCAGAAGAAGACATGGCTGAGATTTTTGACACGGTCATGAAACGTGCGTTGGAAGAACAAAAAGCCAGCGAAACCACGGCCACAACGGTCAAGATGAAAGATTTGACCAGTCAGTCGACTAGTGCAGCCGAAAAAGCTGCCAAGAAACAGGGCTTAGACGTGGTGGTCGTCGGTAAAGGGAGCCGTGTGGTCAAGCAGTCGATTTCATCAGGCACGGTCGTCTCAAGTGGTCAACGGGTCATCTTAGTGACGAACGGTCAGATGTATATGCCGAACTTATCTGGTTGGTCTGCCAGTGAAGTGGCTGATTTTGCAACCTTAACGGGTATCAAACTCACGACAAGTGGGACCGGTTATGTCAAGACGCAGAGTGTGACGGCCGGCAACCCGATTGAAGCCAAACAAGCGATTAGTGTGACATTGAAGTAGGTAATCAAGTCTTAGAATGGAGAATTGTTGTGAGTTTATTAGTGTGGGGTGCAACCCTAGTCAGCGGTTTTATAATTGTATTCGCGTTGATGCCGTCATTGATTCGGTATTTCCGCGCTCGTAAAGAGGGCCAGATGATTCGCGAAGAAGGGCCGAAGTGGCATGAGAAAAAATCAGGAACACCAACAATGGGTGGCTTGCTATTCATCGTGGCGATTCTGATCACCACCTTCTGGGTCGGGTTATGGCAACACCAGCTGCAACCGACGACTTGGATTCTGTTATTCATTCTCGTGCTCTACGGGGCCTTAGGGTTCTGGGATGACAGTATCAAGTTATGGCGGAAACAAAATGAAGGCTTGAAAGCTTGGCAAAAGTTATTAGGCCAAATTGTCGGTGCTGTCATTTTGACGGTCGTTTATCAACACGAACACTTGCCAATGGCCCTACGTATTCCGGGTCTTGGTGACTGGTCACTGGGCATCTGGTACATGATTTTTGTCATCATCTGGTTAGTCGGTTTCTCCAACGCCGTCAATCTGACCGATGGCTTGGATGGATTAGTTGCTGGTCAGGCGACGATTGCCTTTGGGGCGTATGCCATCATTGCGCATGCCCAACACCAGTACAACGTGATGCTCTTCTGTTTAGCCGTTGTCGGTTCGTTACTGGGCTTCTTCGTTTATAATCACAAACCAGCCAAAATTTTCATGGGTGACATGGGGTCCTTGGCCCTCGGTGGTGCATTAGCCGCGGTTTCAATTCTGTTGCACCATGAATTATCCTTGTTACTGATTGGGATTATCTTCGTGATTGAGACAGCTTCAGTTATCTTACAAGTCGCTTCGTTCAAGTTGACTGGTAAGCGGATCTTCTTAATGAGTCCGATTCACCACCACTTCGAAATGAAGGGCTGGAGCGAATGGAAGATTGACATTGTCTTTTGGTCAGTCGGTTTAGTTGCAGCGATTATTAGTGTTGCAAGCATCGTTTAATTTAAAGTCATTTAATGGGTTGATTAGGAAATAACTCCTAGTCAACCGTACATAATTGTATTTTGCGGGCCAATTTTACCCAGTTTATCCAGTGGTCGTCAGCACATATCTTCGTTAAAGTGAATACAGCTAGTTCCCGTTGAATCGTCATCTGCATCAAGTGATGGCGCAAAGTTGGCCGCAAATTATGTGACGGGACTAGTGGCTGACAGTCTGTTGGGCAAACAACTACTGACCAACGCTTGGTCGAGTGGTAACATAAATAAGTTGATTAAGTAGTATCTATAAACAATACAGGGAGATCTTGGTTTATGAAGTCGGTTGAGCAGTATCGTAACCAAAAAGTTTTGGTTCTAGGGTTAGCAAAGAGTGGGGTGAACGCCGCACGATTGCTTCACAAATTAGGCGCGTTTGTGACCGTTAACGATAAAAAGGAATTTGATGATAATCCGGACGCCCAGGAACTATTGAGCGACGGTATCAAAGTGATTACGGGAGGCCATCCACTGTCATTACTGGATGAGGATTTTAAGGTCGTTGTCAAAAATCCAGGTATTCCGTATTCTAACCCAATCGTCAGTGGTGCTTTGGCCAAGGGGATTCCGGTCATTACTGAGGTGGAACTTGCTTCCCAAATTTTGGAAGGTGAATTGATCGGTGTGACCGGAACCAATGGTAAGACGACCACCACAACCATGATCACCATGATGTTAAACCAGCGCGCGGATGCTGGTAAGGCCTACGTGGCAGGTAATATTGGGGTGCCAGCTTCGGCAATCGCCCAAAAAGCGACTGCGGCTGACACAATGGTCACGGAGCTTTCGAGTTTTATGCTCTGTGGGATTCGGACCTTACACCCACATATTGCGGTCATCACGAATATTTATTCGACCCATTTGGATTATCACGGTTCACGTGAGAACTACGTTAAGGCCAAAATGCGGATTACGATGAACCAAACGCCAGATGACTATTTCGTCATCAACTGGGATAGTGAAGAATGGCGTGAACTCAGCAAGCAGTCAGCTGCACAGGTGGTCCCATTCTCACGGCAAGCGAACACGAAAGCTGGTGCCTACGAAGAAAATGGTAAGCTGTATTTTAAGGATGAGTATATCATGGATGCAGCCGATATTCGGATTCCGGGCGACCACAACGTTGAGAACGCATTGGCTGCAATTACGGTTGCCAAGCTCCAAGCGGTGCCAACGGCCGGTATCGTGCAAGTATTGAAGACTTTCTCAGGTGTTCGGCATCGGACCCAATACGTGGAAACGTATCAAAATCGGCAATTCTACAATGATTCCAAAGCAACTAACTTAGTTTCGACTGAAATGGCCCTCAAAGGGTTTGACCAACCAGTGATTCTACTGGCCGGTGGGTTGGACCGGGGCAATACGTTTGAAAAACTAGCACCAGCTTTGAAAGAACACGTTAAGACGTTAATCGTCTTTGGTGAAACGGCTCAAAAAGTGGCGGACGCTGGTAAATTAGCCGGTATCGACGACATTGTCTTTACCGATAATTGTGAAACTGCCGTACCGATTGCTTGGGAACACAGTCAAGCCAACGACATTATCATGCTCTCACCAGCTTGTGCGAGCTGGGATCAGTATCCTAACTTTGAAGTTCGCGGTGACCGTTTTATCAAGGCCATCGAACAATTAACCGGAAAGGCGGAAGAAAACTAATGCGACTAATGATTTCTGGCGGTGGAACTGGTGGTCACATCTACCCCGCCTTGGCGCTGATCGACGCGCTTAAAGCACACGATCCAGAAGCTCAAGTACAGTTCGTTGGAACTCATCGCGGACTGGAAAGCCGAATCGTGCCCGAACGCGGGATTGATTTTAAAACGATCAAGATTCAAGGCTTCAAACGGTCGTTATCCTTACAAAATGTGAAGACGGTCTACCTGTTCTTAAAGAGTGTGGTCACGGCTCGCAAATATATCAAGGCGTTTAAACCGGATGTCGTGGTTGGTACTGGGGGTTATGTCAGTGGGGCTGTCGTATTTGCGGCCAGCCAAATGCATATTCCAACGGTCATTCACGAACAAAACTCCGTGGTCGGGGTGACGAATAAGTTTTTGAGTCGCTTCGTCGACAAAATTGCGATTTCGTTTGAGAGTGCCCGGTCACAATTTCCAGAGCAAAAAGTGGTCATGACGGGTAACCCCCGCGCCCAACAAGTCGCGAATATCAAGAAGACTGGTGCGTTGGCCCAGTTTGAGTTAGATCCTGAAATTCCGACGGCTTTGATTTTTGGAGGTAGTCGGGGGGCCGCACGGATCAATGCTGCGGCCGTTGAAGCCCTACCTGAGCTGGACAAGCGCGATTATCAGACGCTCTTCGTAACGGGTCAGGTTCATTATGACAAGATTAAGGATGGCTTGTCCGCGACAGCCTTGGCACCGAATGTTAAAATCGTACCGTATATCAAAAATATGCCTGCGATTTTGCCTGAGGTAGCCGTGATTCTTGGCCGGGCCGGCGCAACCAGTATTGCGGAAATTACGGCGTTGGGCATTCCATCGATTTTGGTGCCAAGCCCATACGTGACGAACGACCATCAAACTAAGAATGCTCAGAGCCTTGTTAATGCGGGTGCTGCTGAACTGATTAAAGAATCGGACTTGACCGGGGCAACACTGGTCGCAGCTTTGGATCGATTATTGCAGAGCAGCACGCACCGTGAAGCCATGGCAGCAAATGCCAAGAAGCTTGGGATGCCAGATGCAGCGGACCAATTATTACATGTTTTAGAATCAGTCGTTAAGTCGCACTGAGATTAGAGTGAAAGGGTGGGTGTGATGGCCATTTTCCGTAAAAAGCCGAAAGAACGCGAGCACCCGGAGCAGCTCACCCCATGGGAACGGTTTCAGCGTGAAGCGGCCGAGAACCAACGTGCCGAACAGAAGCGCCATCATCGGTGGTCGGGTAAACGACTCCGAATCGGTGATAAGTTGCCCAAGCTGAAAACGCAGCGGCGGCGGCTACTGTTCAAGCGGGTCGCGATTCTGATGAGTATCTTTTTAGTTGGTGCGGCGGTTGCCGGCTACTTTATCTCACCACTAAGCCATGTTCAAGCGGTCACAGTTCGTGGGACCAACCAGCTAACGACAGCTCAGGTCAAAACGGCCACTAAGATCGATACTGGCGTCGCACTTTGGTCCGTGATTGGTCATGATCAACAGACGACCAAACGCGCCCGCCACGCGCAACCTCAGATTGGCAAGGTAACCACGCAGTTAGTTGGTTATAATCGGGTACGAGTGACGGTCAAAGAGATTCGCATCGCTGGTTATCTATCAACCGGTCAACACTACCGGCGCATCTTGGAGAACGGGTTGATTTTAAAGGGCACTTATTCGCAGCCCGGTGGTGGTTCGCCGATCTATGCCAATTTCAAGAGTGGTCAGCGGCTTGAGAAAATGATTGCCCAATACGCGAAGTTATCATCCGCGGTCAAACATAATATCTCTGAAATCAAGTTTGCACCGAACAAATCGAATCCGGAACGGGTCCACTTGTATATGAATGATGGCAATGAAGTGTATGCGACCATCAGTACTTTTGCTAGCAAGATGGCCTATTATCCGGGGATTTCAGCCAAGATGAAGTCCAAGGGTGTCATCAATCTTGAGGTGGGAGCTTACTCCTATCCGTTCAAGAATCAGAATAATTGATAGAATGCTAAGTGTGACCTTTTTAAAAGCGCTTAGGATATGGTAAACTAGGGATTAACTGGATATGTCAGCGAATCCTTGAATATTTATGTAAATTACTAGGAGGTTCCTCTATTATGGATAATTCAGGAATTTATGTCGGACTTGATATAGGGACCACCTCAATAAAAGTCATTGTTGCTGAACGTGTTAAAGGGCAAATGAACGTTATTGGTGTGGGAAGCGCACGTTCTAATGGTTTAAGTCGTGGGGTCATTGTCGATATTGACAAGGCGGCCGAAACGATTCGATCAGCAGTACGCCAAGCTGAAGAAAAAGCAAGTATCGAAATAAAAAAGGTGATTGCGGGAGTTCCCGCTAACCTGGTCAAAATTGAACGTTGCCGTGGCATGATTGCTGTCGCGGATGAATCCAAAGAAATTAATAATGAAGATGTCCAAAACGTTGCGGCGGCCGCATTAGTTCAAAGCTTGCCACCAGAACGGGAAGTCTTAGATGTCATTCCAGAAGAATTCGTCGTTGATGGCTTTGATGGCATCAAGGATCCACGCGGAATGGTCGGTGTCCGGCTTGAAATGCACGGGACACTGTTTACTGGTCCGAAAACGATCATTCACAACACCCGTAAGGCACTCGAAAAGGCCGGCCTTCAGATTGAACAAATCGTGATTGCCCCCTTAGCGTTGAGCTCACTCGTGTTGAATGATGGTGAACAGGATTTTGGTTCAATCATCGTTGATATGGGTGGTGGTCAAACGACCGCTGCGGTCATCCATGATCACCAACTCAAATATACTTATGTTGATCAAGAAGGCGGCCAGTATATTACGAAGGATATCTCAGTCGTTTTGAATACGTCGATTGAAAATGCCGAAAAACTCAAACGAGACTATGGCTATGCCGATGCTCAGCAGGCCTCGGATGATGAGCTATTTCCAGTCGATGTTGTTGGGCAGAGTACCCCCGAACAAATCAGTGAGCAATACTTAGCAGAAATCATCGAAGCGCGGCTTGATCAGATTTTTGACAAGGTCAAACAACATCTGGATGAGATTCGGGCTCTGGAATTGCCAGGTGGCATCGTGTTAACAGGTGGTGTTGCCGCGATCCCTGGCATTACGGACCTTGCTTCACAGCGTTTTGGCACGCGGGTCCGGGTCTTCACACCTAACCAAATGGGCTTAAGGCATCCGTCATTTGATGAAGCGTTAGCTGTTATCAAATACCAAGCGGCTTTAAGTGATGTCACGTTGCTCGTGAAGAGTGCCTTGACGGGAGATACTCGTGCGAGTGTTGCTCGAGAATTCTCAGAAGTAACACCAGCACCAGAACCAACCGCGCCACAACCGAAACAAACAACTAAAAAACAGCCAGTTAAACAGGAGCAACCGAAACAGGCTGATCCAAATCATAAGGGGACCGTTGAACGGGTCAAGGGCTTCTTCAACCACTTCTTTGATTAATAATCGGATAGAAATGACGGAGGAAAAAACATGGAATTTTCTTTAGATTCAACCCAGAACTCAGGGGCTAATATTAAAGTCATTGGTGTCGGTGGCGGTGGTGGAAACGCCGTTAACCGGATGATTGCAGAAGACGTCAAGGGCGTCGAATTTATCGTTGCAAACACCGATGTACAAGCATTACAAACATCCAATGCTGAGACTAAGATTCAGCTTGGACCGAAATTAACACGAGGACTTGGCGCTGGTTCCAATCCTGATGTTGGTTCCAAAGCAGCACAAGAAAGTGAAGAAGCCTTGACGGAAGCCTTACAGGGCGCTGACATGGTCTTCGTCACTGCCGGAATGGGCGGTGGTACTGGTAACGGTGCTGCACCCGTAGTGGCTAAAATCGCTAAGGATTCAGGCGCTTTAACAGTTGGTGTGGTTACACGTCCATTTACGTTTGAAGGCCCGAAGCGGGCACGCAATGCGGCGGAAGGGATTGCCCAAATGAAGGACAACGTCGATACGTTGATCGTCATTGCCAATAACCGCTTGCTTGAAATCGTTGATAAGAAGACCCCAATGATGGAAGCCTTCCAAGAAGCCGATAACGTCTTACGTCAAGGGGTTCAAGGGATCTCTGATTTGATTACTTCACCAGGCTACGTCAACTTGGACTTTGCGGATGTCAAGACGGTCATGCAAAACCAAGGTTCCGCATTGATGGGAATCGGTTCTGCCACTGGCGAAAATCGGACTGCCGATGCGACGAAACAAGCCATTTCATCACCATTATTGGAAGTTTCAATCGATGGTGCCGAACAAGTCTTATTGAACATCACGGGTGGTCCCGACATGTCCTTATATGAAGCACAAGCTGCTTCAGACATCGTGAGCCAAGCTGCAACGACCGAAGTTAATATTATCTTTGGGACGTCGATTGATGAAAGCTTAGGCGATGAAGTTCGGGTGACGGTCATTGCGACTGGTATCGACCAGAAGCAACGGGAACTCAAATTGGGTAACCAATCAACTCGGACTGCTGCTAGCCAACAACGTGGTGGGATGTTTAGCAACAACTCAACAGACCAACCCGCAACTAGCGAAGCGGCTCAACCAAGTGAATCTCAAGCTGACGATCCATTCGGTAACTGGGATATCCGGCGCGAACCAAACAATTCACGGCCAGTCAACAATGGTCAAGAATTTAACAACGTTGAAAAGACAGATTTTGATGTTTTTAATGATAATTCACAAGCTGACGACAGCAAGGATGACAACGGTGGTGATTCACTAGATACGCCACCATTCTTCAAGCGTCGGCGTAAGTAAGACAGTGAAGGGAGCGCAAGCATATGGCCGGATTCATTAGTAACTTTTTTGGTGTTGGAGATTCTGATGATCAGTATGAGGAACCGACCCAAGCTTCACAAGCGGCGGCCCCCACTGAACCAGCGACCAACACGCGTTCGACACCGAAAGTTGTTCCCATGCAAGGTGGTAAATCAGTGAATAGTAAAATCGCCTTATTCGAACCGAAAATTTATTCGGATGTTAAGGAAATTGCGACCCAATTGCTTAAAAATCAAGCCGTGATCGTGAATTTTGACCACGTGGATGATGAGATGGCACGCCGGATCGTTGATTTTCTGACTGGGACGGTCTTTGCCATCAATGGCGAGATCGAACGCATCGGCGACGAGATTTTCCTTTGCATTCCAGAAAACTACGAAGTGTCAGGAAGCACAACTAGTCAGTTTGATTCCAGCAAATTATAAGGAGTGAGTGGCCTCTGTTAGTGACGATTATTAGTCGGTTATTTCAACTGTACCAATTAGCCATTGTGGTTTACATTCTGATGTCTTGGTTCCCAGGTGCCTATAATACGCGCATCGGGCAATTTTTAGGACAGATCTGTGAACCATTTCTCAGTATTTTTCGGCGCTTCATTCCCGCAATTGCCGGGTTGGATTTTTCACCAATCATTGCGCTGTTAGTGCTCCAATTTGCTGAAAGTGGCTTGTTTTACCTATTAAGCTTTTTGACGTATTAAATTAAGATAACGAGGATAGTATCGTGAATGATAATCTAAAACAACATTTTCGCGATAGTGAAGCCCCATTTATTGAACAGGTCACGGGGTGGCTCCGCCAAGTTGCGGACCAGTACCGACCAATCTTAACGGCGTTTTTGAACCCACGTCAAGTGTACATTGCCCAGACACTGGCTAACCAGCTGGATGATGTACGGATGCGCGCGTATGGCGGTTTTGAGGGTGCAGAATTGCAGCGGATCTTATTTTATCCGCCATATTACGAACCCGAGACCGCAGATTTTCAAATCACATTATTCAACATTGTCTACCCAGTCAAGTTTGCGACGCTCAAACATGGTCAAATACTGGGAACGTTGGCAAATGCCGGCGTAGAGCGGGATGTCTTTGGTGATATTATCACTGATGGTGAGCACTGGCAGTTTGTGTGTGAGTCTGAGATGGCGGATTACTTTAATGATCAGATTGATCGGTTTGGTAAGACGAAAGTGCATCTAACGGCGGTTGCAGGATCCGAAGTAATTGCTCGTGAAGATGACTGGGAACCTGTCACAACGACGGTCAGCTCACTACGCGCGGATAGTATCATCAAAGCCGCATTCAACTTGTCGCGGCATCACGCTAAGGAATTGATCGAGGGTGGCAAGGTCCGCTTGAACTGGGCAGAGTTGCCTAAAGCCGATTATGAACTGGCGCTACTCGATATGCTTAGTGTGAACCACTATGGCCGCGTGCGACTCGCCGAAATCAGTGGTGAGACCAAGAAGGCGCGACTGCGAATAACGTTAAATATTATTCATAGTAAATAAATATTGGAGGAATTCTAATGGTGTTAAGTCCGGATGACATTCATAACAAAGAGTTTTCAACGAAACTACGTGGTTACAATATTGATGAGGTCAATGATTTTCTGGAACAGATTATCAAAGACTATCAAATTACCTTAAAACAAAATAAGGACCTCCAAGAACGTTTAGACGCGAGTGAAGGCAAGTTGAAGTATTTCAACGAATTAAAAGATTCTTTGAACCAGTCGATTTTAGTGGCCCAAGAAGCTGCTGACAAGGTTAAGACCAACTCGAAGAAGGAAGCCGACATCATTACCCGGGAAGCCCAAAAGCAAGCTTCTGACATTGTCAGTGAAGCCACTGACAAGTCGAACCAAATGATTGACGACGCTTCACAAAAGGCCAAGCGCTTATCTGTTGAAACGGACGATTTGAAGAAACAAACACGGGTCTTCCGTCAACGCCTCCAAGTGATGTTAGAATCACAATTGGAAGTGGTTAAGAGCAAGGATTGGGACCAACTACTTAGCGAGACCAATACCGCAGACTATACTGAAATTCAACACGTTTTGAAGGAAGATAGTCTTGACAACTCGGGGGATGCGAGCGTAAACTCAGAAGCAACCGTTGAAATTACGGAAGCAACGAGTGGCGAAACCCCAGTTGCCGATGGTGGGGATCAAGCCCCACAACAAACGGTGGTTATTTTTCCTGACGATGATAACGCGGCTAACTAAGCGCTGATCATTGCAGACAATTAAAGCACATGAATGTGTCGAGGAGAACAGTCAACACTGATGAATACGCCCAGAGAGCTGCCGATAATGGAAAGGCGGTCGTCCCTTCACAGTTGTCCATCATCTCCGAACGTTACCCTGAAGCGAGTAAGGGTGACCGTCTCATGAACGTTATCCATGCTAAGAGAGAATCTAAACAATTCTAAAATTGGGTGGTACCACGATAACTTCGTCCCTGGCTGGGCGGAGTTTTTTTGTGTCTCCAAACCAATGATTGTTTGATAAAAAATTTAAGGAGTGAGAGTATGCGCGTTAAAGAAACATTAAACCTCGGTAAGACCAAGTTTAAAATGCGTGGGAACTTACCGGTCAAGGAAGTTGAACGGCAAAACCTCTGGGCTGAAAACAAAGTCTATGAACAACGGCAAAAATTGAATGAAGGTAAGCCAAGCTTTATCTTACATGATGGCCCGCCATACGCAAACGGCGATATCCACATGGGGCACGCCTTAAATAAGATTACGAAGGATTTCATTGTTCGTTATAAATCGATGAATGGTTTCCGGGCACCGTACGTTCCTGGTTGGGATACCCACGGCCTACCAATCGAACAAAAGTTGAAACAAGCTGGCTACGACCGCAAGAAGATGTCGGATAATGAATTCCGTGAACTTTGTCGCAAGTATGCCTTAGAACAAGTTGACCACCAACGCGAAGAATTCAAACGGTTAGGGGTCAGCGGCGAATGGGACAACCCATACTTAACGTTGAAGCCTGAATTTGAAGCCGCACAAGTGCGGGTCTTCGGGGCCTTCGCTAAGCGCCACCTGATTTATCGGGGCAAAAAGCCAGTCTTCTGGTCATGGTCCTCTGAATCAGCCTTGGCAGAAGCCGAAGTTGAATATCATGACGTAACGTCACCATCTGCCTTCTACGGTGAACGGGTCATCGACGGCAAGGGTGTCTTAGATGACGATACTTACCTCGTGGTTTGGACGACGACGCCATGGACGATTCCAGCCTCTGAAGGGATCACCGTTGACGCTAGTTTTGATTACGTGGTCGTTCAACCAGCTGGTGAAAGCCGGAAGTTCGTGTTGGCAGCCGAATTATTGGATGAAAATGCAGAACGGTTTGGCTGGGAAGATGTTCAAGTGCTCAAGACGGTCAAGGGTGCTGAACTCGAAAACGTCTTGTGTGAACATCCATTTGACCATAGCCGCAACTTATTGACGATGCTTGGTGATTTCGTTACCTTGGATTCTGGTACTGGTCTTGTGCATACCGCACCTGGCTATGGGGAAGATGACTACCGGATCGGTCAAAAATACGGTTTGCCAATCTTTGCCCCAGTCGACAACAAAGGGGTACTGACTGAAGAGGCTGGTGCTGACTTTGCGGGTGTCTTCTATGACGATGCCAACGAAATTGCGCTAGGCAAATTGAAGGACGCCGGCTTGTTGCTCAAGTACATGCCATACGAACATAGTTATCCTTTCGACTGGCGGACTAAGAAGCCAATAATCTTCCGCGCAACGCCACAATGGTTTGCTTCGGTCGGTGACATGCGTGACGAAATTCTGAAGTCGATGGACGATGTTCAATTCTTCCCAGAATGGGGTAAGAAGCGGCTATACAACATGATTCGTGACCGTGGTGACTGGGTCATCTCACGGCAACGGGTCTGGGGTGTGCCACTCCCAATCTTCTATGCCGAAGATGGGACGGCCATCATGGACGAAGAAACCATCAATCACGTGGCTGATTTATTCGGCAAGTACGGGTCGAACATTTGGTTTGAACGTGAAGCCAAGGACTTATTACCAGAAGGCTACACGAATGAACATTCACCAAAGGGGACCTTTACGAAGGAAACTGATATTATGGATGTTTGGTTCGACTCCGGTTCGTCACACCAAGGTGTCTTAGCGGAACGGCCATACCTCAAATATCCTGCTGACCTGTATTTGGAAGGCTCCGACCAATATCGTGGTTGGTTCAACTCAAGTTTGATCACTAGTGTGGCGGTTTCTGGTCATGCACCTTACAAGCAAGTCTTATCACAAGGTTTTACCTTGGATGACAAGGGTCGCAAGATGAGTAAGTCACTGGGGAATACGATTGCCCCTGCAGATGTCATCAAGCAAATGGGTGCTGAAATCGTTCGGATGTGGGTCGCTTCCGTTGATACCAGTTCAGACGTGCGGGTCTCAATGGAAAGCTTCAAACAAGTCGCGGATGCTTACAAGAAGTTCCGGAATACGGTGCGCTTCATGTTAGGCAACACGACTGACTTCGATCCGAAGAAGGACCGGGTCGCATTTGAAGACTTAGCTAGTGTTGACCAATACATGGCTGTCCGGTTGAATGACTTTGTCGCTGAAATCAAAGATCATTACGATCACTATGACTTCCTCGATATTTACAAGAAGTTGATCAACTTCTTAACGGTTGATTTATCCAACTTCTACCTGGATATTGCGAAGGATATTATGTATATTGATGCGGAAGACAGTCATTCACGGCGTTCGATGCAGACGGTCTTCTACGACGTGCTGGTTGCTTTGACGAAGCTCTTTACGCCAATGTTGCCACATACGACCGAAGAAATTTGGCCATTCTTGAAGGAACCAGAAGAATTTGCGCAATTGACCGACATGCCAACGGTTCAAAACTATGCCAATAGTGCCGAATTAACGGCTCAGTGGTCACGGTTCATGGATCTTCGGAGTGACGTTTTGAAGGCCCTCGAAGAAGCTCGCGATGCCAAGCTGATTGGGAAATCCCTAGAAGCGCACTTAGACTTGTACGTGGATGCGGATACCCAAGACTTCTTGGACGGTTTGAACACCAATGTCCGGCAAATGTTGATGGTTTCAGCGCTTGATATGCACGCATTAAGCGATGCACCCGCTGATGCCGAAGCCTTTGGCGATACGGTTGCCATCAAAGTTAGCCATGCTGACGGCGAGGTTTGTGCCCGTTGCCGGATGGTCAAGACGGATGTCGGCAGTGACGATGCTTACCCAACGCTCTGTGCGCGGTGTGCCGCCATCGTTCGTGAGAATTACCCTGAATCAGTCGCAACTGGTTTGGAAGCTTAATCTAAATATTTTTTGATGTAAAAATTGCCTCTGAGTGGTCGTGTTGGACTGCTTGGGG